>NZ_JBLVKW010000102.1:0-22585 GCF_048270745.1 Streptomyces sp. NPDC056231 | reverse complement strand
AGAGACAGCCCGCCTGCATGGCATTGCCTGGCAGGCGGGACTTTCGAAACAACACGCCCTGAGACCGACCGGCGTCTGAGGACGGAACCGTTCAGCCGGATGAGCCCGGCCCCATGGCCTGGGGCCACCGCGCCCCCCGGCTACGCGTCAAGCACCGCCCGCCACTCCCGTACCGCCGCCGCGTCCACCGGACCCGACCAGCCGTGCGGGCGCGCGGCGCCGCCGATGTGTACGGCGTCGATGCCCGCGGACAGCAGCTCCGGCAGGTGGTCCAGGCGGAGCCCGCCGCCCACCAGGATCTGCGCCTCGTACCCGGGCTCACCCCTGCGCGCCGTTTCGGCCAGCAGCGTCGGAATGCCGTCGTCGACGCCCTTCGGCGAACCCGCCGTGAGATATGTGTCGAGGCCCGGCAGGTCTGCCAGCTGTTTGCGCAGGGTGTCCCGGTCGGTGGCGTGGTCGATCGCGCGGTGGAACGTCCAGCGGCAGCCCTCCAGCTCGGCGAGGAGGCGTTCGACGGCGACCAGGTCCGGGTGGCCCCCGGCGTCCAGGAAGCCCAGGACGAATTCCTCGGCACCCTCCGCTCGCAGCTCGCGCGCCCTGGCCACAAGCACCTCGATGTCGCCGGCCTCGAAGCCGTCCGCCAACCTGAGCATCACCCGCAGCGGAATGTCCACCGCCGCCCGGATCTCCGCGAAGGTCGCACGGGACGGGGTCAGGCCGTCCGCCGCCATGTCGGTGACCAGCTCAAGCCGGTCTGCACCACCCGCCTGGGCAGCGACCGCGTCCTCCGCGTCGAGAGCGATCACCTCCAGGACTGCACGGTTGCTCATGGGACCCCATTCCTCCAGTAGGCAGCTACAGGTCTAGTCCAATGGCCAGCCTACGGGGCGGTCACCCGAGGGCGCAGCCACAATCCGACGTGAAGATACGCGAGGTCAGACGCATGTCAGATGGCCGGACGCGCGCACTCCGGGTCCCGGCGACGGATCACCCTTGCGATTTATAGGGGTAGGGGGTATACCTGAACCAGTAATGCATACCCCCTAGGGGTATCAACTCACCGCCAGGGAGGACATCGTGTCCGCGCACACCGCCACAAACGGCACCGGCACAGCCACCGGCACCACCGCAGAGGTCGAGCTCGCGATCGGCGGCATGACCTGCGCCTCCTGCGCGGCCCGTATCGAAAAGAAGCTCAACCGGATGGACGGCGTCGAGGCCACCGTCAATTACGCCACGGAGAAGGCCAAGGTCAGCTACCGGGGCGAGGACATCTCCGTGCAGGACCTGATCGCCACCGTCGAGAAGACCGGCTACACCGCGCACGAGCCCGCTCCGCCGGTACGCAGCGAGGACGACTCCCCCGGCGCCGCGGAGGCCGACGAGCTGCTGCCCCTGCGGCAGCGGCTGCTCACCGCCGTGGTGCTCGCCGTGCCGGTGATCGCGATGGCGATGATCCCGGCGCTCCAGTTCGACTACTGGCAGTGGCTGTCGCTGACCCTGACGGCGCCGGTCGTCACGTATGCCGCCTGGCCGTTCCACCGCGCCGCCTGGACCAACGCCAAGCACGGCGCGGCCACGATGGACACGCTGATCTCGGTCGGCACCTCGGCCGCGTTCCTGTGGTCGCTGTGGGCGCTGTTCTTCGGTACGGCGGGGATGACGGGCATGACGCACCCCTTCGAGCTGACCATCGGCCGCAGTGACGGCGCCGGGAACATCTATCTGGAGGCGGCGGCCGGCGTCACCGCGTTCATCCTGGCCGGGCGCTATTTCGAGGCCCGTTCCAAGCGGAAGGCGGGCGCCGCGCTCAAGGCGCTGCTGGAGCTGGGCGCCAAGGAGGTCACCGTGGTGCGGGGCGGCCGCGAGGTGACCGTCCCGACGGCGGAGCTGCAGGTCGGGGACCGGTTCCTGGTCCGCCCCGGCGAGAAGATCGCCACTGACGGCACAGTCGTCGAGGGCGCCTCGGCGGTCGACGCGTCGATGCTCACCGGCGAGTCCGTGCCGGTCGAGGTCGGTGTCGGGGACTCCGTCACCGGTGCCACGCTCAACGCGGGCGGCCGGCTCGTCGTCGAGGCGACACGGATCGGCGCCGACACGCAGCTGGCGCGGATGGCGAAGCTCGTCGAGGACGCGCAGAACGGCAAGGCGGCGGCGCAGCGGCTGGCCGACAGGATCTCCGCGGTGTTCGTGCCCGTGGTCATCGCGCTCGCACTCGGCACGCTGGGGTTCTGGCTGGGCAACGGAGCCGGTCTGACGGCCGCGTTCACGGCCGCCGTCGCCGTACTGATCATCGCCTGCCCGTGCGCGCTGGGCCTCGCCACTCCGACCGCCCTCATGGTGGGGACCGGGCGCGGCGCACAGCTCGGCATCCTGATCAAGGGCCCGGAGGTCCTGGAGACCACGCGCCGCGTCGACACGATCGTCCTGGACAAGACCGGCACGGTCACCACCGGCCGGATGACGCTGCTGGACGTGCACACGGCAGACGGTACGGACGAGCGCGATGTGCTGCGGCTCGCGGGCGCCCTGGAGCACTCCTCGGAACACCCCATCGCCCAGGCCGTCGCTGCCGGAGCCGCGGAGCGCACCGGTGCCGCCCTGCCCACCCCCGAGGACTTCGCCAACATCGCGGGGCTCGGCGTGCAAGGTGTCGTGGAGGGGCACGCCGTCCTCGTCGGCCGTGAGCAGCTGCTCGCCGAGTGGGAGATCCACCTGCCGGTGGAGCTGGCCCGGCAGAAGGCGGCCGCCGAGGCTGCGGGCCGGACGGCCATCGCGGTCGCATGGGACGGCGAGGCACGGGCGGTCCTCGAAGTCGCCGACGCGGTGAAGGACACCAGCGCGGAGGCCATTCGGCGACTGCGGGCCCTGGGGCTGACCCCGATCCTGCTCACCGGTGACAACCGGGCGGTGGCCGAGGCGGTCGCGGCCGAGGTCGGGATCGAGAAGGTGTACGCGGAGGTCATGCCGGAGGACAAGGTCGACGTCGTCAAGGAACTCCAGTCCCAGGGCCGTTCGGTCGCCATGGTCGGTGACGGCGTCAACGACGCGGCCGCTCTCGCCCAGGCCGATCTGGGCCTGGCGATGGGTACGGGCACGGACGCCGCGATCGAGGCCGGTGACCTGACGCTGGTCCGCGGGGACCTGCGGGCCGCGGCGGACGCGATCCGGCTGTCGCGGAAGACGCTGGGGACGATCCGTACGAACCTGTTCTGGGCGTTCGCGTACAACGTGGCGGCACTGCCGCTGGCGGCGGCCGGACTGCTCAACCCGATGATCGCGGGCGCCGCGATGGCGTTCTCGTCGGTCTTCGTGGTGGGGAACTCGTTGCGGCTGCGGGGGTTCCGGGCGCAGGCGTAGAGACGAGTGGCGCGCGGGGCGGGCCGGGGTGTTCGTTTCCCCTACCCGCCCTTCCCGTAACCAGGGCGCCGCCCCGGACCCTGCTCCTCAATCGCCGGAGCGGCTGAATTTCCTACCCCGTCACCACAAACCGCACTCGCACCCCCGGCACCGCCTGTGCCGCCCCCGCCAACGCGGCCTCCGGCACCACCCCCACCACTGGGTATCCCCCCGTCGTCGGATGGTCGTTGAGTAGCACCACCGGCCGCCCGTCCGGCGGTACCTGGATGGCCCCCAGCACCATGCCCTCGCTCGGCAGTTCCCCGTCCCGCGCACGTTCCAGAGCGGGCCCCTCCGTCCGCAGCCCGATTCGGTTGCTGTGCGGCGCCACCCGGTACGCGGCGGTGGCGAGGGTCTGCAACGCCGCGTCCGTGAACCAGGTATGACGTGGCCCCAGCTGGACCGGCAGGACGAGTTCGGTCGGCGCCCCCGGCCACGGCACAGCGTCCGGCGCCTGCGGGACGGCCCCCGCAGGCGCCCCCAGCGGTTCCACGTCCCCGTCCCGCAGCGGCGCCGGTCCCAGACCGGACAGCAGATCCGCCGACCGGCTGCCGAGCACCGGCTCCGGCACCAGGCCGCCGTGGAACGCCAGATAGCTCCGCAGGCCGCCCTCCGCCGGACCGGCGTCGAGCACCGCCCCTGCCGGTACGGGAATGGGGACGCCCCACGCCACCGGTCGCCCGTCCACCGTGACCCGGCACACCGCACCCCCCACCACAGCCACCGTGGAACGTCTCGGCCGTACCCCGCACCCGGTGACCGTGGTCTCCAGTACCGCCGCGTCCGCCGTGTTGCCGACCAGCCGGTTGGCAAGGCGGAGGGCCGGTGCGTCCAGTGCGCCGGCCCTCGGCACCCCCAGGCGTGCCCAGCCGACCCGTCCCGCGTCCTGCACGGTGGTCAGCGCCCCGGCCCGGACCACGTCAAGGACGTCCGTCGCCTCGATCACTCCGCCACCCCTGCTGCCCCCGCCACCACGAACCGCACCCGCGCGCCCGGCTCCAGCAACGCCGCCGGTTCCCGTGCCGGGTCCCACAGCTCCCCGGGGTCCGGCATCCGCCCGATGAGCTGCCACCCGCCGGGCGACGCGCGCGGATAGACCCCGGTGTACGGCCCCGCAAGGGCCACCGCCCCCGCCGGAACCTTCGTACGCGGAGTCGCCCGCCTCGGCACACGAAGGTGACCGGGCAGTCCGGTCAGATAGCCGAAGCCGGGCGCGAACCCACAGAACGCCACCCGGAACTCCGTACCGGCATGAATTCCCAGCACCTCGTCGACACCGACGCCCCACACTGTGGCGACCTCGGCGAGATCCGGCCCGTCGTAGACGACAGGGATCTCGACCGCGTCCCCGGTCCCACGTCGCAGCGGCGGTATCCGCCAGGAAGCGAGTTCGCGGGCGAACCGCTCCCGCCCCTGCGGCGTCCGGTCTGCGATCCCGTCGAGCAGCACGCTCTGTGCACCGGGCACGATCTCCCGTATGACGGGCAGTTCACCGCGCGCGTGGCGGCGCAGCAACTCGGCGTGGAAGGCCTCGGCATGCTCGCCGGAAGACAGCTCGACAAGCAGCGCCTCCCGGCCGGCGGGCAGCACCAGCGCCTCGGCACCGAATCCGTCCCCGCTCACACGAACGCCCGCACGCGAACACCCGCCTCTTCCAGCGCCCCGCGGGCCTGGCCGGCCAGCTCCGCAGTCCCGGGGGTGTCGCCGTGCACGCACAACGACCGTGCAGCGACCGTTGCCCGGCCGCCGTCGGCGCCCGTGACACTGCAGTCGGCCGCCGTCCGCACACAGCGAGGTACGACGTGGTCCTGGCGGTACGAGACCTGTGCGCCGATCCGTACACCCCGGGCTGCCGCCCGCTCGCAGACCCGTCGCATCACGGAGGCGTCGCATGGATGGCGCAGGCGACATTGGCGCTGGTGACACAGTCGAGCAGCGCGTCGCCGGTGAGGGTTCAGTGTCCGAACCCTTCGCCGAGATCCGCGTTGAGATCCATCGGATTGGTCGGACTCCTCAGATCCATCACGGGCGCACGCTAGCGATTGTCCGACAATCCGACAAGGGCTGGTATCGCTCGGCTTGGGGGCAGGGACGACCGTACGATTCACTGGCCGGTCCGGCGGATTCGGGAACCGTCTGTTGCTCTCACAGACGGGTTTCTCCGGTCAGTGCGGGGCCACTTCAGGATCCGATGTGCCGTGCTTGTGGTGGTTGTTTTCCCCGGCGCCCGGCGACATCGGCGTGACAGGATCAGGCCATGCCTGTCGATCCGCTGCTGGTCCGTGCTCGTGGTCTGTGGGAGACGTTGGCCGCCGTGCCGGTGTCGTTCGCGCCCTCCGGGGGTCTGACCGTGGTCACTTCGCCCGGATCAGGTCTGTGCCCGCCGTCATGGGCAGGCATCGTGATGCTGGGCGACGCGGCCATCGCCACTGTGCCCACCGGGGGCGCTGCCCAGGCGTTGCGCCGTGTGCCGGCTGCGGTGCCGGCCGGTTCGCTCACTCGGCCCGAAGCGATCGAGGCCGTACTGCCCGTGACCGAGGTACTCGGTCCGGCCACGCTGGCCTACGTCGCAAGGGACGGCTTCCGGCCCGCGCCGGGCCATCACGCCGTCGAGCACCTCGCGCCTGGGCATCGCGACCTTCGTGAATTGGTGCGGTCGGCGGGGCCGGAGGACGCGGACGAGAGCGGAATGGAAGAGGTCACCTCTCCGGTGTTCGTCGTGCGCGAAGGAACGGACGTGGTAGCCGCAGCGGGATACCGCGCCTGGCCGGCCGCGACCGCGCATGTCTGTGTGCTGACCGCCCCACAGTGGCGAGGCCGCCAACTGGCCCGGCAGACGGCGTCCGCAGCGGTGGCGCACGCACTCGCCGCAGGCCTGCTGCCCCAGTGGCGGGCCCGGCCTCCGGCCTCCCGCCGGGTCGCGCGGGCGCTCGGCTTTCGGGAACTCGGGAGCCAGCTCAGCGTCCGCCTGGATCTGGACACACTCGCCGATGCAAGCCCCGGGCGACCCCACCACTAGGTACCGTGGCTGGGATTCCTGAGCCGTTGTTGCCCGGGTCGAGGTGGGTGAGCGGGTTGCTCGATGTACTGATCGATGTCGCTGTGGGCCTTCTGGTTCCCAGTGGGCGTCGGCGGGCGAAGAGGGAGGCCCGGCTGTTTGCCGCCGGAGGGGCCGTCACGTTTCCGGCGTGCGTCCTGGGCACGCCCTCGTACTGCCGGGAGTTGATCGTCTTTCTGTCCGCGTCCCGTACCGCTCTCGACGCGTCTCCCACCGAGGTGGCGGAGCTGCATCGGCGCTCCATCCCGGTGGGGCGCCTGGAGTTGGTGCGGGTGAGGGACAGGCAGCGGGCAGACCCCCTTGCTGTGCAGCCGACTTGGCGAGTGGCCGAGTGTCGCGACGGGAGCGCGGAGCTGCTGATGGGGTGCGCTCCGCAGCACATGGGCTATATCGTCAGCGCGCTGACCGGCACTGCTTGAGCCGCTTGTGGATCATCGCCGATCATTTCGGACTTCCCTCACCGCCGCTCGGATCCACCGAGTAACCGGGCCCGCCCGCCGCTCGCCGTGGACGACGGGGGGAATCTACTCTCGTGCGTATGACGGACGACAGCGCGCACGAGAGCGGATCCTCCCCCGACGCCGTGGACGCGCTCCGCGCCCGCTGGAGCAATGCGCTGGTCGCCGTGCGGGAGGGCGCGACCGGCCCCGACCCCCTGCCGTACGCCGACAACCTGCTCGCCCGCTGGGCCGAACCGCAGCGCCGCTACCACACCACCGCCCATCTGACGGCGGTCCTCGACCGCATCGACACCCTCGCCGGTCACGCCGCCGCCCCCGACGCGGTCCGCCTCGCCGCCTGGTTCCACGACGCGGTGTACCGCCCGGACCGCTCCGAGAACGAGGAGCGCAGCGCCGCCCTCGCCGAGCGCGCCCTGCCCGAGGCCGGTGTCCCGGACGCCGTCACCGCCGAGGTCGCCCGCCTGGTCCGGCTCACCGTCACCCATGACCCGGCGGACGGCGACACCAACGGCGAGGTGCTGTGCGACGCGGACCTGGCGATCCTGGCAGCCGCCCCGAAGGAGTACGCGGCGTACGCGGCGCAGGTGCGGGACGAGTACGGCTTCGTCCCCGACGAAGCCTTCCGGAGCGGGCGTGCGGCCGTCCTGCGGCAGCTGCTCGGACTGCCGCGGCTGTTCCGTACGCCGCACGGTTTCGCCGAGTGGGAGCCGCGGGCCCGGCAGAACCTGCTGACAGAGCTGGAACTGCTCACCCGTTGAGACAGCCGACGAGATATCCCGGTACGGGAATGTAACGCCCGTGGTCGCTGTTGGCAGCTGTCATGCTCGACTCTGCCGCTCGCCGCTCACGCATGCCACTCGCCGTATACATTCTTGGCCTCTCGGTCTTTGCCCTGGGCACCAGTGAGTTCATGCTCTCCGGGCTGTTGCCGCCCATCGCCGACGACATGAACGTGTCGATCCCCCGGGCCGGACTCCTCATATCCGCCTTCGCGATCGGCATGGTGATCGGGGCTCCCCTGCTCGCCGTGGCCACGCTCCGGCTGCCGCGCCGCACCACCCTGATCGCGCTGATCTCGGTCTTCGGCCTCGGGCAGGTCGCGGGAGCGCTCGCTCCGACGTACGAGGTGCTCTTCGCCTCCCGCGTGGTGAGCGCCTTCGCCTGCGCCGGGTTCTGGGCGGTGGGGGCGGCGGTCGCCATCGCGACGGTGCCGGTGAACGCGCGTGCCAGAGCGATGGCCGTGATGATCGGCGGGCTGTCGATCGCGAACGTCCTCGGCGTACCGCTGGGGGCGTTCCTCGGTGAGAACCTCGGCTGGCGGTCGGCGTTCTGGGCGGTCGGCGCGGCGTCCGCCGTGGCGCTCGTCGGTGTCGCGACGCTCATCCCCCGCATCCCGCTCCCCGAGAAGAAGCCGCAGCTCAAGCGGGAGATGTCCATCTACCGTGACCGGCAGGTGTGGCTGTCGATCGTGATCACGGCGCTCGCGGCGGGCGGGGTCTTCTGCGCGTTCAGCTATCTGGCGCCGTTGCTGACGGATGTGGCCGGGCTGGATTCGGGCTGGGTTCCGACGGTTCTCGCGCTGTTCGGGATCGGGGCGCTGGTCGGTACGACGATCGGCGGCCGGGTCGCGGACGCGCACCTCTTCGGGGTGCTGATGAGCGGTATCGCGGCCTCGACGGTCTTCCTGGTCGCGCTGGCACTGTTCGCCTCGAACCAGGTCGCCGCGGTCGGGCTCGCGTTCCTGCTGGGCGTGTCGGCGTTCTACACGGCCCCGGCGCTGAACGCCCGGATGTTCAACATCGCGGGCGCGGCCCCGACCCTGGCGGGCGCGACGACGACCGCCGCGTTCAACCTCGGCAACACGGGCGGCCCCTGGCTGGGCGGCACGGTGATCGACGCGGACTTCGGCTTCGAGGGGACGGCCTGGGCGGGCGCGGCGATGACGGTGCTGGCGCTGGTCGCCGTGGTGTTCTCACTGCGGCTGCACAGCGGGGCCAGGTCGCGCCGGGTGACCGGGTCGCCCGCCGTGACGTCCTCGCCGGCGTCCGTCGACGTGGAAGCGGGAAGCTCCTCCGCCGCCTGAGCGGCGTGGCTTCGTCGGTCGTTCAGCCGCCGGGGGCCGGGCGTCCCTTGGGGCGCCGCAGTCCCGCCTCCGTGAGCCGGCGGACGAGCTCCTTCGAACCGATCTCGACGGCCCCGGCCCGCACCGCGTCCGCGTACCGCGTTTCCGGTACGTCGTAGTGGTCCCGCTCGAATGCCTGCGGCGGGCAGCCGATGACGGCGGCGAACGCGTGCAGTTCGTCGAAGGACACGTCGCTGACCAGATGCGACCAGAGCCGACCGTGGCCCGGCCAGTCGGGCGGGTCGATATAGACCGTCACCGGCCGAGCACTCCGCTCAGCGCGCCCACGCGCGCCACCATCACGGTCGCCTTGGTGCAGACCCAGCGCGGGTCCGGGCCCAGCTCCGGTTCGACATCGAGGGCGTGCGGGTCGCCCGCGTCGCACACCGGGCAGAGCGGCCAGCGGCCGTACCGCTCCAGCAGCGCGTCCTGGACGTCCTGGGCAACGAGGCCGACAACGTATTCCACACCGTCCGGCCAGTTCTCGACCCACCAGCGCCGATGCGTCACCGCGTCCTCGACGAGCGAGACGATCTCGGCCTCGGCGACACCGCCTGCGGCGAGATCGGCCATGACCAGGGCGCGGGCGGTGTGCAACGCCTGCTCCAGGCGGTTCAGCTCCATGCAGCCATTGTCACCCCGAGTGCGAACAGGTCCTGCGTCCAGTCACCCGTCCCGGCCTCCGTTCCGTCAGAGGTCGGGACCAAAGGGGGTTGACGGGCAACTGTGTTGAAAATACCTTTCAAAGGTGACCCGTGACCTGAAGGAAAGTTTCAGCGGTGATGCGCCGCCCGCTCCGGCCGCACTCGCAGCCAAGGTGCGGACGCTCGCGCCGTCCATGACGCGCTCCATGCAGCGGGTCGCCGAGGCCGTGGCCGGCGACCCGGCCGGCTGCGCCGCCCTGACGGTCACCGGTCTCGCCGAGCTCACCGGCACCAGCGAGGCGACCGTGGTCCGCACCGCCCGCCTCCTCGGCTACCCCGGCTACCGGGATCTGCGCCTCGCCCTCGCCGGGCTCGCCGCCCACCAGCAGTCCGGCCGCGCCCCCTCCGTCACGGCGGACATAGCTGTCGACGACCCGATCGCCGACGTGGTCGCCAAGCTCGCCTTCGACGAGCAGCAGACCCTCGCGGACACGGCCGCCGGACTCGACACGGTGCAGCTCGGTGCCGCCGTCGCCGCCGCTTCGACCGCCCGCCGGATCGACATCTACGGCGTCGGCGCCTCCTCTCTGGTCGCCCAGGACCTGGGGCAGAAGCTGCTCCGTATCGGCCTGATCGCGCACGCGCACATGGACCCGCACCTGGCTGTCACCAACGCCGTGCAGCTCCGCTCCGGCGATGTGGCGATCGCGATCACCCACTCCGGTTCCACCGGTGACGTGATCGAGCCGCTCCGGGTGGCGTTCGACCGGGGCGCGACGACGATCGCCATCACCGGCCGCCCCGACGGCCCGGTGACGCAGTACGCGGACCACGTGCTGACCACGTCCACCGCCCGCGAGAGCGAGCTGCGCCCCGCCGCCATGTCGAGCCGGACGAGCCAGCTCCTCGTCGTGGACTGCCTGTTCATAGGGGTTGCCCAGCGGACGTACGAGACGGCGGCCCCGGCGCTCGCCGCCTCGTACGAGGCACTGGCCCACCGCCACACCCCCCGCACCCGCTGACACCACGAGCACCCGCACCCCCACCCGCACTCGCTGAACCGTACGAGCCACGAGATCGAGAAAGCAGAGCCGCCCTCCATGACCTCCACCACCGGCGCCAATGCCGCGACGCCCGATCAGCCCTCCGAGTACGGGGAGTTGCGCGCCGAGCTCGCCACCCTCACCACCGAGGCGTTCCGGCCCGAGCTCGCCGAGATCGACCGGCTGGCCACGCTGGAGATCGCCCGGATCATGAACGGCGAGGACCAGTCCGTCCCCTCCGCCGTCGCCGCCCGGCTGCCCGAGATCGCCGCCGCGATCGACGGGGTCGCCGCGCGCATGGCCCGCGGTGGCCGGCTGATCTACGCGGGCGCGGGCACCGCGGGCCGGCTCGGCGTCCTGGACGCCAGTGAGTGCCCGCCCACGTTCAACACCGACCCGTCCGAGGTGGTCGGTCTGATCGCGGGCGGCCCGTCCGCGATGGTCACGGCCGTCGAAGGCGCCGAGGACAGCAAGGAGCTGGCCGCCGCCGACCTCGACGGACTGGATCTCACCCCGGACGACACGGTGGTCGGCATCTCCGCCTCCGGCCGTACGCCGTACGCGATCGGGGCCGTCGAGCACGCCCGCGCCAAGGGGGCGCTGACCATCGGCCTGTCCTGCAACGCGGACTCGGCGCTCGGCGCCGCGGCCGAGCACCCCATCGAGGTCGTCGTCGGCCCGGAACTCCTCACCGGCTCGACCCGCCTGAAGGCCGGTACGGCGCAGAAGCTCGTCCTCAACATGCTGTCGACGATCACGATGATCCGGCTCGGCAAGACGTACGGAAACCTCATGGTCGACGTCCGTGCCTCCAACGAGAAGCTGCGCGCCCGCTCCCGCCGGATCGTTTCCCTCGCCACCGGCGCCTCCGACCCGGAGATCGAAGCCGCGCTCGCCGCCACCGACGGCGAGGTGAAGAACGCGATCCTCGCCATCCTCGGCCAGGTCGACGGCCCGACCGCCGCCACGCTCCTGTCCGCGTCCGACGGCCACCTCCGCGCCGCCCTCGCGGCCGCACCCCGCAGCACCTGACCCGGTCCGGGGCACTGCTCCGCACGCCGCACAGCAAGACACCACACGCCATGGGTTCGCACCTGACCCCGTAACGCAACAGAGGGCGGCACCCGCACCGGGTGCCCGCCCTCAGCCGTGCCCGGTCACACCGGAAAGTCCCCCGTGGGCAGCGTCGTACCGAAGGGCTCGGGAAGCGTGAGCGGCTTCCCGAACTGGACAGGGTCGGAGTGCTTGTACGTCCCGTCCTCGTTCGGCTCCGTGAACAGCGTGGCCATCGCGCCACGCGTGTCGAACCGGTCGATCAACAGGTACAGCGGCACGCCCGCGCGCGCGTAGGAGCGGTACTTCTTCGTCCGGTCCTCCCGGGCATTGCCCTTCGACGTGATCTCGACGATCAGCAGAGCCTCGGAGGCGTCCATCGGATCGCTGGATTCCGGATCGGCTTCCACGATCAGCTCCGACGGCATGACCACCAGGTCGGGAACGTAGAGCTTGTCCAACGGGGCAATGTGGACGCCCAGGGTCTGGTAGATGCCCAGTTCATCGGGGAGGCCCCGATACAGGCGCCGCTGCACCATCTCGGCGATGCCGTTGTGATGCGCATGAGGCGGTGGTACCAAAACGATCTGCCCCTCGTCGATCTCGGCACGCCATCCCTCGGGCACGTCCAGTTCACGCCATGTCTGCAGCAGGTACTCCCACGGGCGGCCCTCAGCGGGCCGGTCGTTCTCGACCATCGCGGCGGTCATCGCGGGTCCCTTCTCCTGTGGCCTGACGAGGAGCGTAGATCGACGGTTCTGCGGCGGTTCGCCGCTTCCCTCAGCGTCCCACGATCGTGTAAGGAACGCACCGACCTCGCGTCTCCCACGGCGCCCTCCCGGAGCAACGATTGTCGACTTCAGGTAATCGCCGCCTTGCGTTGCGTCGCAAGCGCGACCGAGGGGCGGCACCCCGCCGCCCCTCGTGCTTCTCACGGCAGCCGCCCCTCCCGGTTGACCTCCCTGACCCGGGCCCGCAGCACCTCCCCGGGCGGCGCCGGCCGCACGGCTTCCGGCGGGCAGTCCCACTCCGCCCCACCGCCCGGCGGCCGCAGCTGTACGTACGGTCCGACGCGCCCCATCACGCGCCCCACCCGCCCGTCGCGGGAATCCACCGCGAACGACCCGGGTTCCGGCGTACACGGCTCAAGCCCCTCACTCGTCATGTCCGGTCTCCCTGTTGCCCGTCCGCGCCCAGCACAGCACTCAGCCGCAGCGCCGTATCGATGGTGCACCGTCCGAGGTCCACCAGCGGCGCGGGCTCGTTCCCCGCGCATGACACCGGATCGACCCGCAGCGACGGCAGCGCGAGCCCGACGCCTTTCAGCCCTTGCCTCAGCTTCTCCACCGCGTCCTCCGCCTCCCGCACTCTTCCGGCAGCAACCCGTCGTCGCTCTGCATGGGTCATCCTGCACACCTTCCACGCTCCGTAATCGCAACATCCACCCAGCGTGTCCAACGCGCGGCCAACCTGGAAGGGGCGCAGAACCAACAACCGCACGTGTGTCACAGGGAGTTGTCATGCCGGGGCCCAAGAAGCTCGACCCGGCCTCCACTCCGCACGCCCTCCTCGGCGCCGAACTCCGGCACCGAAGGGACAAATCCGGTCTCTCCCAGGAAGAACTCGGTCTCCCGCTCTTCTCCAGTGGCTCGTTCATCGGCCAACTGGAGTCCGGTACACGCCGGATGGGAGTCGAAGTCGCCGACGGGCACCCCGGTGTCGCCCCGGTCCGTGAGTCCAAGGTTCCGGACGGTCCGGCGCTCGCGTTCCGTACGGCGACGTGGTCGACCTTTGTCGCGGATCTCAAGCACGCTAAGACCGACCGGCAATTGGGGGGTGGGTGAAGGAGCGGGGCTGGGGTGCGTGCATCGCAAGGCGGAGGATCGAGCCGGATGGCGTCTCCCCTGCTCGAGCGGAGCCGAGAGCTCGGGGAAGGAGCCCTGGTGATGGACGACAACGCCGCGAGGTGCGTGCCCCAGCCCCGTGACGCCGCCCCCTCAATTGCCGGTCGGTCTACGCCGACCGGCAATTGAGGGCGGTCAGCACAACAGGCAGGGCGCGGGTGACGAGCACGGGAAGGGGCGGCCGATCTACGGGCGCAATCAGCTCTGCGTCGAGGTGAGGCGCGTGGCGCGGGCGGTGAGGTGGCGTCGTTCGGCTGCGCTGGCGGCGCGTCGGGCTGCGTCGCGGTAGCCGTCCGCGGCCGCGGTGTGGTCGCCGAGCAGTTCAAGGAGATGCGCGCGGGTGGCGAGCAGACGGTGGTGGCCTGCCATCCTCTTGTCGCGCTCCAGGGCCGCAAGCAGTTCCAGTCCGGCAGCCGCCCCGTGCACCATGGCGACGGCTACCGCGCGGTTGAGGGTGACCATCGGGTTCGGCGCGAGCTGCTCCAGGAGCCCGTACAGCATGAGGATCTGTGGCCAGTCCGTGGCCTCCACGTACTCGGCCTCGTCATGGACGGCGGCAATAGCCGCCTGCAGCTGGTACGGGCCGACCTGTCCTCGGGGCAAGGTCTCGGTGAGCAGGGCGACCCCCTCGGCGATGAGCTCTCGGTCCCACCGGCCGCGATCCTGCTCGGCCAGCGGCACCAGGTCTCCACAGGGCCCGGTGCGCGCCGGCCGACGCGCGTCGGTGAGCAGCATCAGTGCGAGCAGCCCGGCCACTTCACCGTCGTCGGGCAGCAGACGATGCA
Source organism: Streptomyces sp. NPDC056231 (assembly GCF_048270745.1). Taxonomy (NCBI): domain Bacteria; kingdom Bacillati; phylum Actinomycetota; class Actinomycetes; order Kitasatosporales; family Streptomycetaceae; genus Streptomyces; species Streptomyces sp. NPDC056231. Next base: position 8,116 of record NZ_JBLVKW010000102.1, on the reverse strand, counting down.
GCCAGCGGGCCAGGCGGATCGACTCGGCGGACAGCGCCGGCGCGGTCAGGTCGTTGCCGTCCGTCGTGACGTAGCCCTCGTTGAAGATCAGATACAGCACGTGCAGCACCGCCTGCAGCCGTTCCGCGCGGTCCGCCGCGTCCGGCATGCGCATGGGCGCGCCGGAGGACTTGATGGTCTGCTTGGCCCGGCTGATGCGCTGGGCCATGGTCGACTCGGGAACCAGGAACGCCGCAGCGATCTGAGTGGTGGTCAGGCCACCGACCGCGCGCAGGGTCAGCGCGATGCGGCTCGACGAGGACAGCGCCGGGTGGCAGCACAGGAAGAGCAGCGCAAGGGAGTCATCCCGGTCTGCGGCCGGTTCGGCGTCGGCGGCGCGGCTCAGCAGCTCCGCCTGTGGGGTCGCCAGGGCGATCCGGTCCTCTCGACGCCGTCGGGCCTGCTCACTGCGCACGTGGTCCACCAGCTTGCGGGAGGCGACGGTGACCAGCCATCCCCGGGGATTGTCCGGCGTTCCCTCGGCGGGCCACTGGAGGGCAGCCGCGAGCAGTGCCTCCTGCACGGCGTCCTCGCACGCGTCGAAGACGCCGTACCGGCGGACCAGTGCGCCGAGGACCTGCGGCGCCAGCTCGCGCAGCAGATCCTCGACGCGACGGTCCACGCTCACATGTCCGCCGCAGACTCGTGCAGGACCGGCCACAGTTCGACCGGATCCTCGGAGGCGAACGGCATGTCCGCCGCGATCTGCTGCGCACGCTCCTGGCTCTCGCAGTCGAACAGGTAGAAGCTGGCGATGTACTCCTTCGTCTCCAGATACGGCCCATCCGTGACTGCCGGAGCCCCGTCCTTGCGGCGCACCAGCTTGGCGTTGACCGCGTCCGCCAGACCGTATGCCCCCAGCAGCTCTCCGCTTTCGCGGTACTTCCTGTTGAACGCCTCCTGCTTGGCGATGGCCTCCGGCCACGCCTCAGCCGGGAAGGAGTCCCACTTCTCCTGGTTGCCATAGATCATCGCGATGTACTTCATCTCTGGTGTCCTCCCGGTTTCGCGTGCCCCGTAGGCGCGCTGTCACCCCTCAGTCGGAGCGGGAACCGGGCCCTCGACATCCGGCGACAAACTTTCTTCGGCTTTTCTTCCGCGCCACCGACGGACGCGCAGCCGGGGCGCGTCCCCGTCCATCGTTGGGAACGCGCCCCCGACGCCACGGCCTGGTAAGACCTCGGCCGCCGAATCAGCTGGTGAAGATGAAGTACTTCCAGGCGCCGTGCGTCGTCGAGTTCACGTTGTCGCCGGAGCTGGCGTTGATGTACGAGGAGCGCACCCGGGCGCGGATTCCCGACTGGCCGGCGTGGCCCAGGTTGACGACCGACCTTCCGTTGGTGCCGAGCTTGAAGTACTCGGTGGCCCCGGTGTACCACTTGCCCTGGGAGTACACCTGGAGCTCCAGCCGCTGCTTGCGGCCCTTGTAGTAGTTCATCGTCGTCGTGGAGATGACGTCGGTGTTCTTGTGGAAGTAGTAGTACGTCGTGGAGCCGATCTTGCCGGTCTTGTAGTGCTTGGACAGCGACGTCGAGACCTTCGCCTTGGCGTACGCCGTGGACTTGACCGACTTGGGGGCGTAGCGGGCGTCGCCCTTGAACACGGCGGTGACCGTGGTGTCCCGGGTCATGTCCAGGGTGACCGACAGGTTTCCGCTGGAGTTGACCGTGCCGGTCTTCATCAGCTTCTTCGGCTTGTCCGAGCCGAAGGGGTCGGCCCAGATCTCGACCGTGCGGTTCTTGTACGTCGCGCCGAGGTGCGCCGTGAACGCGACGTCCTTGCCGTAGCTGTACAGCTTGCCGTTGTTGTTCAGCGTCAGCGTGGGCGTGGCGCGGGAGACGTCGACCGTGTCCGAGGCGGTCGCCGGCGCATGCGTCGCGTCACCGGCGTACCTCACCTTGTACGTGACCTTGGCGCCGGCGGGCGGGGTGTCCGTGAAGGAGAACGTGCCGCCCGTGCCGAGGGACTTGGTGCCGAGCGACTTGCCGTTCGGCGACTCCATGTCGGTGCGGGTGACGGTCAGCGGCGTCCCGGCGGGCAGCGCGAGGGCGGAGACGAGCGAGCCCTTGACGGTGAGGGGCTTGGCGCGGGTGGCGGTGGCCGGGGCGTCGACCTTCAGCGTGGCGACGTACTTGCGGGGTTCGTCGACGACGTGGAGCGTGGAGGTGTCGTTGCGGTCCCCCTCGCTCACCACGAACAGCTTCCCGCCGTCGGCCGACCAGTTCATCGAGTGCCCGCCCCAGGGCATCCAACTGTGCGACAGGTTGCGCACGCTGGCGGGCCGGCCGGGGTCGCTGCTGAAGACGTACGTGTCGCCGATGTCGTCGGTGTCGAGGACAGTGGCCGCGACCGTGCCGTCCGGGGCGATGCTGACCGTCTCCGGCTCGGAGGGGACGGGGAAGGTGCGGACCTGCTCCAGGTCGGAGAGCCGGTACTCGGTGAGCGCGCGCTTCCCGGGCCCGGCCACGACGACGTTCTGACCGTCCGGGGTGAGCGCCGCGTCGTTGTAGAAGCCGCCCTTCTCGGCGGACACACGGATCACCGGGGTGCCGGAGGAAATGTCGTAGACAATGATCGGACCGGAGCTGATGCCTGCGTCGAGGGCAAGCAGCGTGCCTGGGTTGTCCGGGTCCGCGTAGAGCTTGGGCGGGCTGGCGAAGTCGTGTCCGGCCGCCAGGTCCAGCGTCACCGTCGGCGTCTCGGCGGTCAGGTCGACCGAGCCGAGCCCGGAGTCCCACTGGTCGCCGTATCCGAACCACAGCTTGCCGTCGGCGTAGGCGAGCCGGGAGGGAATGGTCCTGTCGCCGGTCGGGTACTCGGCGGTCTGCGTGAGCGTCGCGGTATCGAAGGCGACGATCTTGTCAGCGCCGTAAACCGCGGCGTACAACGTGCCTGAGTCCGGGCTCAGTTCGAGGTCCCGGACCTGGGGCAGGCCGGTGAGCGTGGTGACGACCTTGCCGGCACCGTCGGTGACGACGATCTTGTTCAGGTAGCTGTCGCTGAAGTACAGCCGCTGGTGCGCGCCGTCGACGATCATGTCGTCCGCGGACCAGACCGGGATGGCCCCGGTGGTGTCGGCGGACGCCGGTGCGGCGGTGAGCACCGCCGAGCTGAAGAGGACCGCCAGTGCGGTGGCGGCCGGGAGAGTGCGCATACGCACGATGGTTCGAACCCCCCGGAACGAGTGTGGGGCCACTGCGCGCAGCTGACAGCCGATGTGTGTGACCTGTGCCGCGCGTGTGGCGAGTGAGCGAAGACTAAGTCATGCCACCGACAACACGACCAGCGCCCCCACCGCCACCAGTGCCCGGTGGGCCCGCGCAGCCGATGAGGGTGGTCGGCCGGCACGCCCGGGACCGGGCCGCGTTGCGATGCGGCAAGCGCTTGACCGAAGTCGCCGGGGACGCCGTCCGACTACGGAAAGAAGCTGACGCCGCAGCAGTTCCCGAGCCGGCACACCGTCTCGCCAAGAACGCTCGGCAGCAGAGCCACGAGGAAGTCCAGGCCCTGTTGCTCGCGCAGGGCCGACGCAGTGTCCATGGGGCATCGCCTGGTCGGTCTTCGCCCCCGAATGGCTCGAGCTGCACGAGCAGGGGGTGACGTCCGCCCTCAGAGCCAGCCGCGACGACTCGCCTGGACACCGAGCTGGAAGCGGGTCTGCGCGCCGAGCACCTCCTGAAGACGGGTGATGCGGCGGGCCACCGTCCGCTCGCTGACGCCGAGCTCGCGGGCAATCGAATCGTCGGTCAGGCCACCACTGAGATAGGTGAGGAGCTGCCGGGTCTCGGCGGTGGCAGTTTTGCCGATGTCGTTCGCCGTGTCGACGGCGGTGGGCAGCGGGACGGCGATCTGCCAGAACGACTCGAACACGCCGATCAGCGCCTCGAGTAGATCCGATCGCTGCACGAGAATGTGGTGACGACGGCCCCAATTGCTCGCAGGGGGGCATACGAGGGCAAAGCGATCGTCGCAGATGCCCATGTTCAGCGGGATGCCGGGAAAGACACGCGCTCGCTCACCGAGGTCGATGGAGGTCTGGACGCCCTCCCGGCCGGGCCTGTCGCGCAGCACTTCGGCCCCATAGACGACCGAGCACTTGACGCCGCGCGTCAGTGCCTCCCGAAAGCCGGGGGCCAGGCTGTTGGGTTGTGCCGATCGGCCGGTGAATCCGATGGTCAGGCAGCGGAGCTGCTCGGTGGCCTCGTCGTAGAGCTGCCGGACAAGTGCTCTGCGGGCCACCTCCGTCCGGGCGATTTCGATGTAACTGGTTCCTTCGATGTGGTGGTCTCGCCAGAAGCGGGACAGCTCCTCGACGCCGTTGCGCAGCTCGGCCAGTTCCTTGGTGCGGCTTTCCACCACGACGTCGAGCGCGGCGCGTGGGGGGTGGGCGACAAGCCGTGCGCCGTCCGGTCCCACCAGGCCGAGACCGGTCAGTTCACCGACCGCCACGCTCATGGCGCGCGAGGTCACGCGGAGGACGCTCGCCAGTTCAGCCGGAGCCATCGGGCCCCGCTCGACCAGGGTGAGGTAGACATCCTCGGCCGTTTCGCTGATACCTATGCCATGAAGTGAATACATATGCCCCATTATCACATGCAGCGCCCGGACGAGGTGAGTGCCGTTGGACACAGTGCTCTGCGTGTGCCAGTAAGGGCGCCCGGCAGTAGGCAGCGCGGAGAAGGAGCGGGACTGGGGTGCGTGCATCGCAAGGCGGAGGATTGAGCCAACGCGAAGGGGGTCCCCCCATGCCTTCAGGGCTATGGGGGAGTTGGTGAGTGACGACAACGCCTCGAGGTGCGTGCGCCAGCCCCGCGACGCCGTGACGCCTACTGCCGGGCGCTCTAAGGCAGTTGCGACGAGTCCGGCGGCCTCCAAGGGTGCGCGACCTGTCAACTTTCTGCCATGCCGGATTTGGACAACACCAACTCTTCATCGGCGCGCCACTTCCTCGCAGACTCTGCGTACGACGCAGTTGATCGCCCCTCACTCCGCAGGGGTACCCCCGCGCGTCAGCTCGAGCACACGAAGGAGCTCTCCGTGAAGAAGACCCTGACCTGGGCTATCACTGCTGGGATCGCGGCCACCTGCACCCTCGGTGCCGCCCTGCCGGCCACGGCCGCGGACGACACAACGTCCGCCGCCGTCGCGTCCGCCGGCACCCCCGGCTCCGCCTTCGACACCTCCCGCCTCTCCCCGGAGGCGAAGGCCCTCGCCGACCAGATCCTGGCCGCACTGCCGGCGGACTGGCAGGCGCGCCAGCAGGCCGCCGTCGCCAAGTACGGCATCCACGACAACGAGTGGGCGGGCTTCCGCGACAACGCCATCAACCCTGGTGACTACCAGTGCGGTAGCACGGCGATGAGGGACTACTCGAGCACCCTGCTGGATGGCGTCCAGAATCCCGCAGTGGTCTTCTTCCTCAGCTTCCTCGGCGTGTTCGACATGCCCACCTACGATGCGCTGATCTTCGGCAGCGAGTCGAAGTCCAACACCTTCGGCGTCAATGGCGAGTACACCAACGAGCTGACGTCCGAAGGCAAGGACCTGAAGAAGTTCTGGGACATCTACTCCGACGACATCCAGCTCATGCCGATGCACGGCGGCAAGCTCTTCTCCTCCCCGGAGCGGCTGGCCCCCATCGTGGGCCTGATGTACGGCCTCGATGACCAGAGTGCGCTGAGCTGGGCCAAGTCGTTGATCCTGCTCATCAAGATGGAACCCGCCCTCAAGGGCGGCGACAACCCGATCTTCACCTTCAACGCGTTCGCCTTCACCGAGAAGGGCGACCCGCAGCCGATGGGCATCTCCGACCGCATCGTCATGGGCGACGGCATCCTGGAGGCCCTGAAGGCTGTCGGTCTGGGCGACACCGCCCCGCGCGCCATCCTCGCCCACGAGTTCGGCCACCACGTGCAGTACGAGGACAACCTCTTCGACAACACCACGCTCACCGGGCCGGAGGCCACCCGCCGCACCGAGCTGATGGCGGACGCGTTCGGCACATACTTCCTCACCCACTCGCGCGGCGAAGCACTCAACGCCAAGCGGGTGCTGGGCTCCGAGAAGTCCTTCTACGAGGTCGGCGACTGCCACTTCACGAACTCCGGCCACCACGGCACGCCCAACCAGCGCTTCGCGGCCTCCTCGTGGGCCGCGAGCGTCGCCAATGACGCCGCCAACCAGGGCCACATCCTGCCCTCGCTGAAGCTGGACGAGCTGTTCGAGGCGAAACTGCCGGACATCGTGAAGCCGGACGCGACGAACTGAGACCGACCGGCACATGGGGGGGTGGGAGAAGGAGCGGGGCTGGGTGCGTGCAGCTGCAAGGCGGAGGAGGGAGGCAACGCGAAGGGGGTCCCCCCATGCCTTCAGGGCTATGGGGGAGTTGTTGACTGACGACAACGCCGCAGATGTGCGTGCCCAGCCCCGCAACGCCGCCCCCCATGTGCCGGTCGGTCTGAATCCTCTGAACCGGGTGCAGCCCGGCGGGCCCTGACGCCCGCCGGGCTGTTCCCTTTGCACCTGGGCCCCCGACGCCGAGAGGGCCGCCGAACAGGGCAGGGGTCTCGGAGTTCGCGGTCCTGTCACCTTCTTGCCATGCCGGATTCGGACGCACACGAACTCTTCATCGGGGCGTCGGTTCCTCGCAGACTCTGCGTACGACACAGCTGACCGCCCCTCACTCCGCAGGGACACCCCCGCGCGTCAGTTCGAGCACACGAAGGAGCTCTCCGTGAAGAAGACCCTCGCCTGGGCTGTCACCGCTGGGATCGCGGCCACCTGCACCCTCGGTGCCGCCCTGCCGGCCATGGCCGCGGCCGACACGACGTCCGCCGCCGTCACGTCCGCCGCCACCCCCGGCTCCACGTTCGACACCTCCCGCCTCTCCCCGGAGGTGAAGGCCCTCGTCGACGAGATGCTGGCCAACCTGCCGGCCGACTGGCAGGAGCGCCGCGACGCCGCCGCCGCCAAGTACGGCATCCACGAAACCCAGTGGGCGGACCTCCGCAACAGCATCATCAACCCGGGCGACCACCAGTGCGGGAACACGGCGTTCAGGAACTACGCGAACAGCCTGCGGACAAACATCCAGGATCAGGACCTGCGCGACTGGCTCGACGTCTTCGGCGCGTTCGACATACCCACCTATGACGCACTGTTCTTCGGCAGCGAGTCGAAGTCCAACACCTTCGGCGTCAACGGCGAGTACACCAACGAGCTGACGTCCGAAGGCAAGAACCTGAAGAAGTTCTGGGACATCTACTCCGACGACATCCAGCTCATGCCGATGCACGGCCGCGAGGTCTACTCCTCCCCGGAGCGGGTGGCCCGCGTTCTCTCACTGATGTTCGGGATCAAGGACGAACCGGCGGTACTGCGCCTGGCCAAGGTGGTCATCAGCCTCGTCAACGCCGACCCCGTCCTCCAGGGCGGCGACAACCCGCTCTTCACCTTCAACGCGTTCGCCTTCTCCGAGAAGGGCTCGCCGCAGCCGTACGGCATCTCCGACCGCATCGTCATGGGTGACGGCATCCTTCAGGCCCTGAAGGCGCTGGGCCTGGGCGACACCGCTCCGCGTGCCGTCCTCGCCCATGAGTTCGGCCACCACGTGCAGTACGAGGACAACCTCTTCACCAACACCAAGCTGACCGGGCCGGAGGCTACCCGCCGCACCGAGCTGATGGCGGACGCGTTCGGCACGTACTTCCTCACCCACTCGCGCGGCGAAGCACTCAACGCCAAGCGGGTGCTGGGCTCCGAGAAGTCCTTCTACGAGGTCGGCGACTGCAGCTTCAGCAGCCCCGGCCACCACGGCACGCCCAACCAGCGCCTCGCCGCCTCCTCGTGGGGCGCAAGCGTGGCGAATACCGCCGCCAACCAGGGCCACATCCTGCCCTCGCTGAAGCTGGACGAGCTGTTCGAGGCGAAACTGCCGGACATCGTGAAGCCGGACGCGACGAACTGAGACCGACCGGCACATGGGGGGGTGGGAGAAGGAGCGGGGCTGGGTGCGTGCAGCTGCAAGGCGGAGGAGGGAGGCAACGCGAAGGGGGTCCCCCCATGCCTTCAGGGCTAT
>NZ_JBLVKW010000101.1:0-22684 GCF_048270745.1 Streptomyces sp. NPDC056231 | reverse complement strand
TTTGCAGTCCCCCCGAACGTTGCATAACAACCCCCCACCCCCACCGACTGGGGCCTGCCGGCCCCCCGGCCCAAGTGGTCCGGGCGGCGCGCAGGCGAACGTGCCGGTCAGACCAGTCGGCCGGTGACCGCCTCCGCGGCGGCCAGGGCGCGGCCGGAGGTCACGTACTGGACAGTCGCCTCGATTTCCGGGGCGAGCCAGCGGTCCGTGCCGGGACCGTCGACCGTCTCGCGCAGCCCGTCGCGCACAGCGGCCGTGGCCGGCGCCGGAGCCAGCGGAGCCCTCAGGTCAAGAGCGCGGGCGGCGGTGTAGAGCTCCACCGCGAGGACGCGGCCGAGTCCGTCGACGGCGCGGCGCAGCTTGCGGGCGGCGGACCAACCCATCGAGACATGGTCCTCCTGCATGGCGCTGGAGGGGATCGAGTCGGTGGAGGCCGGCACGGCCAGCCGCTTGAGCTCGGAGACGATCGCGGCCTGCGTGTACTGCGCGATCATGTGGCCGGAGTCGACACCCGGGTCGTCGGCCAGAAAGGCGTTGAGGCCACGGTTACGGGCCGGGTCGAGGAACCGGTCGGTGCGGCGCTCGGAGATCGAGGCGAGGTCGGCGACCGAAATGGCCAGGAAGTCGAGCACGGCGGCGACCGGGGCCCCGTGAAAGTTGCCGTTGCTCTCCACCCTCCCGTCGAGGGTGACGACGGGGTTGTCGACGGCGGCGGCCAGCTCGCGGGAGGCCACCAGCTCCGCGTGGGCAAAAGTGTCGCGGGCCGTGCCGTGGACCTGCGGCGTGCAGCGCAGCGAGTACGCGTCCTGGACGCGGGTGCACTCAGGCCCCTTGTGGCTGGCGACGATCGCCGAGTCGGCGAGCAGGGAGCGCAGGTTACCGGCGCTGTCTGCCTGGCCCGGATGCGGGCGCAGCGCCTGCAGGTCGCCGGCGAACACGGCGTCGGTGCCGAGCTGGCCCTCGACGCTCATCGCGGCGGCGATGTCGGCCGTACGCAGCAGGCGACGCAGGTCGTGGGCAGCGAGAACAAGCATGCCCAGCATGCCGTCTGTGCCGTTGATGAGGGCGAGGCCCTCCTTCTCCTCCAGCACGACCGGAGCGATGCCCGCGTCTGCGAGCGCCTCGCCGGCGGACTTGCGCACGCCCTCGGCGGTGCGGACCTCGCCCTCGCCCATCACCGCGAGCGCGCAGTGCGCGAGGGGAGCGAGGTCGCCGGAGCAGCCGAGCGAGCCGTACTCGTGAACGATCGGGGTGATGCCGGCGTTCAGCAACGCCGCGTACGCCTCCGCGGTCTGCGTCCGCACGCCCGTACGGCCGGTGGCGAGGGTGGACAGGCGCAGCAGCATCAGCGCGCGGACCACCTCACGCTCCACCTCGGGTCCCGAACCCGCGGCGTGTGAACGCACCAGGCTGCGCTGCAGCTGGGCACGCAGCTCGGTGGGAATATGGCGGGTCGCCAGGGCTCCGAAACCGGTGGAGACACCGTAATGGGGCTTCGCGTCGTCGGCGAGGGCCTGAACGACCTCGCGACTGCGAGCGATTTCCTTGAGAGCCTCCGGGGCAAGGGCCACCGGGGTCCCGAGACGGGCAACGGACACAACTTCGTCGGCGGAGAGCGCGCCGACACCAACAACAACGGTCATGCCCCCATGAAGCCGCAGGCCAGCGTGGGTCTGCGAGGGCCTCCAAGGGAAAAGCGTCTGCGATCCCAGACATTGCGTCTGAGATAGCAGACGTTCGGCCTGTGTTTTCACTGGTCTACGCTCTGCCCATGAGCATCGTTCCGGCCGCAGCCCAGGTGCTGGCCGTGCTGCGCTACCTGGCACGGCAAGCCACACCCGTGCCCGCAGCCGCCATCAGCCGCGACGTGGGTCTGCCCCGCTCGACGACCTACCATCTGCTCGACACCCTCGCCGCGGACGGCTTCGTCGTCCATCTGCCGGAGGAACGCCGCTACGGCCTCGGCGTCAGCGCCTTCGAACTGGCCTCTGGATACGAACGCCAAGCGCCGTTCCAGCGGCTGGCCCGGGCGCCACTGGCCGCGCTCGTGGACCGAACCGGGCACAACGCGAACCTCGCCGTGCTGCACGGCCGCGAGGTCATCTACGTCATCGAGGAGCGCGCCCCCGGCCAGCCGCCGCTCGTCAGCGAGGTGGGGGTGCGGCTACCTGCCCACCTGACCGCCAGCGGCCGTGCGGTGCTGGCGCTGCTGCCACCCGCGCAGGTGCGGGCGATCTTCCCGGACCGATCGGCCTTCGTGCAGCGACACGGCGCCGGTCCAGCCTCCCCCACGGCACTGCGGGGCCTGCTGACCCAAGTACGGCGCCGTGGCTACGCCACGGAGGAGGGCGAGGTCACCCCCGGCCTCTCCTCCGTCGCCGCGCCCGTGCTGGACCACCACGCCCACCCGATCGCCGGCGTCTCCGTCACCTTTCCGGGTGAGTCGGCCGACGAGTCGGAACGCCACCGGATCGCCGGCCACGTGAAGCAGACGGCGCGGGAGCTGACCCGCCGGGTGGGCGGCGCCACCGCGCCACAGCGATGACACATCTCCAGACTCTCGGCGAGGACCGTGAGCTTCTCGAACGACGGAGCCCGACCTTGTGACGGCCCACACCATCCAGCTTGGCCGCCGGTGGGCATACCCAGCGGGTGGGCGCCGTCATGCCCGCTCACCGACAGCACAAGCGGAACAAGCGCCACGAGAGCGACGGCAGCCAGGGCCGCCAGTCGCCGGGCGTGGTCCCGGGGCCGGCGCAGAGCGGCCATGCAATCCGCAGGTCTGGTCGGAAACAGCAGCCGGGCCAAAAGCAGGACGGCCATCGGGACCTGCAGCAGCCAGACGGCGGTGCGCAACTCCCCCCAGACGTTGGTGCCGTAAATCAGTGTGTGCCACACACTCTGCGCGTAGACGACCAGGATGAAGCGGTGCAGGGCCCGCCAGGTTCGTGCGCCCCGTCGGGGCCGATCACGCGGTGTGTTCGACGACTCCACCGACCACGACGGTCTCCGCCACGGTGCCGGGGATGTCCTCGGGTGCGGCGCGCAGGATGTCACGGGAGAGGACCACGAAGTCGGCTGCCTTGCCTACTGTCAGCGAACCCCGATCTTCCTCAAGGAAGTTGGCGTACGCCGAGCCCATCGTGTAGCCGTGGACCGCGGTCTCCACACTGATCGTCTCCTGCGGCATCCAGGGCTCGCCACCGCCCAGCGGGCGCCGGGTGACCGCGGTGTGGATGCCGATCATCGGGTCCATCTCCGCCACGTTCCAGTCGCTGGAGAGCGCGAGCACGGCCCCGGCCGTGTGCAGGCTGCGCATCGGCCATGCCTTGTGCCAGCGCTCGGCCCCGACGTTCTCCGCCCAGTCCTTGCCGGGGCCGGCGACCTCCGGGGCGCAGTGGCGGGGCTGCATGCACGCGTCCACCGCTCGGCCATCAAGGCACTGAGCAACGAAACACTTTTCAACTTATATCCACTTAAAAACATGAATTGACAGCTATTGCCGAGTGACGACCGCATGCCGGGGTATCCGGCATGCATGGACGTTTCCAACGGAGCCCTCAATTCCTTGGCCCTGCCCCTCGCAATCGGGCGGGACACGACCGGGGTGGTGTTGCCGATTGTCGGAGTAGTCCTGGTGGCCGTGCTGATCGGTGCTGTCTGGCTGGGTAAGCGGCGCCGGGCCGAGGAGCTGCCGCCACCGCGGCCGGACGAGCAGCCGCCGCGGCCGGACCACCGGACCCACCTGGAAGAACGCGACATCCACGGCGACGACAGCTTCCCGGCCGACGGACGGGGACTCTGGCCCTACGAACTCGGTGACCACGGGAACGAGCCCATCCGCCGGGACACTGACGAGCCACGCGACTGAACCGGAATCCCAGGAGTGGCCGCGGACCGACCACGCCTTCCCCGACATCACGCCTGCGCCCGGTCGGGCGGAGCGCGGCCTGCCCACCCGCGGCAGCGGGACCGCTCGGGCGTGTGTTGCGGGAGTTGCCGACCGAAGTGAGGCTGGTAGAGGCCCGACGGCCACCGGCACACGCATGCCGCAGACCCGACGAAGGCAGTGGGACCATGACCGGAAGCAAACCCAGGACGGTGTCCGCGCCGGCTGCGCTCACAGGGTCGGCGGCTCCTTGCTGGGTCAACCTCATGACGCGCGACCTGGAATCGGCACAGGCGTTCTACAGCGCCGTACTGGGCTGGACCTTCCGTGCGGGCAAGCTGGGCCAGGAGTTCTCCGTGGCGCGCCGCGACGAGGTGCCCGTGGCCGGCATCGCGGCGGTGGCGACGGCCTATCAGGTCGCCGTCGCCTGGACGCCCTACTTCGCCGTCCAGGACGCGGACGTGACCGCCGCACGCATTCGCGAGCGCAGCGGAACGGTCGCGGTGGGGCCGCTGGCCCTCGGCAAGGGGCGCGGGGCGCTGGCAGCGGATCGCGACGGCGCCGTGTTCGGATTCTGGGAGCGCACGGCGCCGGCGACCTCTCCCCCGGCGCCGGACGACTACTCGCACGCCTGGCTCCGGCTGCGCACCAGGAGCGCCTTCGAGGCGGCGATCTTCTATGGCGAGGTCCTCGACTGGGCGACCGGACGCCCCGGCTGCTGCGAGGTGTCCTACGCGAAGGACGAGGTCATCGTGGAGTGCGGCGGCAGGCAGCTCGCCCGCATCAGCTCCGGGGCGGTCGAGGCGGCACCCGATCCGATGATCCGTCCGCACTGGCAGGTCCACTTCCCGGTGGACGATGTGGCGGCGGCGGTGGCCTCGGCCCGCGAGCACGGGGGCTCGGTCGTCGAGGAGCGGCCGACGAGCGAGGGCAGCGAAGCCACGCTGCTGGATCCGGACGGTGGACTGTTCACCGTCACGGACGTCCGGAACCCGGCCGCGGAGGTCGTGGAGGTCACGGAGGCTCCGGAGGGCACGTAGACCGGCTGGGAAGGAATGGTTCCGTATCCCCTCCCCCGTTCTCGCTCGACGGCCCGGCACCGACTCGCCTACGATCTTGAGTACGGCATCGCGCGTCGGTCACCGGCCGGGTGAGGCGTGGAGGTGCCCGTGAGATGCCCCTTGGAGGCATTCCACAGTGTCAGTCGAGTTGAATCACACCATCATTCACGCCCGGGACAAGCGGGAATCCGCCGATTTCCTGGCGAACATCCTGGGTCTGGAAATCGGCGCGGAATGGGGTCCGTTCATCGCGGTCGCCACCGCGAACGGGGTCACGCTGGATTTCGCGACCATCCCCGCCGAATCGATCACCAGGCAGCACTACGCCTTCCTTGTGTCGGAGGCGGAGTTCGAGGCCGCATACACCCGTATCAAGGACCTCGGGATCACCTACTGGGCCGATCCGCACCAGAAGCATCCGGGCGAGATCAACCACAATGACGGCGGCCGGGGTATCTACTTCCTCGATCCCGCCGGCCATGCCATGGAGATCATCACGCGTCCCTACGGCGGCTTCGCCTCGTAGCGGGCCCGGCACAGGAGGGGTTCGGCCGGGACCGCGTATCCGGGTCCGGTCGGGCCCTCCTGCGGTCCGTCAGCCGACCGGGAGCATCAGCTCGGGCCGGTCCCACATCACGGCGGGCGGGCGGGCGGTCTCGGTGCCGGTCCGCCGAGCGCCCACACTGCGGTAGAAGCCTTCGGCAGGCGGATGCGAGACGACGCGGACGCCGGTGAGACCGGCATTCCTCGCTTCGGCGCACAGATGCCGGATGAGCAGGCGGCCGATCCCGAGGCCCTGAGCATCGTCGGCGACGAACATCAGGTCCAGTTCCGGGGGGTCGAGGATCAGCGAGTAGAAGCCGAGCAGCCGGCCGGAACCGGACTCCGCCGACTCGACGGCTGCGAAAACCCGATGGGTCTCGATGTAGTCGGCTCCCACCCGGTATCCGGCGACCATGGGCGCGTAGGGCCCCTCGTAGGCGCGGGAGTTCCTGACCAGCCGGGTGAGACGCTTCGCGTCGCCCGCCGTCGCCCGCCGGACCCGCACCGCGCCGCTGCCGACCTCGCCACTCGATGACGTAACACTCGATCTCATAGAGGGAGTATTACGCACCAGTGGACGGGCCGCCGCGCGGGCCTGGGGCGTGCTTCGAAAGGAGCGTCGTCCGGCCGTAGGGCGGGTCAAGCTTCGCCCGGCGGGCGGGACTTTCGAAACACGCCCTAGCAGCGTCCGTCACGCCACTCCCCGACCACCGCGTCGATGTCGAACGGGCGCAGATTCAGCATCGGCCCGGGCGGCGGCCGCCTGATCGCCGCCTCGATCTTCTCGTTGACCTCGGTGAGCATCCGGCGCACCTCGGCCTCCGAACGGGCTCCGGACACCGCCTCGCGCACATCCTCCGCCTCCTTGCGCAGGGCCAGGGCCGGCGGGAGCATCGACACGCCTTCGCGCTGCATCTTCGCCTTGATCCACCAGGCTTCGTCATACGGGCGGTCGATATCGGGCAGCGGCTTGCCGAAACCCGGCAGTTGGGAGAAGTCGCCGCGCTCCTCGGAATCGCGGATCTGCTTGTCAACCCACGATTCGAAGCTGACACCCGGGGGTTTGCGCTCGGTCACCGTACATCCCTCTCGGAGAACCCATGATCCGTCCCTCCACGATACCGAGGGCCGGACATCTCAGTGCTGGTGCTCGCTGTTCGCCTCGGTCCGGGCGCTCACCAAGGGCTTCACCTCGACCGTGAAGGCTGCGGTGCGGACCTTCCCCTCGTGCTGGAAGTCGAGGAACAGGCGGTACGTCCCCGCGCTGGGCGCCGTCGCCGTGAAGGAGACCAACGGTCCGGGACCGCCGTCGTTCGGGTGGACATGCAGATAGGCGAGGTCCCCCGAGCGCAGAGCGACAAGGTGCCCGTAAGCGCCGAGATAGGGCTGCAGATCGGTGACCGGCTTTCCATTGCGGCTGATGGTCAGTTCGAGTTCGCTCTCCCGGCCGGCCTGGAGTTCGCCACCGAGGGCGACCCGGTAGCCCTCGACCTCGGCCGTGCTGCGGGCGGCCGGTGGAGCGGCGGGGCGATAGGTGCCGGAAACCGGGAGATCCGCGCCCAGCGTGACGTTCCTGGCGCCTGCGGCGGCCGGGGTGAAGTCCGCGAACGCCCGGTAGTCACCGGCTCTCGGCAGATCGACGGGGGTCGACCAGGTGCCGTCGGCCGCGCGGACGGGGTGCAGATGCCGATACTCGGTGAGGTCGCGCGAGGCAAGGATGAAATGCAGCTCCTTGCCGTGTTCGCGCCGGAAGGCGGTGACCTTGCGGCCGGCGTCGTCCTCGATCGCGAACCGGATCACGGTCCGGCCGCCCGCGGCGACCCCGGGCGCGTCGAGCGCCAGCGTGTAGCCGTCCTCGGATATCTGCAGTCCGCCGGGCCCGTGCTCGGCCGCGCCGTCCCGCCCGGTGGCGCCATGACCGCCGTGCTGCTGCCACGCGTGAGCACCGGTGGAGACCATCGGGTCGACCCCCTTGCCGACGCCGTATGCCGTCCCAAAGGTCGCAGCAAGCGCGGCGGCAAAGGCGGTGATCTTCAGTCCGTTGTTCATGACGGCCTCCATCGACAGGGAAGCGGGCGCTTCCGACAGGCCAACAACATACCCCCTAGGGGTATGCTGTCAACCCGCGGATGCCCTGTCGACGGCCGGTTCCAGGATCAGGAGGCGACCACGAGCCGGCTCCGCAGCCGCTCCACCACGGGCTCGGGGATCCGCAGCCCGTTGCGCACATATCCGTCGAGACCGCCCCACCTTTCATCCATGGCGTCCAGGGCGACATCGAGATAGCGGGGGCGGACCTCGATGATCGCGGCGGCGATCTCCGGGTCGCCACCTGCGTCAAGAAAGCCCTGGACATACGGGCGGAAGGCGGCCCGCACCACCGGATTCACGGCAAGGAACTCAGCACGTACGACCTCCCGCGAGGCCCCGACCATCAGCAGGAGCAACGCGGTGGCCCAGCCGGTTCGGTCCTTGCCCGCAGTGCAGTGGAAGAGCACCGGCCGGGCCCCGTCGTCCGCGGCCGTCTCGACGAAGGCCCGGTACGCGGCCGAGGCGCCCGGCGAAAGCACCATCTGCCGGTATGTCTGCGCGAACAGCCCCTCGGCCTTTCCGCCCCCGAGCAGTTCGTCCGCGGCCACCCGGTCGGCGAGCAGTGCGCGCAGCCGGGCAGGTGCCACGCCCGGGTTGTCACCGAGGACGTCGGCGACGAACAGCCGGGCCCCCGGAGGCAGCCGGTCCGGGGCCGCCATGCGCTCATCCGCGGTCCGCAGGTCGACGACCGTACGGATACCGAGGGCCGTCACCGCCGGATCGCGCACTGTGTCGAGCTCACTGAGCTGACCGGAGCGCACTATCGCACCGGGCCGGACACGGCGGTCGGGACCCAGCGAAATGCCGCCCAGATCACGCATGTTGATAACGGTGGCTGCCGCAACGGGCATGGCGGTCTGCACGATGATCTTCCCCTCATTCCGGACACGGCTGACCAGTTGACTCGGCTCGGCCGAATCAACTCGCAGGCTGCCGGAAGATCGACAATAGAAAACGCCGGGAACGGGGCGGTGGGCGGCGGCCGGATCAGCCTGCCAGAATCTTCGCCTTCTGCGCCTCGAACTCGGCTTCGGTCAGAACGCCTTGCTTCTTCAGCTCGGCCAGCCGTTCCAGTCGGTCGAGGAGGCCGTCCGCCGCAGGCGCGGACGACGCCATCTGCTGCTGCATGGCCTGTTGCTGTTGTACGGCCCGCTGTCGCTCCACCTGCTGCTGTGCGACAGCATCCTGGGCTCCCCACTTCTCCTGCTGACGCCTCTGGACCCGTCCACCCACCGCCGATGCGGTTCCGGCGACGACTGCTGTGCGCGCCACGGCGCCCAGCAGTCCCGGTCCGCGGCGGTTCATGCCTGGCCCTCGGAAAATCGGCATGATGTGCGCCCCTTCCAGTGCGATGCGGCGATGACGACGGTCGGCGGGCGAGGCGGGTTCAGCCGGCGGAAACGGCGGCGGCCACGGCCGCTTCCGCGACGTCGGCCGGGATCCGCTCATGGGCCACCAGCTGGCCGCCCGAGGCGCGAACGGCCTCCGTGAGCGGTACCGCCCACAGGTCCTCCCACACGATCAGCGCGGCGGAGCTGCCCCGGGGCACACTCTCCCCGAGGGTGCGGATGTCCTCGCTGTTCAGCAGGCCGCTGACCACTCCCTCGACCGGCTCGAAGGACACCAGGTCATCCGGGTCGAGGTCCTCCAGCTCGACCATGTCGAGCGTGCCGTCTTCGGCGCGGTACACAAACGTGAGGTCGAGGATTCGCACTGCCTTCGAGGCGACCACGTCCGCCAGCGCCGGCGCGATGGACCCGGTGAAATGACTGCCGGGGAATGCGACGACGACGTACTCCACTGGTCCCACAGCCACGGGCGCTTCCTCTCCTGAAGGATGGAATGCCAGCAGCATAACTTCGGTCATTTAGTGCTGCACTGTGACAATCTGCCCGTCCCGACGACCTCTGCGGCCGCCACGGTCAGAGGACGACGGAGGTGCCCTCGGTCGCCTCGACACCGGCCCACGCGGCCATACCTGCGGTGAGCCCCCGTTCGACGGCTGTTTCGGGGGTGACCTCGGCACCGGGTCCGACGTCTCGACGGAGATGATCAGCTGCCCGTCGCGGCATGTCGTATCGGGCAAGCCCCCCAGCGGACGTGCACCATCAACCCGATCACGCTGGACCGCATGTGCGACAAAATATTCATAATGCTCTTGCACATGCAATGCTTGCAGCAGATCCATTGAGCACATGCCAGCAGAGTCGAGGAAACACCAAAATCCTGACGGATCTCCGACTACGCCACTGTCCGTACTGGATCAAGCGCGTTGGGAGAGGGCAAGGTCACAGGCGGTCCCCCTGCTGCTCATCTGAGCCTTCGCCTAGCATCCAGGCATGACGGTCCTGCCTGCTGACGGGCTTTCGTTGGCCGCCGAGTTCCCTGATCCAGCCCATGAGCAGTGGCAGAGCCTGGTCGAAGGTGTGCTGCGCAAGTCGGGCAAGGATGTTGCGGGTTCGGCCGCCGAGGAAGCGCTGTCCACCACGGTTGAGGACGGGCTCATCACCCGCCCTCTCTACACCTCGCGCGATGACGCGCCCGATGCCGGATATCCGGGCTTCGCCCCCTTCACCCGTGGCAGCAAAGCCACGGGGAACGTGGTGGGCGGCTGGGATGTCAGGCAGCGGCACAGCCTGACGGATCCGGCCCGGCTCAACGAGGCCGTGCTCGCGGATCTGGAAAACGGTGTCACCTCGCTGTGGCTGACCGTCGGCGGTAGCGCGGGTGTACCGGTGTCCGGTCTGGCGCGGGCGCTGGACGGTGTCTATCTCGATCTGGCTCCCCTCGCGCTCGACGCGGGCGGTGAACTCGACGCCGCGGCAACAGAACTGCTCCGGCTGTATCAGGCGCGCGGGGTTGCCGCGGCATCGGTGCGCGGCAGTCTCGGCGCGGATCCGCTGGGGCAGGCGGCCCGCAGCGGCGATGCTCCGGATCTGACGTCCGCCGTGCACTGGGCGGAGCGGTGCGCGAAGGAGTACCCCGGGCTGCGGGCTCTTGCGGTGGACGCGCTGCCGTACCACGAGGCCGGTGGCTCGGCCGCCCAGGAACTGGGCAGTTCGCTGGCCACGGGCGTGGCCTATCTGCGGGCGCTGACCGG
Organism: Streptomyces sp. NPDC056231; assembly: GCF_048270745.1. Lineage (NCBI taxonomy): Bacteria > Bacillati > Actinomycetota > Actinomycetes > Kitasatosporales > Streptomycetaceae > Streptomyces > Streptomyces sp. NPDC056231. The sequence goes on along the minus strand of NZ_JBLVKW010000101.1, from coordinate 12,000 downwards.
GGCGGGGCTCTCCGTCGAGGCGGCCTGCGCACAGGTGGAGTTCCGGTACGCCGCGACGGCCGACCAGTTCCTGACCATCGCCAAGCTGCGGGCGGCACGCCGGCTGTGGGCGCGGGTGGCCGAGGTGTGCGGGGCTCCGGGCGCCGGTGCGCAGCGTCAGCACGCGGTGACGTCGCCGGTGATGATGACGCGTCGCGATCCGTGGGTGAACATGCTGCGGACGACGCTGGCATGCCTGGGCGCGGGAGTCGGCGGGGCCGACTCCGTCACCGTGCTGCCGTTCGATCACGCGCTGGGTCTGCCAAACGCGTTCGCCCGGCGCATCGCCCGCAATACGTCGACGATCCTGCTGGAGGAGTCGCATCTGGCCCGGGTCATCGACCCGGCGGGCGGCTCCTGGTACGTGGAGCGACTGACCACCGAACTCGCCGACGCGGCCTGGGCGTTCTTCCAGGAGATCGAGCGGGCGGGCGGCCACGCCGCGGCGCTGGGATCCGGTCTGGTCGGTGAGCGGCTGGCAGCCACCTGGGCGGCACGCAGCAAGGATCTGGCGCGGCGCAAGGAACCGATCACCGGAGTCAGCGAGTTCCCGCAGCTGGCGGAGCGTCCGGTGGAGCGGGAGACCGCTCCCGGCACCGGTGGCGCGCCGGCCGGCCTGCCGGTGGTCCGTCGTGACGAGGCGTTCGAGGCGCTGCGCGCGCGGTCGGACGCCCATCTGGCGGCGACGGGCAGCCGCCCACGGGTGTTCCTCGCCGCGCTCGGGCCCGTGTCGGCGCACACCGCGCGGGCCACGTTCGCCGCCAACCTGTTCCAGGCGGGCGGGATCGAGCCCGTGCACGACCCGGTGTCGGTGGACGCGTCGACGGCCGCCGGAGCCTTCGCCGCCAGTGGGGCAGGTGTGGCAGTGCTGTGTTCCAGCGACACGCTCTACGCCGCGCAGGCCAGTGCTGTGGCCTCGGCGTTGCGCGCGGCCGGTGCACAGCGGGTGTTCCTCGCGGGCCGGCCCGCCGAGTATCCCGATGTCGACGCGTACGTCTTCGCGGGCTGCGATGTAGTGGCCGTGCTCTCCTCCGTTCTCGACCGTATGGGTGTGGCGTAATGCGGATCCCCGACTTCTCCGACATCGAACTCGGGCCGGGCACCGGCGCCGAAGGGTCCGAGGACCAGTGGCGCACAGCGGTGAAGGAGTCCACCGGCGACCCCGAGGGCGATCTGCTGTGGGAGACGCCGGAGGGCATCCCGGTCAAGCCGCTGTACACCGGGCGTGACCTGGAAGGACTCGACTTCCTCGGCACGTACCCGGGTATGGCCCCCTATCTGCGCGGTCCCTACCCGACGATGTACGTCAACCAGCCCTGGACGATCCGCCAGTACGCGGGCTTCTCCACGGCCGAGGAGTCCAACGCCTTCTACCGCCGCAATCTCGCGGCCGGGCAGAAGGGGCTCTCCGTCGCCTTCGACCTGCCGACCCACCGCGGCTACGACAGCGACCACCCGCGGGTGACCGGCGATGTCGGCATGGCGGGCGTGGCAATCGACTCGATCTACGACATGCGCCAGCTGTTCGACGGCATTCCGCTGGACCGTATGACGGTGTCGATGACGATGAACGGCGCGGTGCTCCCCGTACTCGCGCTGTACATCGTGGCCGCCGAGGAACAGGGCGTACCGCCCGAGAAGCTGGCCGGGACCATTCAGAACGACATCCTCAAGGAGTTCATGGTCCGTAACACCTACATCTATCCGCCGAAGCCCTCGATGCGGATCATCTCCGACATCTTCGCGTACACCTCGCAGAAGATGCCGCGCTACAACTCGATCTCCATCTCCGGCTATCACATCCAGGAAGCGGGCGCGACGGCCGATCTGGAGCTGGCGTACACCCTCGCGGACGGGGTGGAGTATCTGCGGGCGGGGCGGGACGCCGGTCTCGACGTCGACGCGTTCGCACCGCGGCTGTCCTTCTTCTGGGCCATCGGCATGAACTTCTTCATGGAGATCGCGAAGCTGCGGGCGGCCCGGCTGCTCTGGGCGAAGCTGGTCAAGGAGTTCGAGCCGAAGAACGCCAAGTCCCTTTCGCTGCGCACCCATTCGCAAACATCGGGATGGTCGCTCACCGCGCAGGACGTGTTCAACAACGTCACGCGGACCTGTGTGGAGGCGATGGCCGCCACTCAGGGGCACACTCAGTCGCTGCACACCAACGCCCTCGACGAGGCCCTCGCGCTGCCGACGGACTTCTCGGCGCGGATCGCCCGGAACACCCAGCTGCTGCTGCAGCAGGAGTCGGGTACCGGCCGGGTCATCGACCCGTGGGGCGGCAGCGCGTACGTGGAGAAGCTGACGTACGACCTGGCACGACGCGCCTGGCAGCACATCGAGGAGGTCGAGGCGGCGGGCGGGATGGCGCAGGCCATCGACGCGGGCATCCCGAAGCTCCGGGTCGAAGAGGCTGCGGCCCGCACACAGGCCCGGATCGACTCCGGGCGGCAGCCGGTGATCGGGGTCAACAAGTACCGGGTGGAGACCGATGAGCAGATCGATGTGCTCAAGGTCGACAACTCCTCGGTGCGATCGCAACAGATCGAGAAGCTCCGGCGGCTGCGTGCGGAGCGCGACGAGGGCGCCTGCCAGGCGTCGCTGCGAGCACTGACGGCGGCTGCCGAGCGCGGTCCCGGCCCAGGCCTCGACGGCAATCTGCTGGCGCTCGCGGTCGACGCGGCCCGCGCGATGGCCACGGTCGGCGAGATCTCGGACGCACTGGAGAAGGTGTACGGGAGGCACGCGGGCCAGATCCGTACGATCTCCGGTGTGTACCGCAACGAGGCTGGGGAGTCACCTTCCGTGGACCGTACCCGGACGCTGGTCGACCGGTTCGAGGAGGCGGAGGGGCGTCGTCCGCGCATCCTGGTCGCCAAGATGGGCCAGGACGGCCACGACCGAGGGCAGAAGGTGATCTCCACGGCCTTCGCCGACCTGGGCTTCGACGTCGACGTCGGCCCGCTGTTCCAGACGCCGGCAGAGGTGGCGCGGCAGGCGGTCGAGGCGGACGTTCACATCGTGGGTGTCTCCTCGCTGGCGGCCGGGCACCTCACTCTCGTGCCGGCGCTCCGTGCGGAGCTGGCCGCCGAGGGCCGCGACGACATCATGATCGTCGTGGGTGGGGTGATCCCGCCGCAGGACGTCGAGGCGCTGCACGAGGCGGGTGCGACCGCTGTGTTCCCGCCCGGCACAGTGATCCCCGACGCCGCCTTCGATCTGGTGACGCGGCTCGGTGCCGCGCTCGGCCATGAGCTGTGAGCCGCTGACCCGATGGCTCCGACGATCGATATCGACAGCTACGTGAAGGGAGTGCTCGACGGGAAGCGGGCGCACATCGCGCGCGCCATCACTCTCGTCGAGTCCACCCGCCCCGATCACCGGGCGCTGGCCCAGCAGTTGCTCCGCGAACTGCTGCCGCAGTCCGGTAACGCCCGGCGCATCGGCATCAGCGGGGTGCCCGGGGTCGGGAAGTCCACTTTCATCGACGCGCTCGGCACGATGCTCACCGGGCTCGGGCACCGGGTCGCAGTGCTCGCGGTCGATCCGTCCTCCAGCCGCACCGGCGGCTCCATCCTGGGCGACAAGACCAGGATGGAGCGGCTCGCGGTCGATCCGGCGGCGTTCGTACGCCCCTCCCCCACCGCCGGGACACTGGGCGGGGTGGCCAAGGCGACCCGGGAGTCCATCGTGGTGATGGAAGCCGCGGGTTACGACGTGGTGCTGGTGGAGACGGTCGGCGTGGGCCAGTCGGAGACGGCCGTGGCCCAGATGGTCGACACGTTTCTGCTGCTCACGCTGGCCCGGACCGGTGATCAGCTGCAGGGCATCAAGAAGGGGGTCCTGGAGCTGGCGGACGCCATCGCGGTGAACAAGGCCGACGGTCCGCACGAGCGGGACGCGCGTGCGGCGGCCCGTGAACTGGCGGGCGCCCTGCGGCTGATGCACCCGGCCGACGCGGCGTGGACTCCCCCGGTGCTGACGTGCAGCGCCCGTGAATCGACCGGCCTCGACACGTTGTGGGAGCGGCTCGAGCAGCACCGTGCGCTGCTGGACTCGACGGGGCGGCTCGCCACGAAGCGGCGCGAGCAGCAGGTCGACTGGACCTGGTCGATGGTGCGGGACGAGCTGCTGGACAGTCTGCGCAGCCATCCGGAGGTCCGCACCCTCACCCCGGCTCTCGAACAGCGCGTGCGGGACGGCGAGTTGACGGCGACACTCGCCGCCGAGGAGATCCTCGCCGCGTTCCGGGGCGAGGCGCGCAACGGCTGATCCGCAGTTCTCCGGCCCTCACCCGCCGTGCGGTGCATGGTGAGGGCCAGGCGGACCTGTGCAGTTCTACCTGGACCTCGGCGCCCGGACCGCGTACCACGACACCGGCCCCGCGGGGCACGGCCGGCCCACTCCGTCGAGTGGCTCGCCGGGTCCACCCGGCCGTGCACATCCCGCAGTCCGGCACCCGCCGCAAGGAACTGCTGCTCCCCGCCGCCGAACTGGCCGCCGTCCGAGGTCTCCGGCGCGCGCTGCACACCCGGGACGCGCAGGCGACGCTCGAAGTGCTGCTGGAAAGGATCCAGAAGACCCCCGACAACGCGACATTCCTCCGCCGCATCCACGGCACCGTCCCCGCTGCCTGAGCCTGGCCTGCGGAACGGAACCCCTCCGCATAGCATGACGTGTTCACGTATCAGCACAGGGAGAGCAGGCACATGGAATTCCGCCGACTCGGCCGCAGCGGTCTGACGATCAGTGAGATCGCCTACGGGAATTGGATCACCCACGGCTCCCAGGTGGAGGAGGACGCAGCCGTCGCCTGCATCCACGCCGCCCTGGACGCCGGAATCACCACCTTCGATACGGCGGACGTCTACGCCGAGACCCGCGCCGAGGCCGTCCTCGGCCGGGCACTCAAGGACCAGCGCCGCGAGAGCATCGAGGTGTTCACCAAGGTCTACTTCCCGACCGGCCCGGGGCAGAACGACCGCGGTCTGGGCCGCAAGCACATCCTCGAATCGATCGACAACTCCCTGCGTCGGCTGCAGACCGACTACGTGGACCTGTACCAGGCCCACCGCTACGACCACTCCACGCCGTTGGAGGAGACCATGGAGGCGTTCGCCGACGTGGTCCGCTCCGGCAAGGCCCACTACATCGGCGTTTCCGAGTGGACGGCCGACCAGCTGCGCGCCGGACACCGGCTGGCCCGCGAGCTGAACGTTCCGTTCATCTCCAATCAACCGCAGTACTCGGCACTGTGGCGGGTCATCGAGACCGAAGTGGTGCCCGCCTCCGAGGAGCTCGGCGTCGGACAGATCGTCTGGTCGCCGATCGCCCAGGGCGTGCTGACCGGCAAGTACAAGCCGGGGGCCCAGCCTCCGGCCGGCTCTCGGGCGACCGATGAGAAGGGCGGTGCGGACTTCGTCGCCGGGTGGCTCCGCGACGACGTGCTGGAGCGCGTCCAGCAACTGCGGCCGCTCGCCGACGAAGCCGGTCTGAGCCTTGCCCAGCTGGCTGTCGCCTGGGTGCTGCAGAACTCCAACGTCTCCGCCGCGATCATCGGCGCCTCCCGGCCCGAGCAGGTCACGGAGAACGCGAAGGCGGCGGGCGTGACGTTCGACGCGGACCTCCTCAAGGCCATCGACGACGTACTGGAGCCGGTGGTGGAACGCGACCCGGCGCTGACCGCGGGCCACGAAGGCAACGACGACGACTGAGTCGACCGGTCGCCCGCGACGGGGAGAGCCGGGCCACCGTCCGGTTGGCCCGGCCCTGCCCGTACGGGGCGTTCTGACAGCGTGTCGGCGTGCGCCCCCGCTCACAAAGTGCTGGTCCCATGGGTCACTCGTACGACACTGCGCGACGGAGGAACGTGACCCATGGACGAACAGGAACTTCCGCTGTCGCCGGCGGAGCGCCAGGCGTTCGTGCTGCACGACATGCTCGCCGTGCCGTTCGACGAGATCGCTCGCATCGTGGAACGCACCCCCGCCGCGACCCGCCAGCTTGTGTGAGCGGACCTGCTGAGGATATCCGGAATCAGCCGCGGGCGGTCATCGACGCCGTGTGCTCACGGACCTGTGCCGGTGTGAGGTAGGCGTTCGTGTACTCGAAGTCGCGCAACGTGGCGGGTCGCCTGGCCTGGAACCCGGTGCGTACGAAGTCGTCACCGGCGATCGCGTTGAGCATCCAGTTGGTCATGACGCGGGCCTTGGCCACGTTGGTGCGCAGCGCCGACCAGTGATAGCCACGGGCCACGGCCTGCGCGGCGATGCCGTGCATCTCGATGCCGAGCGGCTTGGAGACCGCGTCCTTGCCGCCGAGGTCCACGACGAGCCCGAGGTCCCTGTGGACGTACGGCTTCAGCGGCTGGTGGCGCAGAGTCGCGATCAGGTTGCCGGCGAGCCTGCGTCCCTGACGCATGGCGTGCTGCGCGGTGGGCGGGCAGACCGCTCCGTCGCCTTTGACCAGGTCCGGCACGGCGGCGGCGTCACCGAGCGCGAAGACGCCATCGAACCCCGGCAGGGTCATCTCGGGTGTTACGGCCAGCCGGCCTCGTACCGTTTCGGCATCGAAGGTGGCGACCAGCGGGCTCGCGGTGACGCCGGCCGTCCAGATCAGTGTGCGGCAGGGCAGTACACGGCCGTCGGTGAGCGTCACCGTGTCCGGTCCGGCCTCGGCGACGGAGACGCCGAGCGACACTTCGATGCCGCGCTCGCGCAGGACGGCCAGGGCGCTGAGTCCGAGCTTGTCCCCCAGCTCGGGCATCAGCTTCGGGGCGATGTCGATCAGGTGCCACTTGATGAGTTTCGGGTCGAGCCGGGGGTATTGCCCGACGGCGTTCATGGTGAGCCGCTGCAGACACGCCGCGGTCTCGGTGCCCGCGTAGCCGCCGCCGACCACCACGAACTGCAGCCGGGAGGCCCGTTCGTCCTCGTCGTGGCTGGCGTCCGCCAGATCGAGCTGGGCGATCACATGGTCGCGTACGTACGCGGCCTCGGCCAGTGTTTTCATGCCGCGGGCGTTGTCGAGCAGCCCCGGGATGTCGAACGTACGGGTGACGCTGCCGGGGGCGAGGACGATGTAGTCGTACGGTTCGTCGACGATCTCGTCGGTGATCTTGCGGATGACGCAGACCTTCGCCTTCGGGTCCACGCCGACCGCTCCGCCGGGGATGATCCGGGTGCGGTACCGACGGCTGCGGCGCAGCGACACCGCGACGGATTGTGGGGTGAGGACGCCCGCGGCCACCTGGGGCAGCAGCGGCAGGTAGAGCTGGTAGGAGAACGGGGCGACGAGCGCGATGTCCGCCTCGCCGAGGTTGAGTCCGCGCTCCAGACGGCGTACGCACTCGACCCCGGCAAATCCGGCGCCGACGACGAGGATCCTGGGTCGTGCCACGGTGTTCGTCCCTTCTCGGGTCTTCGCGGTGGCCCGTACTCCTGCCCGGTCACACGCGCCCATCACCCCACATCCTCACGAACCGCGTCCGACTTCGCCCGCTGAGGGCGGCGGAACGGACGACGGCGGGGACTCAGCGGGTCAGCAGGGTGAGGGCTGTGCACGTGCCGCTGAGCACGCCTGCGGTGACGACAGCGGTCACGACGCAGCGTGCTCTGAGCGCGCGGTAGCGGTCGTTGTACTCGCCACGCAGTTCGATGGCGCGGTCCGCGATCCGGGACAGCATCGCCCGGGATGCGGCAACCCGGTCCGCCGTGTAGACGCGTTCCACTTCCTCACACTGGGCGGTGGTGAGCCAGGGCAGCTCGCCGGTGAACCGGGCAGCCCGTCTGCGCGCCTCCTCGACCTCGGCGTTCCACAGCAGGTAGCCCTCCATCTGTGCCAGGCCGCGGGCGGCGCTGTCCTTGTCGTCGTCCATTCGCCCTCCTTTCACCGGGGCTCCGTCACGCCGGGTTCTGCCCCGGACCGCCGGGGGCGGTGTGCGGGCGGTTCTGCGCCTCGTCGAGGGTGCGTAGGGCGGGGTGGTGCAGGTCGAACGCCGGGGATTCGGAGCGGATCCGCGGCAGGGTGAGGAAGTTGTGCCGCGGCGGCGGGCAGGAGGTTGCCCACTCAAGTGAACGGCCGTAGCCCCACGGGTCGTCGACGCCGACCGGTTTCCCGTACTTGGCGGTCTTCCACACGTTGTAGAAGAACGGCAGCAGCGACAGTCCGAGGAGGAACGAGGAGATCGTCGAGACGGTGTTCAGCGCGGTGAAGCCGTCGGCGGCGAGGTAGTCCGCGTAACGACGCGGCATACCCTCCGCGCCGAGCCAGTGCTGCACCAGGAACGTGCCGTGGAAGCCCACGAACAGCGTCCAGAACGACATCTTGCCGAGCCGCTCGTCCAGCATCTTTCCGGTGAACTTCGGCCACCAGAAGTGGAATCCGGCGAACATCGCGAAGACCACGGTGCCGAAGACGACGTAGTGGAAGTGCGCGACAACGAAATACGAGTCCGAGACGTGGAAGTCCAACGGCGGCGAGGCCAGGATGACGCCGGTCAGACCACCGAAGACGAAGGTCACCAGAAAGCCGATGGACCAGAGCATCGGTGTCTCGAAGGACAGCGATCCCTTCCACATCGTGCCGATCCAGTTGAAGAACTTCACCCCGGTCGGAACCGCGATCAAGAACGTCATGAACGAGAAGAACGGCAACAGCACACCACCGGTGACGAACATGTGGTGCGCCCACACGGTGGCTGAGAGGCCTGCGATGGCGATCGTGGCGCTGATCAGACCGATGTAGCCGAAGACCGGCTTACGGCTGAAGACGGGGATGATCTCGGTGACGATGCCGAAGAACGGCAGCGCGATGATGTACACCTCCGGATGGCCGAAGAACCAGAAGAGGTGCTGCCAGAGCAGTGCGCCGCCATTGGCCGCCTCGAAGACCCGCGCCCCGAACTTGCGGTCCGCCTCCAGCACCAGAAGGGCCGCTGCCAGCACCGGGAAGGCCAGCAGGACCAGCACGGCGGTCAGCAGGACGTTCCACACGAAGATCGGCATCCGGAACATCGTCATGCCCGGTGCGCGCAGGCAGATGATCGTGGTGATGAAGTTGACCGAACCGAGGATCGTCCCGAAGCCGGAGAAGGCCAGGCCCATGATCCACAGATCGCTGCCGATGCCGGGCGAATGGACTGCATCGGTCAGCGGGGAGTAGGCGAACCAGCCGAAGTCCGCCGCCCCCGCCGGAGTCACGAAGCCGGCCACCACGATGATCGAGCCGAAAAGATACAGCCAGTAAGCGAACATGTTCAGCCGCGGGAACGCCACGTCGGGCGCGCCGATCTGCAACGGCATGATCCAGTTCGTGAACCCGGCGAACAGCGGCGTCGCAAACATCAGCAACATGATCGTGCCGTGAATCGTGAACAACTGGTTGAACTGCTCGCTCGAGATTAGCTGCATACCGGGGCGGGCCAGCTCGGCGCGCATGATGAGTGCCATCACGCCGCCGACGACGAAGAAAGCGAACGAGGTGACCAGGTACAACGTTCCGATCGTCTTGTGATCGGTGGTGGTCATCCACTTGATGACGACATTGCCCGGTTCCTTGCTCCGTACCGGCAGTTCGTTCGCGTACGACTCGTCTGCCTCGTCCGCCCCAGCTGTGCCCATCGTCGCCACAACGACGCTCCTTCGATCGGTCCTTCGCGGGCGGACTCGGCACCCGGCGGGGCGCCGCTCCCACCGGGGCGGCCGGCAGGTCCCCCCGGTGCGTCGCGCCAGTTTCCTGGTGCAGCAAACCAGCCACGGGACCGACGTGGGCTGCCCGGCGCCCGCCATGGCATGACATTCACCCATCAGGGTGTGCTGACCCGCCGCGGTGTCCGGTCCGGATCAGCCATGGACTCGGCGGTACCGAGGGGCGACCGGGGCGCTCACTGCCGTGCGCACTCCGGCATCCGGCGGCACGGGCGTCACCGTCGGCGGGGCAGCCGGTACCGTCGATGTCACGCGTCTCCAACTCGGCTTCCGTGAGCATCCCTTGCAGTGCACATGGTCCCGTGAACCGCCGGTGCTCACTTCGCGGCCGGGTGGCCCTCGTCGAGAAATAGCGCTGTGCCGAGATCCGTGAGGCGGGCCGCGATATCCGTCTGCTCTCCGAGGCGCCCCGTGCGTGGCACGTTGTCGACCATGGTGAACATCGCGTTCACGACGATCTTCGCCGCTGCCGCATCGAGACCCGGCCGGACCTCATCGAGCCGGCCGACCCACAGCGCCGGACAGTCCCGCTGCGCCTGACGCGCGCCTTGCGCTCCTTCTCCGGGAGCGGGTCCGACTCCTCGACCAGCACACCGATCAAGTGACTCTGATTCAGGGTGACTTCGATGCACGAGCGGAGCAGCCCGTTCAGGCTCCCTCGCGGGCCGGTGGCCTTCGCGAGCACCTGTGCGGTAGCAGCCCTCGGCGCCGTACGGGTGCCGGGGCATCCGGTTGCCTCGGGGACCGGTTCACTGCCATTCGGCATACGCACCGGGATCGCAGAGTTCGAGGACGATCTCCCCCGTCTCCGGGGCGACTTCCGCCACGGGGCGCACCCGCGCACCGACGTGCACCAGGTGCGGAGCGGCGCCCACGACACGGCACCGGAACACGAACCCTTCGGGCAACCGGACGAGCGACTCATTGCGCGCTGCCTCCGTGTAACGGTGCACCACACTGGTCCGCACGACGACGCCGAGGCCGTCACTGCGTACGGAATCCAGATCGCTCGACGCGCACACAGGACACAGAAGCCGCCTGAAGGACGCGGTGCCGCACCAGCGGCAGCGCTGATAGATCAGTCCGGTTCGACCTTGCGCCGCCGGTGCGGCATCGATCGCTGAAACGGAGTGGGACACGTCTCGACCCCCTGAACTCGGCTCGGTGCGTCAGCGTCGTGGCTCGACACGGACGCAGGCGCACCATATGGCACTGAGTGCCGAGGCGTAAAGGTACCGAGTTCCTTCTCTGTGGTCAGTGCCGTGACCGGCGAAGCTTGCCGGGAGGGGCATCAGGGCGTGTTTCGAAAGTAGCGCCGTCCGCCGTAGCCCGGCAGGCGGGACTTTCGAAACACGCCCTAGTCCTCGGCGAGAGCCGACTCGACCCTCTGCACCACACGCCACATCGGCGTGCCCTTCGAGGCGACCACCACGACGACCTCGTCGCCGTCCGCGGTCGGCCCTGCGGGGCCCGCGGCCTTCGCCCCCCAGACTTCCTGTACGACACCGAGGGCGTGGTCCACCGCGGCCTCGGCGTCACCTTCACCACCCGAACGCAGCCACGAGCGCAGGCCGTTGTTGTGTGCGGCGACCACGGCAGCGGCGATCACCTCGGCGTGCAGCGGGCCGTCCGGCGTGCCGGCGTAGCGGCCCCGCAGGTATTCGGCCATCGTCCGTTCGTAACGGCGCACCACGGACAACTCGTACGTGCGCAGGCCGGGAACCTCCCGAGTGAGGTGATAGCGCTGGACCGAGAACTCCGGATTCGCCGCATACATCCGCAGGACGAGCCGGGCCGCATCGCACACCGTACGCACCGGGTCGCCCTCGTCGGCCGCCTCCAGGAGCGCGGTCATGTCGGCGAGGCAGCGCTCGTGGTCGGGGAAGACCACGTCCTCCTTGGAGGGGAAGTACCGGAAGAACGAACGCCGTCCGACCCCGGCCCGCGCAACGATGTCGTCCACGGTGGTCCGCTCGAAGCCCCGTTCCAGGAAGAGCTGGAACGCCGCTTCGGCGAGCACCTCCCGCATGGGGGGTTTCTTCACTGGTCTGCGTGCCTCGGTCATGCCGGGAACCTAACACCAAAACCGGCCGTTCGACACTACGTACCTTTACAGAGGGTACTGAGTTCCATAAGGTCATCTCAGGACCCACACCCAGGTAGGAGAGCCGGCGTGAGCTTGAGGATCGTTGTCTGTGTGAAGTATGTGCCCGACGCCACTGGTGACCGGCACTTCGCGGATGATCTGACGCTG
>NZ_JBLVKW010000100.1:0-23855 GCF_048270745.1 Streptomyces sp. NPDC056231 | reverse complement strand
AGTTCGAACGCACCATCAGCGAAGCACGCGCCGAGCACCATCAGCAGGACCAAGCCGCGTAAGGAAGGCCTCTACGTTTCCAGGGGATTGACAATCTCCGGGCGGCGGCCGCCGTCGCGGTCGTAGAAGACGTCCAGAACATAGAGGGAGTCGCGCGGGGTGCCTGCCACAACGACTCCAGCACGGACCACTGCTTGTCAGAAGGCTTCCCTCGCCCTACACCGAGATCATCCCAACGCAGGACGAGGGACCGAGGCACATTCAAAACACGGCCTGTAGTAGTCGGCCCGGCGGTCAGGGCACCTCAGGCCGTGCGACCGCCGTGGCCCCGGCCTCTGAAACCGAAGCCCTCACGCTGCCGATCGGTCCGCCCAGGCCTGGTCCAGCGCCCGGGTGAACGCCTCCGGCGACTGAACGCCGCTCACCCCGTAACGCTGGTTCAGCACAAAGAAGGGCACGCCGGCGACGCCCAAGTCAGTCGCCATTCGCTCATCGGCCCGCACCTCTTCAGCGAACGCATCCGGGTCGTCGAGCACTGCTCGCGCCTCCACGTCATCCAGCCCCGCTTCGACAGCGAGACTGATCTGAGTGTCCCGGTCGTAGACCGAACGCTCTTCCGCGAAGTTCGCCTGGAAGGCGAGGCCCATGAGCTCGGTTTGCCGGCCACGAGTCCTGGCGAAATGAATGAGCCGGTGCAGGTCGAAGGTGTTCCCGAAGACGCGCCCACCGATGCGGAATCCCAGGCCCACTTCTCGGGCCATGGCCGCAGCCTGCGCTTCCCTGGCGACCTGCTGCTCACGGGTGCGCCCGTACTGTGCGGCGACCGCGTCGATGATCGGCACGGTGCCGTTTTCCGCCTGGGGATTCAGCTCGAACGACCGGTGCACCACGGCCACCTGGTCGCGGTGAGCGAAGGCAGCGAGACCCTTCTCGAAGCGAGCCTTTCCGACGTAGCACCAGGGGCAGGCAAAGTCAGTCCAAATTTCGACACGCATGTTCGACATCTCCCGTCATGGGTTTGATAACCATTTGTGACTGTTCGGCCACCCGGCGAATCGGATAGTCGACTGGAGACATAATAGATGACCGGACGTCTATTCGCTGTCACCGCGCAGGAGAAGGCCGAGGCGATCCGGGAACTGGCGCGTGATGACTAGTCCGGGCGATCAAGGTGCTGGCGGCCGAGGCTTGGCGGGATTGCGGACGGTCGCTTCAGCTTGAGGACATGGCTGGCACATGACGTCGTGTGCCAGGGTTACGGGTATGGATCGGCAGTCTGAGAGCCCGGAACTCTGGGCGTTCCTGGAGTCCCTGCACTGCGGCGACATCATGCCGGTGGGATCGGACTGGGTGGCGGGGTTGTTGTCGGCGTAGGCGTAGCCGTTGAGGCCGACAAAGTCATCGAGCGCGTCGACGCCGATCGAGCCGTCTACCGCCTCGCTGGCAACCCAGAGCAGTAGAAGCTACGCGGAGCCGCCCTTGTCACGGCCTCGCCGCGACACGTCGCCGACACCGTCGTGAAGGCCCTGGAGTCGCTGGGCGCGGGCCGGTTCACCACCACGGTCACCGCCGATGACACGTTTCGCACGAAACCCGACCTGTACCTCGCCGCCTGCCAGGCCCTGGGCGTGGCCCCGGCCGCCTGCGTGGCCGTAGAGAACACCCCATAGAGAACACCCCCACGGGCGTCGCCTCGGCGGAGGCGGCGGGCTGCCACGTCCTCGCGGTCCCGTCCGCCGCACCGATCGAACCGGCGGTCCGGCGCACGGTTCTCGGGAACCTGAAGGAGGCGTCCCCGGGGCTGCTGAGTGCGCCGATGCGCACCGGGGTGCCGGGGCCGCGTGCGCCCGGCAAGCCGACGCCGGCTCAGGCGCCATGAAGCCGGCCCCCTCGTTCGAGAGGGCCGTCACGTTCACCTTTCCCAAAGTTGGCTCAGTAACCAAATCCGTAACCGCCGTAGCCGCCGCCGTAGCCGCCGCCGTAGCCGCCGCCGCCGCCGTAACCGCCGCCGCCGCCGTGGGCGCCGTAGGACTGGCTGACCCCGTAGGTCGCATGGGCAGGAGCGGCCGCGGCCGTACCCGCGGCGCCGACAGCGGCGCCGCCGACCAGCATCACACCGGCAGCTGCTACAGCGAGGGAACGCTTGATATGAGGTGCTCGCATGAGTCTTTACCTTTCCTTCCACCACCGAAGATCCAAGGTGATGGCCGCAGCGCATTCGTATGCGGTGCGGTCCGCAGAGGTCACCGCTGGGGCGGGAGCACGTCTCGCAGATGATCGGTTCCCACCCTCCGGGAGCCTTGCCGCCCGGAGCGTGCCTCGGTTGCAACTGTCACGGCATTCACGCTAGTAGCACATGACCCCTCCAGCACCCTGGACGGAGATCTACTCAATCCTTAATTTCGCAGGTCAGAGGCCGAGGGCCCGGCCCGAGCCCGTGACATCCGCCCTGATGCCCCCTTTTTTTCGGCGGTGACGCTCCGGGGGCGCACCTCACCCGTGTGGGATGTCTGTGCATCGAGAAGGGCCGGGCCGCCGCGCCGGGTGGCTGCCCTCCTCGGACGGCCCACGGTCGGCTCCCCTCGCTTCTGCAGGACAATGGACCGATCGCGCGTCATCGGGAGGGCCGGTCGCGTTTGCCCGGTGTGTCGCCCGTGAGGGCGTTGACGCAGTTCGCGTACTGAGCGACATCCCGCGAGTTCCCCTGAGCCCTGCTGAGTCCTTGTCCCCATGACCAGGATGTTTTGTCTCTTTGGGGTGTTCCTCGAGTTGGTGACGCAACTTCAGGATTCTTGAAGCGTTCTCACTTCGTCCGATCGATCTGTGATCGGGGTGAAGGCGAGGAGGCTCGGGTTGGCGCCGGCAGCCGTACGCGACCTGCGCGAGTTCCGCGATCCGGTCTCGGCGGGGGAACTGGAGCAGTTCGAGACCGACGTGCTCGCCGGGTTCGTTCTCGCGCGGGCTTCGGCGGGGCTTGCGGACGGCACCATCTGCGGTGACGTCCGGCACCTGGAGGCATCGCAATGAAACTCACTCGACCCGCTCGACGCACTGACGAGATCATGAGTAGATGCCGTCGACCGAACCAGCAGCCCGCCGGCTTCAGGATCGTGCCGTTCTCTGGAGCATGGGCGAGATCCGCGCAACCGACGTCGTCACTGCTGCCTGTGATGCACTCGTTGCCGGCCTCGACAGTCCTGCCCTACGGATCTTGGCCGCGTGCACACGCGCGGAGGCGGACTACGGCGTCCACGATCTCCTTCCCGCGGCACTCGACGAACTGGGCCTCACCTTCCACCCAGCGGGCAGCGTTGCCGGACAGGAAGCCGCCGCGCGCGCACTTGCCGCCCGGATGCTGGCCGGTGAGCTGACACCACGCGAGCTGGCCTTCCGGATCCACCATTGTTTCGGGCACGAGCTGCCTCTGGTCGAACGACTCGCCAACCTGGACGACGACTACGACGTCCTCGAGTACGGCGACAGAACACAGGCGCAGGTCGACGCCGATGTCACGACCGAAGCTCTTCGGCTTGCACAGCATCCTCGTGTTCCAACCGAACCCACGGATGCACCGGCTTGAAGCAGACCGGTGGACCTGTGGGTTCAGGCTGAAGGACCTTCGGTTTCCTTGAACCCACGGGGATCACGGCACTCCACTGGCGAAGCTACGGGGAAGTGACAAGTAGCTCTCTGCAGTGGATCGGAGGCGTGTTTGTCAGGACTTTCGGTCTTCTCCGGTCCCTTGGTCGTGATGCTTGGTCACCTTGGTCGGGTCATTTGATCCGCAGTGTCCTTAAAGGTGAGTCGCTGCCTCGGCGACGTACGCTGTCACCGTTGCCCATTACGTTCAACGGCCCGGTGTCCTGGGGAGCCTCGAAGCGTTCCCAGGTCCCCTGGATCGCTCCGGCCGCCTACAGAGGGGACAGTGCGATGGATGCTGACATCCGGACCAGGGCCGCAGTCGAGGAACACTGGCGGGCGTCGGAACGTGGGGATACCGAAGCCGAGCACGCCATCTACGCTGCGGACGCGATCCTGGACTACCCCCAGTCAGGTGAACGATTCCGGGGCCGCGCGACGATTTCGGCGCAACGCGGCGGGCACCCTGCCAGTCGGCACTTCACCGTCCACCGGGTCGTTGGCGGCGGGGATCTGTGGGTGAGCGAGTGTGTCATCACATACGACGGGGTGCCCACCTACTCAGTGAGCATTATGGAATTTGCCCACGGGCATGTGGTGCACGAGACGCAGTACTTCGCGGACGCCTTCGGTGCGCCTGAATGGCGGACAGCACTCGCTGAGCCGATGCCGGGCAGGGAAATTGGCAGGGCCTGCCCCAGGGCTGGATTCGATCGTTCATGAGGCTGTGACAGCTTGCTGACGCGGGCTCCGGGCTTTGGCAAATGAGTGTGTTTCTGTCGTGTGGGTGTGGCGTGGCCCGAGTGTCGACTCGGGGTCGCACAGCCGCCTCCAGCTCCTGGCCAACGAGCCGCCGTGGGGGTCTCTGCGTGGGTGGTCTTGAGGTACTGTCCGCGCTTTGGCAGCTCGGCGTCGCCGGGCTTCTAGGCTGTGGCGGTGCGGTAGAACTCGGCTGCCGTGACGGTGGCGGGGACATCGAGTTCGGCGGCGACCTCGATGATCGCGCTGTCGCCGACCGCGAGGTCGGCTTGGCTGTCGGTGGTGAAGTATGGCGCGATGAACGTCTCGTAGTGGGCTCGGACTTCGTCCTCGGTCTGTCCGCCTAGGAACGTCCGCATGTGCCGCACGGTGGTGTCGGGGTCGTTGTGGATCACCTGCAGGGCGCGTCGGTGGGCTCGTACGACGGCCTGGACCGCGGGGGCGTCCGGGTCGATGTAGGTGGGGTCGACGGCCACGCCCACGGTGGGGATCTGGAAGTGGTCGCCAACCCAGGCCAGCACCTGCCAGCCCTGCTCGGCGGCGACTGCCTCGGGCGCCATGGTGCTGCCGACGTAGGCGGCGTCGATCCTGCCCTCGCGCAGTCGGCGCAGGTCCATGCCGTAGTCGCCGGGGGAGCGGACGACGGTGTCGACATTGCGGTCGGGGTCGAGGCCGGCCTTGCGCAGCACGATCCGGGCGAAGCACCCGGGTGGGGTGTGGGGGGCGTGTACCGCCAGTCGTTGGCCGGCCAGGTCCGTCAGGGAGGTCAGGCCGGGGCGGGCGAGGAACCAGAACAGCGGGTGGTAGGTGTTGACGTTGAGGGCGACCCACGGGATGCCGTCGGTCAGGCGGGAGAGCAGTGCCCGGCCTAGTCCGATGGTGGCGCAGCGGCGCAGCCGTTCGATGTCCCAGGTGCAGCCGTCGCGCAGTGCGACGTGGACGCCCTCGTCGGCGTAGTAGTCCTGCTGGTCGGCGATGTAGGCGGCCAGTTCCTCGTGCAGGCCCCGCCCGACGTAGGCGAGATCGATCCTGTACATGAAGCCGTTCCTCGATCCTGCCATCGCCGCGCCGTCCTGCACGGGCGCGGGACGGCGCGGCGTATGGTGCTGAGGTGATGGTGCGGCGGATACGGGTCGGGCCGTCAGTCCATCAACATACCGCCGTTGACCGCGGCTGTGGTGCCGGTCATGAAGGAGTTGTCCTCGTCGGCGTAGAAGGCGACCGCCTGGGCGACGTCGGCCGGGCGTGCCAGGCGGCCCACAGGGGTGAGGGCCACCTGCTGCTGCTTGATCTTCTCGTTGAGCGCGGACCCCATGCGGGTGTCCTCCACCGGGCCGCCTGCGACGATGTTGACCGTGATGCCCTGCGGGCCCAGTTCCTGGGCGAGGTAACGGGCGAACTGCTCCAGGGCGGCCTTGGCCGCGCCCAGCGCGATCATGCCCGCCCGGGGCCGACGGCTGAGGCCGGTGCTGATGTAGACGATGCGTCCCCAGCCCTGTTCGCTCATGGCGGGCAGTACGGCCTTGGTGACCGCGAACGCCGCATGCATCTCGGCGTCGATCTTGCCGCCCAGTTCCTCCCACGTCATGTCCTGGAACGACTTGACCACATACGGGATCAGCGCGTTGTGCACGAGCACGTCGATGCCGCCCCACGCCGCCTGGACCTGTTCGATCATGCTCTCGATGGCCGCTGCCTCGCGCACGTCGGCCTGCACGGCCATGGCCTGCCCGCCTGCGGCCTCGACGTCGGCCACGACCTCGTCGGCCGCCTTGGTGTTGTGCAGGTAGTTGACCACCACGCGCATCCCTCGCGCGGCAAGGAGACCCGCGGTGGCCGTACCGATTCCGCTGCTGGCCCCTGTCACCAATGCCACCCGGCCGTCTGCCCCAGTCACGAGCCCACCTCCTGATCATCATCGCGGGCCGTCGGAATGACCGCCCGAAGTCCTGCGCCGTCGGTGCCGGGGCCGGCTGAGCGGATCGCCCCGTAGCACGGTGTCGACGGTCGCCCGCAGCAGATCTGCCGCAGGTCGCCCCCCGCGGCGTGGGCGCTCGGGGCGGCGGAGGACGGCGGTAAGCGTCTGGCCGTGGTGTGGTTCCACGGTAGGGCACACCGGTGACAGAAAGGTCAGCGGCGCGCGTCGCCGGGGGCGAGCAGGCTGGTCAGCTCCGAGATCCGCAGCCCGTGAGGGCGAGCAGGGTGGCCGCGGTCACGACGGCGGCGCTGAGTCGGGTGCGCATGGTCCCCCCTGGGATGTTTGCGGGTCCGCATCATCGCGGGGGCGCCCAGGCGCAGGAGTTCGGACTGACCTTGCGGACCGCGGCGGTGGAGATGCTCACGGTGAGCAGCGTGGCACAGCCGTGCCGGACGTCGTGCAGGCGAACGACATGGTCGGCGTGTGGCGCGCCGCCGACGAGGCGGAGTTGCGTGAGAAGGTGCTCGGAAGCCTACCCATGTGGCCTTGGGCGACCGCGGTGATCACCGCCGTGCAGTCACACCCCAACGATCCAGGCCAGACCGGCTGAGCCTTCCGGTGCGGCATCGCTCCACAGGGCGGAGCCGGCCCCAGCCGGCCCCGTGCGGCGGGCGCGACGACGAGTTCGACGAGGAGTACGAGGAAACCTTCGCCGAAGAGAGCGAACCGTTCGACGACCCGGCCCGCATCGTCCACAGCTGGCGGAAGTCGATGGAGTACAACGACCTCATCGCCGTCTGCCGGGGGTTCATCGCCGACGCCGCCCGGCTGGTCCCGAAACACGCCCTAGTTCACCGACGCCCAGATGAAGGCGTTGGAAAACCACGTGGAGAAGATCCGCGCGACGGCCGACTGGATCGAGACCGCGGCCGCAACCGGGCAGGTCGATCTGGACGAACAGTTTGCCCAGCTGCTGCGGGGCCAGTAGCCATGAGGGCGGGCCTGCCCGCCCTCATGCACGGCCAGGCGGTACGCGAGGCTCTGCAGGAGGCGCGGCCAGCGGGGCTGACACTCGGGCAGATGTGCGGGGCGACGCAGCGCACGCCGTCGCAGGTCTGGGCGGGCTTGAGAGGTGAGCGCCGAGCCCGGGGTGTGCCGGGGCGGACCGCTCGTTTGCGTCGGGGCCGCGCCGACCTGTCAACGGCGCTCGGCGTCGCTCATGAGGGGTCAGGAGGTCTGCATGGCCAGGTAATCGCCGTGCTCCAGGTCCTCGAGGAGTGTCGGGTGGGTGGGCGACCAGCCGAGCAGCTCCTGAGTGTGCGAACCGGAGGCAGGGGCGTCGAGGCCGTAGACGGTGGCCATGAACGGGCTTCCGAAGTGCTTGGCGGCCTCGTCGCGGGTCAGTGAGACCGTGGGCAGGTCCAAGCCCTGGGCGATCGTCTCGGCGATGCTCTTCAGGGTGACGCCGCTTTCGGCCACTCCGTGCAGCACGCTGCTTGCAGGTGCCTTTTCCACTGTCAGACGGAAGAGAACCGCCGCGTCGAGCCGGTGCACCGCAGGCCACCGATTGGCGCCGTCGCCGACGTATGCCGAGACGCCGGTCTTTCGCGCGGTGGCGATGAGCATGGGGATGAAAAGGCGGTCCTCGGGACCGTGGACGGTAGGAGCGAGGCGAACCACGCTCGCACGCACTCCCCGGGTGGCGAAGCCCAGAGAAGCTTGCTCACTCGAGATGCGGAAGGCGACGATCCCGGCCGTGTCAGGTTCGCCCTTCTCGGTGGCCTCCCGGCCGACGGGCATGACCAGGGTGCTCGAGGTGACGACGAGCGGCTTGCCCGAGTGTTCCAACGACTGGCCGAGTGTCTCGATCGCGGTCCGGTCGCGCCTCACTATGCCGTCGAGGTCGGAGAAGTCGGCGCCGTAGGCCATGTGCAGGACGCCGTCGGCGGCTTCGGCGCCCCTGCGCAGACTGTCGATGTCGTCCAGGGAACCGCGGTGTGGTGCGGCCCCCAGTGACTGCAGCCGGTCGGCGGCAGCATCCGAGCGCGCCAAACCGGTGACGGTGTGGCCGGCCCTGACGAGCTCGGCAATGACTGCGGGGCCGGTCTGGCCGGAACCGCCAGTGACAAAGACATGCATGGAACACTCTCCCGCTTGACGCCAGTGACTGGCACTGGCACTGGCACTAGGTAGTGGTTTAGTTGAACGGTCGGCTACTAACGCTACGGAGTCTCAGTCACTGACGTCAAGTAGCGCCAGTCACTGACACGCTCGGTATCCTCGGGGCGTGTCACGGAGCGGAGCAGAAGCGCGACGCCGCCTTCAGCAGGCGGCCCTGGAGCTGTACCAGGAACGCGGGTTCGACCAAGTTCCCCGGCGGCGCCTCGCGTGGGTCACTGCGCAGCCCACGGGAGGCGCCGTGCCATGGCTGAGGATGAAAAGCACCTACCGAGTAGCTGCCCTTCTAGGTCGGCGTTACAGAACGTCACGGATCGCCGGTTCTGACACAGCTTCTCACCGGCATCGCCTGCACCCTCATCTGCTATCGCAGGCTTGCCGAATGAGATGACTGCTTACGGAGAGGACCGGGGACGAAGGTGACGGCGACCTCAGCAACGAACGCTTACATCCCGGCCGGTCGGCCGTTGATGAGCCTGGCAGGCCCGAAGGCATCCCTGGGTAAGTCTTGTCCAAGGTGGGGTGCCGATAGGGCGGTTGGCGCGCCGATCCGCCATGCGCGTGTGGCTCAGCCGAAATCGGGCGCGCTGGTGCGCGTCCGCTTGAGTTCGTAGAAACTCGGCGTGGACGCGACGGCGAGCACGCCGTCCCACAGTCGGGCGGCGTCGTCCCCCTTGGGGGTGGGGTTCACGACAGGGCCGAAGAAGGCAACGGGGTCGCTGCCCGCTTCCTGACCTGGGACGGCGAGGATGGGACTGCCGACGTCCTGGCCGACCAGGGTGATTCCCCTGTGGTGAGATGCCCGCAGCTCCTCGTCGTAACGATCTGTGTCGCCGGCGTCGGCGAGATCCACGGGCAGTCCGGTCTCCCGAAGGGCGGCTACCAGCGTGGCGCGGTCCTTGGGCTGCTGCTGGAGGTGGTAGCGGGTGCCGAGGGCGGTGTAGAGGGTT
The DNA here is from genome assembly GCF_048270745.1 of Streptomyces sp. NPDC056231. Lineage (NCBI taxonomy): Bacteria > Bacillati > Actinomycetota > Actinomycetes > Kitasatosporales > Streptomycetaceae > Streptomyces > Streptomyces sp. NPDC056231. The sequence continues at coordinate 14,411 of NZ_JBLVKW010000100.1, read as the reverse complement.
TCGAGCACCTCGGGACCATGGATGGCGGCGGCTGCGGTGAGGACGCGTACCGGCGCCCATGCCTCGCCCATCAGTATCCGGATGTGCTCGGGGAGTTCGTCCAGCCGGTTCTCGTTCAGGACCGAAAGGCTCATGACGTGCCAGGACACCTTGACGGGCCGGGTCCTGGCGACCTCCAGCATCCAGCGGGAGGTCAGCCAGGTCCACGGGCACACGGGGTCGAACCAGAAGTCGACAGGCGTAGAAGGCTCGGGGGAGGTCGATGTGTGCACGAGGAAACTCCAATTGCCGCTGCGTTATGTGTTGTTGCGGGCCTAGGCCATCTGCGCGCCTTCCCCGAAAACAAGACTCAGCTTATAATAGACCGGTCATCTAGGAAATGCCTATGGGTACCTCTAGCGGCCACTGGCCGGCTGCGTCCTTGCGGGGCTGCCGCTGGGCATCGGCTACCTGGTGACCGGTCGAGCGCTCCAGGGGATCGGACTGGGTCTCCCTCGCCGGCCCTCGCTGTCGCCCGGGATGCCGTGTCGCCGCAGCGGTCGCGTCGCGCGGTGGCGCTGCTGTGGCGGCCGCCGCCCCGAACCGGAACCCGGCGTACAGGTCGTGTTGGGCCGGCTGCGGTCCGAGACCTGACTGGACCGTACCGAACCTGGGCCTGGGGTATGCGTCAAGCGGCGGGAGGTAGGGTTCCTGACGCGCGTCGCTTGAGTTGGTCGGCGACTGTCTCCAGTAGTTCGTCGGAGAAGTTCTTGTCGGCCATGGCCCGGGAGATGAGCACGGTGCCGACCAGGGCGCCAAGGGTGACCATCGCCTCTGCCCGGGCATCTGCGGTGTTGCCGTCCAGGCTTGCAATCAGCTCCAGATACGTGCGGACCTGCTTCTCATAGGCCTCTTTGAAGTGTTGGTCTCCGCGTCCCGCAGCGGCCCCGAGGGGGACCAGTGCGCAGCCGGTGGCCGGCGCGTCGCGGTGCTGTTTCGCGAGGTAGGCGTCGATGAGACCGGCCCGTGGATCCTGATCGTTCTTCCGTGTCGCCCGCTCTATCTTCGCCGACCCCTCGGCCAGGGCGACGGCAGTCGCCTGGGCGATCAGATCGTCACGTGAGTCGAAGTGCTTGTAGAAGCCGCCGTGGGTAAGCCCGGCCTCCTTCATGAGGTCCGCGATGCCGGGGCGGGTGACGCCTTCGGCGCGGACCTTGCGGGATGCGATCCGCAGCACTCGTTCGCGGCTCGCCGCCTTCTCCGCCTGTGAGTGGCCCATGCCAGCCCTGCCCTCCGTCGAGTGGTGCGGCACAATCACCGCGCAAACTGGATGATGTGCATCATACACCCTTGTCTCGTACGTGCGATTCGGTGCTGGTTAGTTGACTTTTAGGATGTTGAGCAACATCCTGAATCTGGATGTTATTCGTAATCCAGATGGGAGCTGAACCGTGTCCCGGACCAATGACCCCCGTCACACCGCCGTTTTGCTGGTCGACCCCTACAACGACTTCCTGTCCGAGGGCGGCAAGATCTGGCCGCGTTTGGCGCCTGTAGCGGAGGAGGTGGGCCTGCTACAGCATCTGCGCACCCTGGTCACCGCCGCCCGCGAGAGCGGCGTCCGCATGGTGTTCGTTCCCCACCGTCGCTGGGAACCGGGTGACTACGAGAGGTGGGATCACCCCAACCCCACCCAGCGCGCCATCATGGAGCGGCACAGCTTCGCCCGCGGCACCTGGGGCGGGGAGTTCCACGCCGATTTTCAGCCGCAGGACGGCGACATCGTGGTCCAGGAGCACTGGGGGCAGAGCGGGTTCGCCAACACCGACCTCGACTTCCAGCTCAAGCAGCACGGCATCACCCACGTGGTGGTCGTCGGCCTGCTGGCGAACACCTGCATCGAGTCCACCGGCCGTTTCGCTATGGAACTGGGCTACCACGTGACGCTGGTGCGTGACGCCACCGCGGCGTTCCTGCCCGAGATGATGCACGCCGCGCACGAGCTGAACGGTCCCACCTACGCCCACTCCATCACCACCACGGACGAGCTCACCGCCGCATTCAAGGGAGCGCGCGCATGACACTGACCGGAAATCTGCTGATCGGAAGGGCGGGCGTGCCCGCCACAGCGGGAACGATGAAGGCGTTCAACCCGGCTGTCGGAGAACTCATCGAGCCCGAGTTCGCGTTCGGCGGCGCGGCCGAGGTTGACCGCGCGGTCCGCCTTGCCGATGAGGCTGTCGACAGCTACAGCCACACCGGGCTGGCCGAGCGAGCTGCCTTCCTCGACCTCATCGCAGACAAGCTCGAGGCGGTCAAGGACGAACTCGCCGCCCGTGCCTCGCTGGAGACCGGCCTGCCCACCGCCCAGTTCGAGGGCGAGGTGGTACGGACTGCCGGCGTGTTCCGCAAGTTCGCCACCGTTGTCCGTCAGGGCCGCTTCCTCCAGGTGGCCATCGACACCGCTCAGCCGGACCGCCAGCCCACGCCGCGCATGGACCACCGGCTGCAGAAGGTGGCCCTCGGCCCCGTGGTTGTCTTCGGCGCCAGCAACTTCCCGATCTCCTACTCAGTGGCGGGCGGCGACACCGCCTCAGCCCTGGCGGCAGGCTGCCCCGTCGTCATCAAGGCCCACAACGCACACCCCGGCGCCTCCGAGATCCAGGGCCGTGTCATCCAGGAGGCCGTTGCCGAGGCGGGACTGCACGAAGGCGTCTTTTCCCTCGTCCGTGGCGCCGGCAACGAGATCGGTGAGGCGCTGGTGGACCATCCCCTGGTCCGGGCGGTCACCTTCACCGGCTCCGAGGGCGGTGGCATGGCCCTTTACCACCGGGCTCAGCAGCGTCCCGAGCCCATCCCCGTGTTCACCGAGATGACCAGCGTCAACCCGACCTTCGTACTGCCCGCCGCCCTGGCGGCGCGCGGTGCGGAGATCGGTGGCGGCCTGGCCCAGCGCGCCATGTACAACGCCGGGCAGGCATGCCTGAAGCCCGCCATCCTCCTCGCCTTCGATGGGCGCGGCTTCCAGGAACTGCGTGACGCAGCGATCGCCGAGGTGGAGAAGGCGGCCGCACGGACCATGCTCAGCCCCGGCATCCACGACTCCTACGTCCGCAACGCGCAGCGTATGGAGAACGGCGGCGCCACCCTGATCGGCGCAGGACCGGTGCCAGCTCACGCGTGGGACGGCCAGTCCCTGTTGTACGAGGTCACCGGTGAACAACTGCTGGCCGACCCCGTCCTGCGCGAAGAGGTCTTCGGCCCCGCCATCCTGCTGGTCAGGCTGACCGGCATGGATCAACTGCTTGAGGTGGCCCGCGCCTTCCGCGGACAGCTCTCGGCCACCCTGCACGCCGAGGCCGCCGACAACGCCGCCGCCGAACAACTCCTGTCGATACTCGAGCGCCGCACCGGCCGCATCGTGTTCAACGCCTTCTCGATACCGCAGGAGGTCTCCTACGCCTCCACCCACGGCGGTCCGTTCCCGGCCACCTCCGACAGCCGCTTCACATCCGTGGGCATGGGCGCGATCGAGCGGTTCATACGTCCGGTCACCTACCAGAACTTCCCCGACGACCTCCTGCCGCAACCGCTGCGCGAGGCGAACCCGCTGCACCTGTGGCGGCTCGTCGACGGAGAGCTGTCCCAGCACTGACCGTCGACACAGGCCCCGCTCGCTCAACCGCACGGGCCCGTTCGCTCTCCTGCAATGAAAGGAGCCTCTTCCATGACCATCACCGGCCAAGCGGCCGCAGGGAATGAACGCAAGGCCCATGAAGAGGTCCGCAAGAAGCTGCTCGGTGCATGGCAACTCGTGTCCTACACCGTCAGAAGCACCGACGGGCAGGTCATCCACCCCCTCGGCCCCACCCCCTACGGCCTGATCGTCTATACACCCCAGGGATACATGTCCGCCCAGTTGGGGCGCGGCGACCGCCCACCCCTGAGATCAGCACGTCTCGAGGACGCGACGACCGATGAACTGGCCCATGCAGCGGTCGACTACGTCGCCTACGGCGGGCCGTTCGAAGTCGTCGACCCCACAACCGTCGAACACCACGTCACCACCAGCCTCTTCCCGAACTGGATCGGACGGTCCCAGGTCCGGAAGGTGAGTTTCGACGGCCCACTCCTCAAGCTGAGCGTCGCCTCTCCCACCCGCCTGTGGGGTGCGGAAAGCACAGCCGAACTCACCTGGAGCAAGGCCGGCATGACTACCAGCCGCGCCTGAGCCCATCCCTCAAGGCACACCCGGCACAGTTGCCTCTGCCTCCTCGCGGTACGCGCCCGACGCACCTGCCCGGTCCTCGATCACGTGACCGGCCCGGCAGGGCATCGGCGGTCACCCGCCTTGAACACACTCCTCTCCGAAGCGGGTCTTTCGACCCGACGTACCTATCCAACCCCCAGACAGGATCGAGCTCATGAGCACCCACGAGCAGTTCGCCGTCCAGGAGATCAGCCCGTCCTACTGGAAGGTGACCTTCTCCAACGGCGAGATCAACCTGATAGACCCCGACACCATCGAGCAGCTCGCGGAACTGGTCACCCGCATCGAGCAGTCCACCGATCTCACCGTCGTCGTCTTCCGCAGCGCCAACCCGGACTTCTTCATGGCGCACTGGGACATGTTGGCGGACCGCTCCCGCGTGGCCGCTATGCAGCCGGCCCCTTCCGGCCTCCATCCCTTCGCCGACAACCTTTACCGGCTCGGCAAAGTGCCCGCCGTCACCATCAGCGAGATCAACGGCCGCGCCCGCGGAGCCGGCAGCGAGTTCGTCCTGGCGACTGACATCCGCTTCGCCGGACCGGGCGCCATCCTCGGACAGTTCGAGGTCGGCGTCGGATCGGTCCCCGGGGGAAATCCGAGCGGTCGGCTGCCCCGCCTTCTGGGCCGGGGACGCGCCCTCGAAATCCTTCTGGGCGCCGACGACTTTCCCGCGGACCTCGCAGCGGCGTACGGCTACGTCAACCGTGTCGTGCCGGAGCACGAACTGGAGCAGTTCGTCGACGCCTTCGCCCGTCGGATCGCCGGCTTCGACAAGGCGGCGGTGCGAGAGACCAAGGCACTGGTCGACGCGGTCACCCAGCCTCCCGTCGAGGAGTTCGGGACGGCACTGGCGGCCTTCTTCCGCACCTCCGGCCGACCGGAGAACGCCCACCGCGTCAAGCGGCTCCTCGACGGCGGCCTGCAGCGACCGGACGGCGTCGAGCGCGACCTCGGCCGACACGTGGCCCACTCCTCCTGACGACACGCGCCGAAGAACTTGTCAGGACGCGGGCGGCACCGCTCGGGAACCTCGCGAGCATTGGCCCGCATCACCACTGGCCGACGCATACCGGAGCCGCGGCGTAGGCCAGAGGCGGGGGCCAGTCTCTGCAGGAGCTGGGCAGCCCGGTTCGACGGTAGCCGGTGCCGGCCCACGGTTTGATGCGCTCGGGGGCCTGGGCGGCGACTGCGGCCCTCGCACGGGGTTGGACAGATGGTGTGGTGCGGGGTGCGAGATCGGTGAAGCGGTTGCGCGGTCCTCATGCCGGTCTGCCGGTGTAGGCCCTGGTGATCAAGGTTCCCCGGTCGGTCGTGTCGGCCGACGCGGCTCGGTGGGGGAGCGAGGTCCCGGACTCGTCGGCTCGTAGCGGGACGGTATCGACCATGGCCGCGGTGGCCCCAACCGTCAGGGCTGCGGCGACATCGGTGGGTGTCGCCGGCCCCGGGTGCCGTCGATGAACCAGCACAGGATGACCACGGCCTGCCGGAAGCAGCCCAGCGCGCGTCGCACCCTTGCGGGTGTCCGGTGGTGGTCCGCACCGGGGATGGGGCGTTGGCGGGCGGGGCCGCTCGTTGCCTCGGGTCACGAGGCCAGGATGTTGCCGGCGGCGACAGTGGATGCCACGGTGCCGCCGATGACGACGGCCCAGGCGGCGACGATCGGGACGCGGGTGCTCCAGATGCGCAGCACGGGCGAGGTCGAAGCTCGGGCGAGGAAGGCATCGCGACCGCGCAGTGCCGCAAGGCCGACGCCGGTCAGGGTCAGCGCCATGCCGACGCCGAACGCCGCCACCATCGCGACCGCTGTGCCGACCTGGCCGGTCAGCAGCCCGGTGAGCAGGACGAGGAACGCCGAGGGGGAGGGGAGCAGGCCGCCGGATGTGCCGAGGAGCACGATGCCGTGCCAGGTGAGCAGGGACTTGTATGTCGGGATGTGGTGACTGTGGCCATGGTCGTGGTCGTGCCCATGGTCATGCCGGTGATCGTGGCTGTGCCCGTGCCCGTGTCCGTGTCCGTGCTTCCGGTTGATCAGGTGGCGCCGGAGCAGGTTGATGCCCACGGCGACCACAACGAGGGCTGCGATCAGCTGCAGCCAGTTCGTCACTGCTGCGACGTTCGGTGCCTGCTTGGCGGCGAGCCACCAGCCCACGGCGAGTACGGCGACCGATGCGGTGTGCATGACGGCGACGATGGCGCCGAGCCACACTGCGTCTCGTGTCCTGCCTCCGGCGCCTACGAGGTATCCGGCGGCGAGCGATTTACCGTGGCCGGGGGCGCAGGCGTGGAAGGCGCCCACGGTGGCCGAGATGAGAAGGGCCACTGGGAGTACGACGCCGTGGTCCAGCAGTGCCGCGAGGTCTGTGGTCCACACGCTCGTTGGTGCTGTGGACGCGGTGGTGCCGGGGTTGTCGGCGCCTCTTAGGGTGAGGGTGAAGGTGGGGTCGTTGGAGGTGTGCAGTCCGCCGCCGTTGTCCGTTACCGAGATTGTGCGGTAGGCGGCGTTGACGTCGGTCAGCGCGGTGATGGTGAGGGCGACCGTGTTCACGGGTTCGGGGCAGGTGTAGGGCACTACGGCGCCCTTGCTCGCGAGCTGCTGGGTGTCCACTGTGCCCAGTCGGCATGCGCGCCCGTCCTGGCGCACGGTGATGTGTGAGCCGAGGTAGGCTGCCTCGTCTCCCTTGGCCGCCTGGTGCAGGACGTCCAGGTCGTTGCTCTGGGCCGACCAGGTGATCTCTACGTTGTGGCCTTCGGCCCTGACCTTGGCCACTGGTGGTGTGCCGAAGGGGTGCGCCTCGGCCGTGCCTGCGGCGCTGAGCAGTGAGAGTGCGGCGGCCAGGCCGATCAGTACGAGACGGGCGGCGCGGCTGCGGGCGGTGTGGAGGGTGTGCACAGTGGTGGTCCCGTCGAGAGTGGAGCGCCGCGGGTTGCCTCCCCTGGTGGGGGAGGCAACCCGCGGACGGTTGATCAGTGGTCGTTACCGCGCAGGTGGCGGGCGGCCAGTGCGTGGAGCGAGCCGTCGTCGGTGAGGGCGAAGACGTAGTCACCGCTGACGGAGAGCGCCGAAGTCACGCCGGCGCCGAGGTTGTACTCGGTCAGCAGCTTGCCGGTGGCGCGGTCCAGGACGACCAGGCGGCCGTCGCGGGTGCCCGCGTACACCAGGTCCTTGGTGACCAGGGCGTGCATCGCGGGCGAGTTGAGGTTCCCGGTGCACCCCACGGGGCTCCTGCCGGGCTGGTAGCCGACCTTGGTCTCCCAGATCGGCTTGGACGGGTCGGCCGCGCTGGTGTCGTAGGCCCGGATGACTCCGTCGCGGCTGGCGATGTAGGCGGTGGTGCCCCAGATCGCAGGGCTGGTCAGCGGGGCGGGGCCGCTCTCGCCGCAGCCGCTGCCGCCGCCCAGCGGGGACTGCCACTGCACGGCACCGGTGCTGAGGTTGTGCCCGCGGACGCCGCTGTTCGTCATCGTCACCAGCTGCGGGTCCCCGTTGGCCGGGTCGGTCAGGGCCGGGGAGGAGTGGCTGGCGATGTCGCCGTTGGTGTCCTTCGTCCACAGCTGGCGGCAGCCGACGAGGTCCATGGCGACCACCGTGTTGCTGGAAGCGGTGTGCAGGTAGGCGATGTCGGAGCCGGGCTGGCGAACCGCTGTGCTGTGGAACTGACCCCAGCTCGTCGCGCCGTTGAAGCCGCCCAGCAGGTCGCCGGTCTTGGCGTCACGGCACTCGACCTTGCTCCAGTTCTGGTAGACGGCGACGGTGCGCTGCTCGGCGTTCAGGTCGAAGACGGTGACCGGACCACCGGCCCGGCCGTACCGGCGGACGGTGTCGCCGTACTGCTTCTCGTCCTCGATCTTCTGCCAGACGACGTGGCCGTCCTCGGCGTCCAGCGCGTAGATCCGGCCGACGGCGGTGGTTATGTAGACCTTGCCGTCGTGGTACGCCGGTGCTGACTCGGCGTCACCGTCCAGATAGGTACGCCAGATCTCGCGGCCGGACTTCATGTCGTAGGCCAGCATCATGTGGTGCGGCGAGTCGAACGCCCTGGAGGAGACGATCACCTTGCCGTCCACGACGACCGACCCGTTGAGGTTGAACTGCTCGCCGGTGTTGGCCGCCCACTGCAGGTCGAGCTCGGTGCCCGGGTCGTCGGCGCTGGCGGAGCGACCCGCCTCGTCGCGACCCTGACGCAGCCAGTCCTGGCCGGCCTTCGGCTCGGCGATCTTGCCCTCAGGCACCACCGTGAAGGTGTTGGTGACGGTGGGCCACGCCTTGCCCCGAGTGTCGACCGCAGTCATCTCGGCCGTGTAGGTGTCCGGCCGCATGCCGGGGAGGCTGCTGCTGATCCGGGTCCAGGAGGTCCGGGCGGCCGGGCAGGGCTCCGGGGTGCCGCCGGGGGCGGTGTAGCAGTTCTCGATCCCGGTCTTGCGGACCTTGCTGCCGAACTTCATCCGCTCCTTGTGCCAGGCAACATGGCCGCGCGAGTCGCGGATGGTCAGCGAGGCCGTGGCCGGGGTGCGACCGGCGTCCTCGGTGTACAGCTCGATCGGGATTCCGGCGCTGTTGCCGTGCATACTGCCCTGGGCGGGGCTGACCAGCCCGACCGCGTTGCGGACGTCGAACTGGCGGTGGGTGCCCATCACATAGCCGGTGTCCTCGTTGCGCTTCGTGCTCGGGTCATCGTAGATGCCCTTGAAGTCGAGGATCTTGAAGTCCGCGCGGGCACCGTCGATGCCGTACTCGCCCTGGTTGTTGATCTCAACCGAGCGGTTGAAGGCGCCACGCCGGTACTCGGCCTGCTGGTTGTGGCCCGCGGCGAACATCCGCACGTCGTACTTCGACAGCTCGTCGACGGTCGGCTGCATGCCGGCCCCCGGACCCCACTGGGTGAACAGCGAGCGGTGTGCGAAGACCAGCACCTGCTTGCCGACGGCGTGGCGCTTGAGGTCCTCACGCAGCCACTCCAGCTGCGGCTTCAGGCCACTGGAGTCGTAGTTGTCCTCAAGGACGACGATGTGACGGCCGTTGCGGTCGAAGCTGTACCACTCCGGGCCGAGGTTGCGGCGGTAGTACTCCATGCTGCCGCCATAGCCCTTGGAGGTGGCGGTGCCGCCGACGTCGTGGTTGCCGACCACGGGGTAGAAGGGCATGCCGAGCTTGCCCTCGGTCAGGCCCTTGCGCAGGATGTCGTAGCCGCCCTGGCGGCGCGGCTCCGCTGCGTAGTCGGTCACGGTGTTGTCGCCGGTCGTGATCGTCATGGTGGCGCCGTCGACCTCGGACATCGCCTCGACCTGCTTGGGCCACCACTTCGACGCGCTCTCGGCGGCGCCGTCCGTGGTGTTGCTGACCTCGATGTCGGAGTTCATCACCCACTTTTCGGTGGGGTTGGCGGCGTTCTTGTCCTTGACGAGGGCGAAGTCGATGCCGGAGCCGCCCTCCTCCGGGACCTTGTGGAAGAACTGCGGGATGGAGTCGTCGCGCAGTGCGGGGGTGTAGCCGTTCGGGGAGACGATGTTGATGAGGTCGGTCTCCCGGCGGGTCGGGTCCATCTGCAGGGCGTACGAGCCGTCGGGGCCGGTCGTGGCCCAGACGGAGCCGTCGGTGACGTCGACGCCGGACATCGCAGCCTCGCCCGCGTCGCGCTTGCCGTTGCCGTTGGTGTCCTCAAAGACCGTGCCGGTGACGGCGACGGTGTTCGCGGTTGCCGCTGCGTCATCGAGGAGCGGCGCCGCCGAGGCCACCTGGGGAGCCAGGCAGGACAGCGCGACCGCGCCGACAGCGGCCAGCCTGACCCGCTTGCGGTTGGCGCCGACCTTGGCGGCCACCTGGGCGAGCTGGAGCCGCCCGGTGCGGATCTGCCACACCGCGAGCAGCAGCGCGGCGGCCAGCGCGATGCCGAGCGCCACCGATGCCCACGGGAAGGTGGGAAGCGCGTGGGCGCCCGATGCGTCGACAACGGGGGTCTGAGCGTTGGCGTTGACGGTGGTGCCGTCGAACTCGGCGATGACCTGGGTCAGCCCGCCCTGCTTGAGCATGGCGCTCAGGTCGAGCTTGTCGACGTGGCAGTTCCACGCGAGCTCGACCACGACGCCGCCAGGTACGCCGCCGGAGTCCCCGGCGACGCCGGAGCCGGTGGCGGGGCAGCTCGACGTGCTCAGCAGGCGTGAGGCCCAGGCGCCCGCGTTCTGCGGTGACACCACGTCACGGTGGACGATCAGCCGCCCGCTGGTGACGTCGTTCTTGGTGGAAATGACGATTTCGCCGTGCTGCGGCGACACATGCGCCGCGGCGGGCTGCGCACAGAAGCCCAGGATGAAAGAGAGCAGCGCAAGGACAAGTCCTGCGGCTCTGCGGAGGAATCTCATGGGCAAGGAAGCTAGCTTGACTGGACAAGTTTCGGATCCCAGAGAAGGCGATCTTCATCGAACGGTCCCGGGGAATTCATCCGAGGACGCGTGAGGTCCCGACATCACCCCGCAGTCCGGCCCGCAAACCGTCACACAGCAGACCGATGAACACCGTTCGGCCCTCCACTGCCAGATCGGGCGGCCGTCGGTACTGCCCGTGCGCAGCGTCCGCTACGAGATGCCGGCGGACCCGGACACCCCCGCGGGATGTACGCCCGGCCGCAACTGCGTTACGTCGCCACCGTGCTGGCCGATATGAAGGCCGCCGAGACCGACCGTCGTGCGCCACCCCTGCCCCACCACACCCTGAACCGGGTCGCGGTCCTCTTCCAGGAAGGTGGCCCGGAGGCGTACGCCTGGAGAACGCTGAAGATGCGCGTCGAACGATGAACTCCAAGCGAGGAACCGGCAATCTCGCCCCCTCCGCATTCAGGCCGTTGCGGCCGGTTGACACTGCGCGGCACCGGACGGCAAGCCATGCGAGGAAGACGTCAGCCTGGGTGACCTCCTGCCGAGCCGTGACGAGAACGAGCAGCGGGTTGTGCGTCGACTGTCGCGAGCGTGCAAGGCGCAGTGCGATCTGATGGTGCGCGCAAGGATGGTCGAGTTGAGCTGGTCCGGGCGGCGAGTGCCGGACGAGCTGGACAGGTTCGGATGGGCTGACATACCGCCCGCTGCACTCAGCCCGAAAGGCCGTCTTGTGGAGACACGCAATCATCGTGCGTGGTATGCCGCTGCAACACCTACCGGACACCTGCCACGGATCTCCTGCAGTCAGCAGAGTTGTCCGGACAACTCTCTCTATTGCAAGGAGCGCAGCGTGCCCTCTCCCCGTATCCGATCCGCAGTACTGGCTGGATCTTGCGCAGTTGTCCTCGCCGTGATCGGCTCGCCGGTCTCATCTGCCACACCGATCAACAGCACCCAGTCGGCTGTGAGCGCATCCACCCTCATCCTGAACACCCAGCAGCCGCAGGTCGGTGAGAAGCTCAGCTTCAGCTACACCACGGACGCTCCCAGTGCCACGAACTGGATCGGCATCTACCAGGCGGGCCGCAAGCCTGGCGACGGGGCCTCGCTCACCTGGGTCTACGTCCCGAACGCCAGTGGGACCGTGACCCTGGACACCTCCGGTCTGCCCGCCGGTTCCTACTCCGCGTGGCTGCTGGCCAACGACGGGTATCAGCAGCTCGCCGCGCCGGTGAACTTTGAGATCGCCCCCCGCCCCCCGCGCCATGCCACCGTCCAGGGCACCGTCTTCGAGGACAAGAACGACAACGGCATCCAGGACAAGAACGAGCCGGGGCTGCCCGGTGTGTCCGTCTCCGACGGCGCGACCATCGTCCGGACCGACCGAAACGGCCACTACACGTTCTCCGCCGACCTCAACCAGTGGACCCGCACCATCGTCAACATCACCATGCCGCGGGGCTACTCGGCCACCCTCGGCAGCAACCGGGTTCAGCGCTTCTACCGCGACCTCGGCTCGCCCGAGGCCGACACCACCATCACCCAGAACTTCGATCTGCGGCGTGACAAGGCCAGCGAGCGGCGCGACTTCACCTTCACCCAGATCACCGACACCCACGTGACCAGCCCCGACGGTCCGGAGGCGCCCGCGGACGGTGACGGCGTCACACCGGGCAAGCTCGCCAAGCAGCTGGACGACATGGCCGCCCTGCCGACCCGGCCGGCCTTCGTCCTGGCCACCGGAGACCTCAGCGGCGACGGCGCGCCCTCCCACTGGCAGGCATACCTCAAGGGTTCAGCCGACTCCAAGCTCCCGATCTGGCCGCTGACGGGCAACCACGACCACGGCGGTGGGGACAGCGGCCTCGCCAACTACCGCGCGCTGCTTGGGCCGTCCTGGTACTCCTTCGACTACGGCGACACCCACTTCGTCCAGCTCGAGAACAACGGCGGGCTTGGCGATCCGGTGCAGCTCGCCTGGTTGAAGCAGGATCTGGAGCTGAACGGCAGGAACGCCGACGGCAGCAGCAAGCAGATCGTGGTCAGCCTCCACGAGCCGCTGGACACCCCCGACCCCGGCGGCTCCACCGGGCAGATCAACTCCCTGCTCGGACTTCTCAAGGGGTACGACGTCAAGGCCTTCTTCAACGGCCACATGCACACCAACTTCACCGACTCCCACCTGTTGGACGGCGCGGTGGAGTACAACACGGCCTCGGCAACCTACAACGACGACCACTCGCCCATCGGCTTCCGCGAGATCGCGATGCGCGACGGCAAGCTGACCGCCGAGTTCCGAATGTTCAACCAGGACCACACGATCGCGGTCACCTCGCCTGCACCTGGCTCCCAGGTCGGCCAGGGCCGTGCCGAGTTCCAGGTGGACTCCTACAACACCTCCAGCCATGTGGCGCGGGTCGAGGTGCGCATCGACGGCGACGAGGGCAAGAAGCTGCGCCCCATCGGCAAGTTCTCGTGGTCGGCGCCGTGGGACACCCGTGAGCTGGCGCTCGGCGACCACACTGCCAAGGTCACCGCATTCGACGACGCGGGCCGCAGTTGGTCCACAACGAGCCGCTTCACCGTCGTACAGAAGGCCGTACAGGTGCGCCCGGGCGCAGACGTGCCCGAGTTCCACGGCGACGCCCTCCACACCGGAGTGCAGCCCGGGAGCCTCGGCTCCGGCAGCCTCACCAACGCCTGGACCCATCGCACCGGCTCCACCATCGGCATGTCCTCCCCGGTGGTCGCGAACGGGACCGCGTACATCGGCACCTGGGACACCGACGGGGCCAAGGGCAACGGCGTGGACGCCGTCGACATCGTCACCGGCCGGACGAAGTGGCACTTCGCCACCGACAGTCTGGTCCAGTCCACGCCTGTGGTGCACGACGGGACCGTCTACGTCACCGAGATGCGTGGCGCCCTGACTGCGGTGAACGCGGCGACCGGCGCGGCGAAGTGGAGCTACACCCTCCCAGGTTCCTCGGCTACCGGCCGCTACGACGGCTATGCCTACGGTGGCGCGACCGTCTCCGGCTCCACCGTCTACTACTTCGGCTACACCACCACGGGCAGCCACCTCGTCGCCCTGGACACTGCCACCGGTAAGCAGCTGTGGAACTCCGCAGTGGACAGCGGCTGGTGGAACAGCAGCACCCCCACCGTGGTCGACGGCAAGGTCTACGTCCACGACAGCCGCGGTGGCCTGCGCATCTACGAAGCCACCACCGGTAAGCAGCTGGTCTCTGCCGGAGCCGTCGGCGGCGTCCACCACTCCACTCCCGTGGTGGCCGACGGACGGGTGTTCACCACCGACATGAGTAACGTCCTCCTGGCCCGGGACGCCACCACCGGCAAGGAGCTGTGGCGCTACCGGAGCACCGGAGTCTCCAAGGATGACGCCGGCCAGCCCGGTGCCTCTGCCGCGGTCGACGGCCACACCGTCTACGCCGGCTTCACCAACGGCCGCGTGGCCGCTTTCGACGCCATCACAGGCACCAAGCTCTGGGACTTCCAGAGCGGCAGGGCCTTCGTCGGCTCGCCGACCATCAGCGGCAACACCTTGTGGATCGGCGGCACCGACGGCCACCTGTACGGCCTGGACAAGACCACCGGTGCCAAGCTCCAGGACCTGGACCTCGGAGCTCCGATCCTGTCAACCCCCACCGTCACCGGTAACACGCTGCTGATCGGTGCCTGGGACGGCAACCTCTACGCCTTCACCGCCCGCGACTGACGCTCCTGCCGCACCGAACCCGAGCCGACTGCGGGCCCGGCACACCGCCGGGCC
>NZ_JBLVKW010000099.1:0-24122 GCF_048270745.1 Streptomyces sp. NPDC056231 | reverse complement strand
CCGGGGGTGACCCCGCGCGGGCCGGCCGCGCCCAACCCCCGGGCGCCCCCCCCTGGCCCCCGTCGCCGGGCCCCCCCCCCCGCGGGGGCCCCTGGGGTGCCGGCCCCCCGGCACCGGTCAGCGGCGGATCTGGTAGGCGCGGGTCACCGTCTGCTCGATGGTGTTGCCACCGGCATCGGTGGCCTGCACCCGCAGCGACACGAAGCCCGCGTTCGCGGGGTTGTCGATCGTTCCGTTGAGGCCGCCGTCGAGGCGGACCTGCTGCCAGTTGGTGCCGTCGTCGTACGAGGCCCACAGCTTCGCCCCGGCGAGCTTCAGACCGTCCAGGCCCTTGGGGTAGCGCACGCCCAGTCCGATGCGAGTGGTGGAGTGCGGCCGGGCGCTGTTGGCCTGGTCGACGTCGAGTCGGTAGTCGACCGACAGGACGGGGAGCAGGGTCAGCCCGTCCTTCCGCTCGGAGTGGAAGCGCCAGTCGGTGCGCACCTTGGTGGAGGTCGTCCAGCCGGGAGCGTCCCGCTGCACGTCGGTGACCACGCGGTATTCGGCGCGCTGTGCCGTCATCGGGAAGGCGACGGGTGCCGAACGGACGCTGCCGAGGAGCTGACCGTCCCGGTAGACGGTGGACAGAGCCTTGTCGCTGGCGGCTTCGACGGAGAAGTACTGGTCCGGCGCGGTGTCGAGCAGACCGCCCGACGCCAGCACACCGACATCGCCCTGCCGGGCGGCCGAGTTGGGCTGTGCGTCCGGCAGCGCGGTGCGGACCACGGCCTTGTTCCAGTCGCGGTGCACGTGCTGTCCGGCCTTGAGCGTCGAGATGTTCGTCAGCTTCCAGGAGCCGTCCCACGTCCACACGGGACCTGCCTTCACCGCTTCCCAGGTGGGCACGTCCGCGGAGACGTACTCGGTCCGGGAGCGCGGCAGGACCACCCGGTCGAAGCCGAAGTACGCCGTCGGCTGCATCGGCGAGCGCATCAGCCGGGCGTATCCGCCCTCGGTGGCCGGCGTCGAGGCGTGGAACGAGGAGTCCACGGTGGCCAGTTCCTCGTCGCTCACCCGGTAGCGCTGGTCGGCGGGGATGCCGCCCTTGCGGTACTTCAGCAGCTCGTAGGAGTACGGGCTCACCGCCGTGCCGGAGATCCTGATCACGGCGTTGTCCAGGGCCGCCAGCTCCTCGCCCTGGGTACCGGAGAGGGTCATCGCCGGGATCTTGGTGGCCGTCGTGCCCCAGTTTCCTGCGAGCCAGTTCTCGGGGATGTCGTTGTAGATGAGGATGGCGAGCGCACCGGCGCTCGCGGCGTCGTCGACCTGCTCTCGCACCGTTCGCTCGGCGCTCCGCTTCACCAGGGCGAGCTTGCCCCGGACGTCCTCGCCGGCCTTCGCCACACGCAGGACACGGGTGCCGTCGATACGTGCGGAGCCCGTCCAGCCCTCGAGGTAGGCCGCGTCCAGGGTCCGGTTGCCCTGGCCGACGAGGCGGGCGTCGAGTGCGGGTGCGCCGAGCGACCAGCCGACGCGCGATTCGAAGCGCTCGTTCGCGGTCTGCGACGGGATGGAGTACACGGCCGTCTCGCCGTCCAGCCACATCTCTCGGTCGTGGATGAGGCCGCTGTCCACGGCCTGGAAGTTCAGACCGATGCGGGCGCGGTTGGTCTCCGTCGGCCGGCGGGTGGTCATGGTGACCGGGCCGGCCTCGGCGCCGTCCAGGGTGAAGGTCCGATCGGAGTCGATCATCGTGCCCGGCTGGACGGCGTAGGTGTACTCCTCCAGCCGGCTCCAGTCGGAGGTGTAGTGGAAGATCTCCGAGATGAAGGCGTGCTCACCGCGCGGTACCCGCACCACGACGGTCCCGTCCGCTGCGACCGGGTACGTCTCGGGCAGTCCGTAGCCGCCCAGTTGCCAGGCGGTGACCGCGGCGATGCCGCTCGTCGGCTTGCCGTCGCGGTCGAGCACCTTCAGCGTGACGTCGAAGCGCTGTACGTCCCGGCCGAAGCCGACCGCCGTCACTGCCGCCGTCCGCCCGTCGGCGGAGACCGCGGTGACGTGCGCACCGTGGGATCCGGTCGTCACGCCGACGGTGTTGAGGGTGAGGCCGACCTCGGCGGTGCCGTGCGCCGGCACGGTCACCGAGTCGGCTCCCAGGCTGAGCACCCCGGCCGGCAGTTCCTCGCCCGCGTTCTCGATCTTCAGGGCGAGGGTGACCGGCTGGTCGCCGTCGTTGACGTACTCGATCTTCTTCCCGACCGGCGCGGTGGCGTCCCAGTCCCGCAGTCCGAAGTCGACCGTGCCGCTGGCCGATACGGGCTGCCTGAGTGCGCGTGCCACGTCCACGCGGCCGGCACCCTGGGCGTAGACGGAGGTGGCGGCGGTGGTCTTGGCCGTACTGATCAGCTGGCTCTTCAAACGGGCCGCCGTCCAGTCCGGGTGGCGCTGCGCGAGGATCGCGGCGGCGCCGGCCACGTGCGGCGTGGCCATGGAGGTGCCACTCGCGGTGGTGTAAAAGCCGTCCACCGGCGTGCCCATCGTCGTGCCGGCGGCGCGGGCGGCGGCGATCCGCGAGCCCGGCGCGGTGATCTCCGGCTTGAGCCCGCCGTTACCGCCTCGCGGGCCCCGGCTGGAGAAGTCGGTGACCGCGTCGGTGGAGTCCACGGCGCCGACCGTCAGGGCCGCGTCGGCGGCTCCGGGTGAGCCGACGGACGTTGCCGCGGGGCCGCTGTTGCCCGCCGCGATGGTGAACAGCACGCCGGTTTCTGCCGTCAGTTCGTTGACCGCCATCGACATGGGGTCGGTGCCGTCGGCGCCTTCCCCGCCGCCCAGGCTCATGGAGATGACCTTCGCCCCCGAGTGCGCGGCCCAGTCCATCCCTTCGATGATCGAGGACTCCGGGCCGCTGCCGCCGTCGTCGAGCACCTTGCCCACGATCAGTCCGGCGCCCGGTGCCACGCCCCGGTACTTCCCGCCGGAGGCGGCTCCGCTTCCCACAATCGTGGAGGCGACGTGGGTGCCGTGGCCGTGGCCGTCGCGCACC
This sequence comes from Streptomyces sp. NPDC056231, assembly GCF_048270745.1. Classification (NCBI taxonomy): domain Bacteria; kingdom Bacillati; phylum Actinomycetota; class Actinomycetes; order Kitasatosporales; family Streptomycetaceae; genus Streptomyces; species Streptomyces sp. NPDC056231. Next base: position 21,097 of record NZ_JBLVKW010000099.1, on the reverse strand, counting down.
GTCTCGCCGGGGACGAAGCTGCGGCTTTCCACGATGCGGTCGGCGAGGTCGGGGTGCGTGGCGTCGATACCGGTGTCCAGCACCGCGACCTTCACGCCGGTGCCGTCGAACCCGTCCTTCCACGCCTCCGGGGCGCCGATCTGCGGGACGCTCTTGTCGAGGAGCACCTTGACCTGCCCGTCCAGCCAGAGGCGCTGGACGCCGCCCGACAGGCGGGCCTTGGGAGTACCTGCGCGGGCGCTGTCGTCGTCGATGGCCTCCCAGAACGTGGCGCCCTTGCGCTTGTCGGCGCTGACGGCGGCTCCGCGTACGCCCGGGAGTTTCCGGGTGAGGCGGGCTCCGCCGGGTGCGGTGTCCTTGGCGCCGGACGCGTAGCGCACGATCATCGGGGTCGACGCGTGGTGGGCATCGTCGTACCCCTGGGCGATGAGCTGGGTGACGTTGAACAGCCGGCCGTCCACCTGGCCGTTGTGCACAAGTGCTTCGGCGTCGCGCGGGATCACGTACACATCGGTGCCGACGGTGTACGTCCGCAGCTCGGCCGCACTGCGGTGGTAGGGAGTGACGTTGACGGCGAGGGTCTTGCCCGCCCTCGTGGCCACCGTCACCTGGTCTCCGGTGACGAGGGTGACCTTCGCGGTGCGGACTCCTGCTTGGGGCGGGGTGGTTACCGCGCCCTCCCCGGCCTTCGGTGCGGGGGAGGCACCGTACACCAGACCGCCGCCGGCCACGGTGGTGGCCAAGGTGGTCGCCAAGGTGAAGCTGAGCATTGCGGCTCTTCGCCTGAATCGCATGCTGAACGCTCTCCTTCCGCCGGCAGGGAGGGTTCCGCGACCGGCGGGTCAAGCCTCGGCAGGAAGGGGCACCGACGCTACGGCCGCGCCTGACGAAGAAGTGACATGTCCGCTCGCCGCCACATCGCGCGTGTCGAAGCCGGACGGTCGTCGTGCGTGACAGCGCGGGCATCGTCCCGGTGTACGGGTGTGGTTGGATCACGCTGTTTCCGGTGGGTGGTACATCGGTTGGGGTGGGCGGGGGCGTCGTGAGGGGCGGACACATGCTGGAGGCCGCGGGGATCGAGGCGGGCGAGGAGCGGGTGTACCGCTTCCTCGTCGGGGTGCGTGAGGCTGATGCCGCGTTGATCGCGGAGCAGCTGGGGCTCGAAGTGGCCCAGGCACACAGGCTGTTGGCCTCGCTCCACGACAAGGGGCTGGTGGGGCGGGTGGCCGTTTCGCCGGCCGGGGGCGCGGTGCGCTATGTGCCGGTGGCGCCGGATGCGGCGCTGCGTCCGCTGCTGTTGCGTGGGCATGAGGCGCTGGAGTCGGCGCGGCGGGGAGTGGAGCAGCTCACCGAGGAGTACCGGGCCGCGGGGCGGCGGCATGACGCGGGGCAGCTTGTCGAGGTGATCACGGGAGTGAGCGTGATCCGGCAGCGGCTGCGTCACATGGCGTACGGGGCCAGTCGGATGCGGTGGCTCTGCAAGGCCGGCCATGTGGCCATGCCTGCGGCGGAGAACGACGAGGAGTGGGAGCTGCTCGCCCGTGGGGTGCGGTACGAGGCCATCTACGAGCGCGCGCTGCTGGAGGAGCCCGGCATGGTCGACAACGTCGCCCGCAGCATCCGCGCGGGTGAGCAGGCGCGGGCTACCGGGACGCTGCCGGTACGGATGGTGATCGCGGACAGTTCGATCGCCATCTGCCCGCTGATGCACGGCGGTTCGGGTGGTTCGCTGGGTGAGCCGACGGCCGCGGTGGTGCGCGGCAGCAGCCTGCTCGACGCGCTGGTCGCGCTGTTCGAGAGCGAGTGGGCCGCGGCGTCGCCGCTGCACGTCACGGAATCCGGTGAGCTGGCCGACTTCGGCGGCAGTCCGCGGCCCGGTGCGAACGTCGCCGACGACGAGCGGTATCTGCTGTCCCTGGTCGTCGCCGGGGTCGCGGACAAGGCGATCGCCTCGCAGCTACGGGTCAGCCAGCGCACGGTGCAGCGCCGGATCCAGGTGCTGATGCAGCGCGCCGGCGCCGCGACGCGGACGCAGTTGGTGTGGCAGGCAGCGCGGCGGGGGTGGCTTTCGTGAGAGGGCCGGCTGTCACGGGAGGGACGGCCGGGCAGCGATGAGGGCACCTGCCGCTTCGAGCGCGGCGGGGCGGAGCCGTGGGTGCATCATCGGGGGCCTCTTCGAGAAGGTGCAGGCAGGGAGCGCGCGGTTCGGATCAAGTCTCCGGCTTCCGAGGCCCGTGTGTCACCTGTTGCGGGTGCCGTGATTGCGACATGTCGTCTCTACGACAAGGCCAGCCGGGGTGGCCCTTGAGGGAATCGCGGCCGGAACGGTGTCCGCCCAACGGTCGATTGGGCCCCGGTTGGGACTTGAGTTCCAGGGCGTTTCAGTGGAGTGACTGAACTGCCATTGAATATGGACCGGTTGAGGGTCAGGCGGGTTCGCGGCCTCTCCTGGTGCGCCCAGCGGCCGGTGGGGTGCGCAGGGCGGCATGGGCCCGTACACCACCACACATCGCCGCCGTCGGTTCACGTCAGTCGTCCTCGTCCGGGGTGTACGGCGGGATGGTCCAGCGCAGTACGGTCTCGCCTGCCCGGGATTCGAGCGTGGCGGGATAGACCTGGCCGGCGCCCCGCTCGCCGTTGTGGCGCACGGAGTGGTCGCCTGGGTCCCAGCCGAGGCCGAGCACCGGGCAGCCGCCGACGTCGATGAGTCCGGCCAGCAGCGGATGGTTCCAGCCGACCCGGTTGAACCGGTAGAAGTCGGTGTGGGCATCGACCGAGACCATCAGCCCGTTGCCGGGGCCCTCGCGCATCCAGGCCCTGAGCTGTTCGGCCATCGCCTCGGCCTCGGACAGAGGCAGATCCAGCCAGCCGCGCGGCCCGTGCCCGCTGTACCGCGGAGTCCGTTCACCGCCGAAGAGGGCGTGGACGTCTCCCTCGTACCGGCCCCAGTATGTGACGTCGGCCAGGCCGTCGGTGGAGTCACCGTCCAGGCCGACGAAGCCGTCCAGCGCCCCCGCGTCCCCAAGTGCCATGCCGCACCGATCCACCGGCAGGTCGCCCAGCTGCACGGGGGCGCCACGGAGCCAGGGGAGACCGAGGCCGACCTCCAGTACGGCGACGGTCGGTTCGCCGTCGAACGGTGATTGAGACGTCCGGGCCCGTACCGGCAGCGACCGGTCGGCGGCGGCGGAAACGGCGATCGCCTCGCACATCCAGGCCGTCGGCTCGCCGGCGCCGCCGGGGCCGTAAAGATGACCGCCGCCGGCCGCTGCGGCTTCCGCGGCCCGCTCGGACAGCGGCGGTCCCACCTGCGGCCAGTAGTCGATCCAACCCGCCATCCCGAGTACGAGGGTTCCGGAGGGGGCGGTGACAGCGCCCAGATCCACATCGGCATCGGTATCGGTCATCCGCAGATTGAACAGGTACGGAGCCGAATGGATCAAGGCGGGTCGCATCCGTGCGGGACCCAGGCACCGGTTGGATCCCACCAGACGCCCGCGACTACGAACGGCTGACCGCGACCTCCGAGGCCGCGATCAAGGTGGTGATGATCCGCCTGATCCTCGTCCGGCCCGCCGGGCAGCCATCACGGTGAAGCCATGAATCCCACCGCAGGACCGCCCGAACCAAGACCGTCGAGGGCCCCGTCGCAGCGTAATCAACCGGCCGCCCGACAGGCTCTCACCCGTACGGCGCGTGACCGGCACCTCGGTGGCTTCGTTGGTCCCGGTGTCCGTGCCAGCCAGGGGCGGCTCAGGAAGAAACCACGCGTGGCTCCGCTGGAGCGTGTGGCGTACTGCAGGTACGCCGTGGGACCGCGCCCCAGCGTGCGTGACCGGTCGGCAGGGGACAGCAGCCCGGTCACCCCAAGAGCGGTCGGCCCCGGGGACGCCCGGAGCCGACCGTATCCGGACGAAACGGTTGCGCGGGGCGCAGCCGATCCAGCACGACGCAAGGGGCAAGTCCCCCTGTCGCACTACCCACGACCTGGGTCGACACCTCGTACGCCCCCCCCGTGCGGGGGCGCCGACCCGACGCACCACCTTCCCGCGGCGCCACCCCCGGCGCCGCCCCTCGGCACCGGCGCCGCCCTGACGTCGATGCTGATCGACAAGGGCCCCACGGGCCGGTTCACACCGGACCGCGGGGCCCTTGGTTATGGAGCAGCGGGGAATTTCCGCAGGTCACGGGGGCGACGCAGCATCGTGTGGCATATGTCACATAAAGATTCCGTGAATACCGGGACAACCATTGCGGCGGGTGGTTGGTCATGCATGCAGAACAACGGCCCCACCTGTGACCCCATCACGGAAGGCCCGTCCCCACCCGCGTACCGCGGCCACAGCGGTACACCGGACTCCTGAGGTCTTCATGAAACTTCGCCGCGCCATGGCGGTGGCCGCCGCCACCGCAGTCATAGCACCCGCAGCCATCCTGGCCGCCCCGGTCGCGTTCGCCGACGACACCGTCACAACCGTCGAGTCGACGACCCCGCAGCCGACCGAGAGCACCGAGACCACGCCCAGCGGTACGCCGTCCGACGAGGTCACCACCACAGCTCCCGCCGAGAGCACCTCCTCTCCCGCCGAGGAGACCGGCAAGATCGCGGAGGAGACGGGCAAGCCTGCCGCGGTGACGTCCGACACGCCGTCCGCGGACACCGGCGCCACCCCGTCCGGCACGCCGTCCGAGTCCGAGGACCCGCAGGAGCCGGCCGAGTGCGAGAAGTCCGACCTGGACATCTCGATCAACGGCCTGCCCGGCAAGATCGCCCGCGGCAGTGGCTGGCACACGTTCAAGATGAACGTCTACAACTCGTCGAAGACGACCGTGCGCGAGATCGACTACTTCGCGGGCGCCTCCTCCGACAAGGACGGCAACGACCTGTTCAAGTCGAAGCAGGTCAGCCTCCAGGCGCTCGACCTGGACACCCACACATGGGAGGACCTCAGCGAGGACGGCCGCGCGGTGGGTTACGTCGGCCAGTCCGACGAGATCCGCGCGGGCTACGAGGTCGACATCCCGCTCCGCATCAACGTGAAGTCGACCGCCCCGGTCGGCGCCGGCTTCACCCTCGGCGCCGGTCTGTACGTCGGCGACAAGGACTGCATGGGCGTCAGCGACGTCGCGTACAAGTTCCAGATCGTGAAGTCCGGCGGCAGCGGTTCGACGCCGCAGACCGGCGGCACCGCTCCGGTCCCTGCCAAGAAGCCGTCCTCCAACACCACGGGCCAGGTCTCCGGCACGCTCGCCGAGACCGGTTCGTCCTCCGCAGTGCCGATGGTCGCCCTTGCGGGCGGCGCGGCCGTAGTGCTCGGCGCCGGTGCGATGTTCGTCGTGCGGCGCCGCAGGAACGGTGACTCCGCCGCGTAACGGGCGAAGTCACCGGTAGGCGTGAGGGGCTGCACTCGGAGGGGGGTGCAGCCCCTTTCCGCTGTCCGGATCCGCCCGGCTCCGAGAGCGGGGACCTACTGCTTCTTCTTCGGCGGGACCGTCGGCAGACCCAGGAACGGCAGCTTCAGTGCGCCGAACGCCTCCTTCGGCACCGCCGGTGCCTTCGGCTCGACCGCGGCCAGCCGTTCGTAGGCCTCGCCCTGCGCCGGGCGCGGGTCCGCCTCCCCCTTGTTGGGCCAGAACGACATGGCCCGCTCCGCCTGCGCGGTGATGGTCAGCGACGGGTTGACGCCGAGGTTCGCGGAGACCGCCGAGCCGTCCACGACCGAGATGCCCGGGTGCCCGTACAGCCGGTGGTACGGGTCGATGACCCCGTCCTTGGCGCTCGCACCGATCGGGCAGCCACCGAGGAAATGCGCGGTGAGCGGGGTGCCCATCAATTCGCCGATGTTCGACCCGGCGAAGCCGTTGATCTCGTCGGCGAGCAACGAGGCGCTGCGCGTCGCCTCCTCGATCTGGGTGGGGTTGGGCGCCCCGTGCCCCTGCCGGGCGGTGAGCAGGCCCTTTCCGATACCGCTGGGCTTGCGGTACGTCGTCAGGGAGTTGTCCAGCGACTGCATGACGAGACCGATGATGGTCCGCTCCGACCAGCGATGGTTGGAGAGCGACCGGAGGGCGAGGGTCGGGTGCTTGGCCATGTTGCCGAGCCAGCCCAGCACCCGGCGGCTGCCGTACGGGACCTGGAGGATCGACAGGGAGCCCATGGCGTTGGAGCCCTTGCCGTAGCGGACCGGCTCGATGTGGGTGTTCTCGTCGGGGTGGATCGAGGACGTGATGGCGACGCCCTGGGTGAAGTCGGCCTTCGCGGTGCCGTGCTTCCTGCGGTAGCGGCGGTCGCTGGTCTGGGAGCCGACGAGCGCCTCGGAGTTGGTACGGGTCAGCTCGCCGAGCCTGGCGGAGAGCCGGGGCAGCAGCCCCTTGTCCTTCATCGTGTGGAGCAGGGTCTGGGTGCCGTACGTGCCCGCGGCGACGACCACCTTGCGGGCACGCAGCCGCGTCTGCCCGCCCTTCTTCCGGCGGTCCGTCGGGACGGTCGTGACGTGGTACCCGCCCTCCGGGTCGTCGGTGATCGCGACGACGGAGGTCATCGGGTGGATGACCGCGCCGGCCTTCTCGGCGAGGTGGAGGTAGTTCTGGTTGAGGGTGTTCTTGGCGCCGTGGCGGCAGCCCGTCATGCATTCGCCGCACTCGGTACAGGCCTTGCGGGCGGGGCCCGCGCCGCCGAAGTACGGGTCGGCGACCGTTCCGCCGGGCTTCGCCTTCGCCGTGCCGTCGGCGTCGTTGCCGTCGCCGAAGAAGACACCGACCGGGGCCAGATGGAAGGTGTCGCCGACGCCCATGGCCTGCGCGGCCGCCTTCAGATGGACGTCGGACGGGGTCATCGTGGGGTTGAGCCGCACCCCGAGCATCCGCTTGGCCTGGTCGTAGTACGGCGTCAGCTCGTCCTGCCAGTCGGTGATGGAGGCCCACTGGCGGTCCTCGAAGAACGGGGCCGGCGGGACGTACAGCGTGTTGGCGTAGTTGAGGGAGCCGCCGCCGACACCCGCCCCGGCGAGCACCATCACCTTGCCGAGCAGATGCACGCGCTGGATGCCGAAGAGCCCGAGGGCAGGGGCCCACAGATAGTTCTTGATGTCCCAGGAGTTCTTGGGGAGGGTGCCGGGGGTGAAGCGGCGGCCCGCCTCCAGGACCCCGACCCGGTACCCCTTCTCGCTCAGCCGCAGGGCGGACACCGCGCCGCCGAATCCCGACCCGACGACGAGGACGTCGTAGTCGTACGCCGCGTCGTCCTCGGTCTCACCCACCGGTCCGGCCTGATTCTGGGCAGGGCTGTCCTGGGACATGGCTCTCCTCGGTGCGAAAGGGACAGAACGTGCTGCGGTGTTACGGGCTCAGCGCAGGCGGAACGCCTTCATCACCTGCAGGCTGCGGCTCATGAACGCCGCGTACTTCTCGTCGTCCATCCCGAGGGACGGGGCGAGCGGGATCAGCCTCTGCTGGGCGACGGTCTGGGCCTCGGTGTACTTGAGGATGCCCTCGGAGCCGTGCCGCCGGCCGAGACCGGAATCCTTCATGCCGCCCATCGGGGACTGCACGCTGCCGTATGCGGAGGCGTACCCCTCATTGATGTTGACCGTACCGGTCCGCAGCCGGGCGGCGACGCGGTGGCCGCGCCTGGAGTCCTTGGTCCAGACGCTGGAGTTCAGGCCGTACGGGGTGGCGTTGGCGAGGGCGATGCCCTCGTCCTCGTCGGAGAAGCGGTAGATGGAGACGACCGGGCCGAAGGTCTCCTGGGTGCAGACGGCCATGGGTGCCTCGACGCCGTCGAGAATGGTCGGCTCGTAGAACAGCGGGCCGATGTCGGGGCGGGCGACGCCGCCCGCGACGAGTGTGGCGCCCTTCTCGACGGCCTCCGCGACATGCTGTGTGACGGTCTCCAGCTGGCGTTCACTGACGAGCGAACCCATGTCGGCGCCGTACGCGAGGGAGCTGCCGAGCCGCATGGCCTTGGTGCGGGCGGCGAACCGCGCCACGAAGTCGTCGGCGACCGACTCGTGGACGTACAGCCGCTCGATGGAGATGCAGAGCTGTCCGGCGGAGGAGAAGCAGGCGCGGACGGCGCCCGCGGCGGCCTTCTCCACATCCGCGTCCTTCAGGACCAGCATGGCGTTCTTGCCGCCGAGCTCCAGCGAGACGCCGACCAGACGGGCGGCGGCTCCCTGGGCGACCTCGCGGCCGGTACGGGTGGATCCGGTGAACGACACGTAGTCGGCGTGCTTGACGACCTCGGGACCGACAACCGGTCCGTCACCGAGGACGACCTGGAACACCTCGGCGGGCAGCCCGGCCTCGATCAGCAGGTCACGGGCCCAGAGCGCGGTGAGGGCGGTCTCCGTGTCGGGCTTCATCACAAGGGCGTTGCCGGCGACGAACGCGGGCAGCGCGTCGCCGACAGACAGTTCGAACGGGTAGTTCCACGGCGCGATCTGACCGACGACGCCGCGCGGCTGGCGCAGCTCGGTGACCTTGGTCAGCGCCGGTACGGCACCGGTGTGCCGCTTCGGCTTCAGATACGAGGACGCCTTGCGCCCGTAGTGCCGGGCGGCGATGGCGACCGCCTGTACCTCCTCGTGGGCGTGCAGGCGGGCCTTGCCGGTCTCCAACTGGATGAGGTCGAGGACCTCGGCCTGGCGCTGGAGTACGAGGTCGTGGAAGCGGAGCAGGACGGCGGCCCTGGCCCGGACGGGGGTGGCGGCCCAGGCGGGCTGGGCGGCGCGGGCCCGGGAGAAGGCTTCGGCGACGTCCTCGGGGGTGGACTCCGGCAGGTCGGCGAGCTTCTCCCCGGTGAAGGGGGTGTGGTTCGCGGTACGACCGGAGCCGACGACGCCACGGGTCAGCTGGGCGACCACCTCGGGCGTCACCACATCGGCAGCTGTGCGCGCGCCCGCGGGGGCGGCGGCCACAGGGTTCGAACCAGGGTGGGCAACAGAGGCCTGCGAGTCCGTCATGGGGCGAGAGTATGTCCAGCCGCACACTTTGGATACCCACCGGTAACAGGTTTTCACAGTCCCCACAAATCGAGCCAGTGTTCACTGGCGGCATATTTGCTGATCAGGGGCTATCTACCGAGCTGGACGGGCTGACCGGCCGTTCGCGAAACAACTGCGCGGCAGCGGCACGCAGTCCTCGGCGGACGCGGGATCCTCGTGTGCCCGATCCTCCGGCCGGTCGTCCGCGGATTGGTTCTCGGCCGCCGCCCTCTGCTCCCCCTGGTTTTCCGTGCGCTCGTCACGCCGCACGCGCAGGCGCCGTCAGCCGGCGTCACCCGGGGCGCGCCAGCCCCGCAGCATCGTGTCGAACTGGTCCCGCGTCGTGTCCCAGTCCTCCGCCGGGCCCGACATGTACAACGCGTACTCCGGGCCGCCGTCCTCCCCGAAGTACATCTGGTCGATCGCGTGGCGCGGGCCGGGGTGATCCTTGGACTCGGTCCAGGTGAACTCCCAGAGGGACCCGGGACGATCGCGGTAGAGGTTGGAGTGGAGGGTCGTGCGCTCATAGCCCGGCAGCCGCTCGGTGAGCGTCTTCTCCAGGTCCACCATGTGCATGTACGGGTTGTCGAAGTCCGGCTCCGGGTCGACGCTGATCCGGATGTAGTGCTCGCCGTTGTCCGGGGTGTAGTCGACGCTCTGCCCCTTCACGCGGCGTTTCCAGCCGTCGGGGACGACCAGGCCGAATCCTTCGGGATCGGTGACCGGGTGCCAGCCGTCGGGCACTGCCTTGGCGGAGGGGACGGGCCCCGGGCTCTGGGACGGGGTGTGCGGCGGAGTGTCGGCCGCACGGACCGTTCCACTCTCCGCGTCGCCCGTTCCGGAGCTCTCGCCGAACTTCATCGCGGCCAGACCGGCGCCACCGCCGACCAGCGCGGCAAGCGCGATGACCAGGACCGTCGTACGCCACCGGCCGCGGCTGCGGCGGGTCACCGGGCCGGCCGTGAACGGTTCGGGGTCGAGTGCCGCCGGGCCGGTACCGGCCGTGGCACCCAGGTCCGTCGCCCGCAGGGCTTCCTCCGGCACCCGTTGCGTCGGTACGTACGCCTGCGCCGCCCGGGGCTCCCGCCCCTCCATCGCGTCCAGCAGCATCCGTTCCGTCTCGGCCGCCGAGGGCCGGTCCGCCGGGTCCTTGCGGAGCAGCGCGGTGATCACCGGGCCGAGCGCGCCGGCCCGGGCGGGCGGCGTCGGTTCCTCGGCGACGACGGCCTGCATGGTGGAGATCGGGGACGTACGGCGGAACGGCGAGCGTCCCTCGACCGCGGAGTAGAGGGTGGCGCCGAGCGACCAGAGGTCGGATGCGGGACCGGGATCGCCGCCGCGTACCCGCTCGGGCGCCAGATAGTCGATGGACCCGACGAGTTCACCGGTCCTGGTGATGGTCGAGTCGCCCTCTATCGCGGCGATACCGAAGTCGGTGAGGAGCACCTGACCGTCACGGGCGAGGAGTACGTTGCCGGGCTTCACGTCCCGGTGCAGCACACCGGCGCTGTGCGCGGCGCGCAGCGCGCTCAGGACATGGAGGCCGATCCTGGCCGCTTCGCGCGGCGCGATCTCGCCACTCTCCTTGGCAGCGTCGGCGAGTGACGGCCCGTCGACGTACTGCATGACGAGCCACGGCCTGTTGTCGTACTCGATCACATCGTGGACGGTGACCACGCCGGGATGAGTGATGCGGGCCGCGGCGCGGGCCTCCTTCTGGGTCCGGGCATGGAGCACGACCCGGTCGGCCTCGGCGACGTACAGCCCGGCGGTCAACTCCTTGACGGCGACCGTGCGATGCAGCACTTCGTCATGGGCGCGCCACACCTTTCCCATGCCGCCGCGCCCCAGGACTTCGCCGAGCCGGTATCTTCCGGCCAGTATCAGTCCCGCTTCCGTTCCTTGTGATCGTTCCACTGTCCCCCGCCCCGTTTCCTTCGAACGCCAGGTTACGGAGGGGGAGTACAACCACGGAACCTCGCACCGCCCAAGAAACCGCACTGTGATGCTTGTCGCGCGGGCGCTCTTCCGCTGCGGGCGCCTCAGACCGGCCGGCACATGGGGGCGGGTCTCAGGAGTTCACGCGGTAGGAGGCGATGGCCTGTTCGTAGACGGCGGTCACCTTGTCCCGCTCGTTCTCCGGGCCGATCACCTGGATGACGTGGTAGCGGCCGTCGACGATCATCGCGAGGTTGCGGACGTACACCTCGCGCCCGGTCTCGTCCTGCCAGGTGAACTGGCCTTCCGCCATGGCCTGTCGTCCGACGTCGATACGGCGCAGCCCGGTCGCCGATGACCAGCTGGAGTCCCGGAAGGGCTGCAACTCCCGTTCCTTGTCGCTCTGATAGACGAGCGGGTCGCTGCCGTTCGCCTTCACGGTGTCGCGGCCCGGCACGACCAGCAGGCTGAACCCGTCGCTGCCGTACCTGACCTGCCGGTCGGCGCCACCGGCGCTTCGCTGCCAGCCCTTGAGTACGCCGACCTCGAAGCCCTCGGCGTCCTTGCGCAGGGTGTAACCGGGTGCGAGCGCGACGGCCGAGCGGCTGGTCTGCGGCTGCTCCGCACCGGGCGACCGGGACGGTGACTGCGGCTCGGACTGCGCCGGCGGCTTCCCGTCGGAGGAGTCGGGTGAGCCGGTGTCCGAGGCCGCCGCGCTCGACCCCTTGGAACCGGAGGGGGAGTCCTGCCCGGCACCGCTGTCCGCCTTGGGCATGAACATCACGGCGTATGCGATGGCGGCGGCCAGGCCCAGCAGGATCAGCACGAGCAGCAGCCGTCCGAGCCGCCGCGGCGCACGTCCTTCGCCCTGCCGGGGGCGGGGCGGAGTGCGCAGCGCCTTGGGACCCTTGGGTTCGCGGGGCTTCTCGTACCGCTCGGGCCGCTCTCTTGTCTGGCGGTGGCGACCGTGCGCGAAGGTGCTGCCCATGCGGCCGCGGCGCTTGCGGACCAGCTCGCCCCGGCGGCGCACGATGGGCAGCCGGGTGCCGTCGACGGACGGCAGCGGCACGACGTCGAGACCGGCCTCGGGCTCGGGCGCCGACCGCACGAGGGAGCGCAGCCAGCCGCGCAGTTCCTCGAAGTCCGGGCGTTCGGTGGGGTCCTGGCGCAGCAGCGACTCGACGACCGGACGCAGCGGACCGCACTCCTCGGCGAAGGCGGGCGGCTCGCCGCAGACCATCTGGACGAGCTCGGCCGCGCTCTCCTCGGGGTACGGGGCGTGGCCCTGAACGGCGCGGTAGAGCAGGGCGCCGAGCGCCCAGAGGTCGGTGGCGGGGCCGATGGGCGGTGCCAGCTGCCAGTTCTCGTGCACGGGTCCGGCCTGCTCGGGCGCCCAGCGCTCGGTGACGGCGCCGACGACGGCGATCCGTGCCTGCCGGGCGCGCTCGGCGGCGAGGGTGGTGGCGGGGCCGCGGTAGGCGGGGGCTCCCTGGTCACCGGCGACGGTGTCGTCCCAGCGGCCGGAGGTGGGCTGCTGTCGGTGCTCCCGCTGCTGCGGTGCGGAGTTGCCGTGGCGACGGGCGTCGGCGCGCAGGGCGTCCTCGTTGGAGCCGCCCGCGGGAACAGGGCGCCCGAAGTCGGCGCCGTCGCCCCATGAGCCGATCAGGTGCATCCGCCGGTCGGGCGGCCGTCGGCCCCCGTGGCCCGCGTCGGTACCGTCGCCGCCGTCACGGCCGTACGGGGCGTCGTACTCGTCGTCGCTCGCGTCGCCCTCGCCGTCGTACGGGTCCGTCGCGGTGGGGCCCCACCCTCCCGTGAGCTGCGGGCGGCCGATGTCCGGGGGGCCGGGACGCTGAACGGGGAGGCTGCCGGCCCGGTCCGCCTCCTCCGGCTCGCCGGTCCCGGCACGTCGCTGGTCCTCGCTGACGCGTGCGGCGGCGCGGGCGCCCGCGCGGTAGGCGGCAATGGCTCCGGCGCGCGCGGCCCGCAGCTGCGCGGAGCCGTCCACGCCGGGGGCAGCCGTGTCGGGATGCAGCGGCGACTGTACGGTCTCCAGCTCACCGGCCGGACCGCGCGAGGACGGCAGCTCGACGGGTCCGGGCGGCCCGGCTCGTTCGGCGGGCTCCTCGGACGGTGCATGCGGGCCGGTCGGGCCCGACTCGAGCGCGGGCCGCCCGTACCCGCTCCCGTCCTCGGGCTGCGGCGTCGGCGCATATCCGCACAACGCCTCCTCCGCCGCCCCGGCAGCCAGGCCGGTCAGCATGACGCGTCCGTCGTCGCAGATCAGCACCGTACGGACGGTGATGTTCCGGTGGGTCCAGCCGTGTGCATGCAGCACCCGCAGGGCCGTCAGCACATCGGAGCCGATCTCGGCGGCCCGGTAAGGATTCAGCGGCCGCTCGGCGAGCAGCGCGGCCAGCGGACGGGCCGCGACCAGTTCGCTCACGATCCAGAGCGATCCGTCCTCGGCGAACACGTCGAAGACCTGGTCGAGCCGGGGATGGTCGGGGACCTGGGCCGCCGCCTGCGCCGCCTCGATGGCGCGCCGGACCGCCGGGTCCGTCGACCGCCGTACGGCCCGCCCCGTCACCTGCCGGGCCGCCGGGGCCGGCCCGTCGCCGTCGAGCACCTCGGCGTCCACCACCTCGGGCAGCGGCACCTGCCGGACCAGGACCTCCTGCCCGCTGTAGGTGTCGAACGCCCGGGTCTCGACCAGCTCGTACTCATCGGACGGAGGCAACGGAAGGCGGTAGCGGTCGGCAAGCACCCGACCCGCATAGTCGTCCACGACGCCTCCCCAGAGCGCGCTGTCCCCCGGCCACGGCGACCGCATCAACCGTCAATTGCGGTCACATACTGTGCAATTCGCCTACGGTTATGGCTGCGTACGGTCCTCGACCTCTCACAATACGTGGCAAGTACCGGCCGTGCGGCAGGGTCGACGCAAACCGCCGCTCAGTCCTTGGGCCGGAACGTGGCGAACGCCGTCTCCCGCGCGGTCCGGCACGCCTCGTCGTTCCACTCGCTCGCCTTGCAGCTGATCATGATCGAGTAACCGTGCGTGGCATCGACCTTGAAGCCCCGGTTGAGCACGCGGCTCCGCTGCCCGTTCTCATTGCGCTCGAACTGCCAGTCGGCAACGGTCGGATAGCCGTTGAACTCGACGGTCTCGATCCCGAGGTGCCGATAACCGCTGCTCGTGGACGCGATGTAGCCCTTGGCCGCGTTCCAGGCCGCGGCGGCATCGTCCTTGGGAGAGTTGTTGTAGTCGACCTGGACGCGCGGGTAGCCGCCGTTCACCGCGTAGATCCGGCCGGAGTTGACGCCCGCGATCTTGTAAGGCGTGAAGTTCTTGGGCATCGCCATCATGAAGTGGAACCGCTTGTCGGTGACCATCTTGTAGCCGTCGGGCAGCGCGCCCGCCTTGCCCGCGTCCGACCCCTTGGACTCGTCCGACCCCTTGCCCGAGTCGTCGTCCTTGTTCTTGCCCTTGCCCTGGTTCTCGCTCTGATCGCCGCTCTGCTCCTGGCCCTGGTCCTGTTCCTGTTCCTGGTCCTTGCCGGAGCCGGCGCTCGTGGCAGCCCCCGCCGAGGCCGGCGTGCCGCCCTTGCCGGAGCCGCTGCTCCGGTTGTCCGCGTCGTCCCCGCCGAGCGAGAGCGCGAGGACGGTGCCGAGCACGACGAGCGCGACGGCGGCCGCGATGACCGCCAGGGTGCGACGGGACACCACGTCCGTGAGGGACGCGCGGACCGGCGTGCTGGACGGGCCGCCCGGACGCTGCGGCGGTACACCCCCGGAGGCGGAGGCTGCCGACACCTCGGGCCGGGCCGGAGCCGGGGAATCGGCAGAGGCAGCGGGTGCGGCGGCGGAGACAGGAGCAGCGACAGCCGCACCCGCTCCGGGCGCCGGCTTCGCGTTCCGCGCGGAACGCAGCGCACCGCGCAGCCGGTCCCGGGCGCCTTCCGCCGGTTCACCGGACTTCGACGCCCCCTTGGTGCGGGGAGCGACGACGCTTCCGGGCAGCGCCATGACCTGGGTGGAGTCGGCCGGCGGGGGCACCACGGGGGCCGGCTTGTCGGCGGCGTGGATCACCTCGTTGAGCAGGGCCCTCGCACCCGCGTCGTCGAGCCGCTGCTCCGGATCCCTGGCGAGCAGGCCGTAGATGACCTCCTCCAGCGGGCCCGCGTTCTTCGGCGGGTCGAGCGGCTCGGTCATCACCGCGGTCAGGGTGGCGATCGCCGAACCCTTGTCGTACGGCGGGGAGCCCTCGACGCTCGCGTACAGCAGTCCGCCGAGCGACCACAGGTCCGCGGGCGGTCCCGGCTTGTGTCCGCGGGCGCGCTCCGGCGAGATGTACGACGGAGCGCCGACGAGCATGCCCGTCGAAGTGACCGACGGATCGCCCTCGACCTGTGCGATGCCGAAGTCGGTCAGCACGACCCGGCCGTCCTCGGCGATCAGTACGTTGGACGGCTTCACATCGCGGTGCAGGATGCCCTCGCGGTGCGCCGAGCGCAGCACGTCGAGGATGGCGAGACCGACCTCGGCGGCGCGCTTCGGCGTCAGCACCCCGTCCTCGCGGACCGCCTCGGCGAGCGACTTGCCCTCGATGAGTTCCATCACGATCCACGGCCGGTCGTCCTCGTCGACCACGTCGTAGACCGTCACCGCGCCGTTGTTGCGGATCCTGGCGATCGCCTTCGCCTCGCGCAGTGTGCGCGTGATGAGCCGACGCTTCTCGTCCTCGTCGATGGCCGACGGGAACCGCAGCTCCTTGACCGCGACCGTGCGGCCCAGTGTCTCGTCTACAGCACGCCAGACCGTGCCCATACCGCCCCGGCCGAGCACCACCCCGAGCCGGTACCTACCCGCAAGGAGACGTCCATCCGCGTCCCGTTGGGGCTCCCGTGCCTGCTCCGCCTCCGACATGCGTCCCCTCTGCGATCAACCCGCCCTGGCAGAGCGTCCATTGTCCCTCACCCCGGGACCGGTCATGGTGCCGGGTCCGGGGACCGTCATGATGTGGCCGGAGGAAGGGACTCCCCGCCATGCCGTCACTCAGAGCGCTGCCCGCCGCCCTGGTGGTGCTCACACTGTTCGGCCTCGGAACAACGAGCCTGCCCAGCGAACCACACCTCACGCCCGCAGCCGCGTACCTCCCCCGGCTCGTCGCCGAGGGCGGCGCCCCGGCCGCGGCACTCCTCACCCGGGACACCTCCTCCGTCCGCCGCGCCACCTACCGCTCGACCGGTCCCGGCATCCGCTCGGCGGACCGGTTCCGGGCAGGCAGCATCACCAAGTCGTTCCTCGCGACGGTCGTCCTCCAACTCGCCCGGGAGCACAGGCTGCAGCTGTCCGACACCGTCGACAGCCATCTGCCCGGGCTGGTACGCGGTCACGGCAACGACGGCCGCCACATCACCCTGCGGGCCCTGCTCACCCACACCAGCGGCCTCTACGACTACACCGCGGTCCCGGGCACGCACCCCGTCTCCGCCATCGCCGCGGTCCATACGGCCGTGGCCCACCGCCCCACGAACACCACCGGCGGTTACTCCTACTCCAACACCAACTACGTCCTGCTCGGCCTGGTCGTTCAACGCGTCACCGGACACAGTTACGCCGCCGAGATCAGATGCCGCATCATCAAACCCCTCCGTCTCACCGGCACCTCGCTCCCCGGCGCCCGCACCGGCCTGCCGGCCCCGCACGGGCACGGCTACTCCCGCGACCCGGCCGACGGCTCCCTCAACGATGTCACCGTCCTCGATCCGCGCACCGCTGGCGCCGCCGGAGAGCTGATCTCCACGCTCGCCGATCTGAACCGCTTCTACGCGGCCTTGCTGGGCGGCCGCCTGCTGCCGCCCGCCCAGCTGAGCATCCTGCTGAACACCGTTACGGCGCACGGGACCTACGGCATGGGCATCTATCCGCAGAAACTCTCGTGCGGGACGACCGTCTGGGGTCACAACGGCCACATCGCGGGCAGCTACGTCCGTACCGCAGCCACCCGAGACGGCCGACACATCCTGACGTTCCGCATCAACACAGACACCCTGACCGAAACAGCCCTCGAACCGGCGCTCCTCGAAGCCGAGTTCTGCCCCGCCGGGCAGAACCGTCACCCCGCCTCCTGAAGGTCCGCCGATCGGCTGGGACCGACGATCGGACCGTCAGATCGGCACGATGTCCGGCGCCCCGAGCCGTGCCGCGTCCGCCGTCAGGTCGTCCGGCTGACGCTGCGACTCCCGCTCCGCCTGCACCCGCTTCTCGTAGTGCTCCACCTCCCGCTCGATCTGCCCCTCGTCCCAGCCCAGTACCGGAGCCATCAGCTCCGCGCATATCCGCGCGGAGCGGGTGCCCCGGTCGAAGGTCTCGATGGAGATCCGGGTCCGCCTCGTCAGAACGTCGTCGAGATGACGGGCCCCCTCGTGCGAGGCGGCGTAGACGATCTCGGCCTTCAGATAGTCGTCCGCCGCCGGCAACGGCTCGCCCAGCGAAGGATCGGCGGCGATCAACTCCAGGATCTCCTCGGTCATCGACCCGAACCGGTTCAGCAGATGCTCCACCCGGGCAACATGCAGCCCCGTGCGGGCCGCGATCCTCGCCCGTGCGTTCCACAGTGCCCGGTAGCCCTCCGCGCCCAGCAGCGGGATGTCCTCCGTGACACAGTCGGCCACCCGCTGATCGAGGCCGTGCACCGCCTCGTCCACGGCGTCCTTCGCCATCACCCGATAGGTCGTGTACTTGCCGCCCGCGACGACGACGAGCCCCGGGGCCGGGTGCGCCACCGTGTGCTCGCGCGACAGCTTGCTGGTCGCGTCCGACTCGCCGGCCAGCAGCGGCCGCAGCCCGGCATAGACACCCTCGACGTCATCCCTGGTCAACGGGGTGGCCAGGACCGAGTTGACGTGCTCGAGGAGGTAGTCGATGTCGGCGCTGGACGCGGCCGGGTGCGCCTTGTCCAGGTCCCAGTCGGTGTCCGTCGTCCCGATGATCCAGTGGCGGCCCCACGGGATCACGAACAGCACGGACTTCTCGGTCCGCAGGATCAGTCCGGTCGAGGAATGGATGCGGTCCTTCGGGACGACCAGATGGATGCCCTTGGATGCCCGGACGTGGAACTGTCCGCGCTCACCGATCAGCGCCTGGGTGTCGTCCGTCCACACCCCGGTCGCGTTGACCACCTGCTTGGCCCTGACCTCGTACTCCCCACCCGCCTCGACGTCCTCCACCCGCGCGCCGACGACCCGTTCGCCCTCGCGCAGGAAGCCGATCACCCGGGCCCGGTTCGCCACCTTCGCGCCGTATCCGGCGGCCGTGCGCACCAGCGCCGCCACGTAGCGGGCGTCGTCCATCTGGGCGTCGTAGTACTGCAACGCCCCGACCAGCGCGTCCTTCCTCAGCGCGGGCGCGACCCGCAGAGCCCGGCGGCGGGAGAGGTGCCGGTGCACAGGCAGCCCTCGGCCGTGCCCCGACGACACCGACATCGCGTCGTACAGCGCAACGCCCGAACCGGCGTAGAACCGCTCCCAGCCCTTGTGCTGCAACGGATAGAGGAACGGCACCGGCTTCACCAGATGCGGGGCCAGCCGCTCCAGCAGCAGCCCGCGCTCCTTCAGCGCCTCCCGCACGAGCGCGAAGTCGAGCATCTCCAGATAGCGCAGCCCCCCATGGATCAGCTTGCTCGATCTGCTCGACGTGCCGGACGCCCAGTCGCGCGCCTCGACCAGTCCGGTCGAGAGCCCTCGTGTCGCCGCATCCAGCGCCGTTCCGGCGCCGACCACGCCCGCCCCCACGACCAGCACGTCCAGTTCGCGCTCGGCCATCGCGGCGAGCGCCTCGGCGCGCTCCGCGGGTCCCAGTGTCGCTGTCCTCACCGCTGCCTCCCGGTAGATCGGGGTGGGTCCGGCACGGGGCTGAGGTCCGACCGGGGGGTCGGGCGCCCGTAGCCACCTCTCGATTCTGTCCGCGGTCCGCGACTTCAGCCACCGCCTGTGGACAACACCCGGGCGACGAGCCTCGCACAATGCGACATATAGGTCATATTTACGCCTAGTCTGACATTGCGCTGTCCTCAGCGGTTGCGCTTTCTGCTCTCATGGTCTTAGGGAAGGACGGCCACTTCTATGCCCGCAGACCTCGCCGTCATCGGACTCGGTCACCTCGGCCTGCCTCTCGCCCAAGCCGCCGTCGCCGCCGGTATCCGCACCGTCGGCTACGACACCGACCCACACCCGTTCGCCGAGCTCTCCGCCGGCCGCACCCCCGTCGAAGGCGCCCTCACCGCCTCGGAGATCCGACGGATGCTCTCGGGGGGCTTCCGGCCCACCACCGACCCGGCCGAGCTGGGCCGGGTCCGTACCGCCGTGATCTGCGCGCCCACCCCTCTCGGCGCCGACCGCACCATCGACCTCACCGCCGTCGCCGACGCCACCCGCGCCCTCGCCGCCAAACTCCGCCCGCACACCACGGTCCTGCTGGAATCGGCCGTGCCCCCCGGCACCACCGAGAGTTTCGTGCGCCCCCTCCTCGAAGAGGGCTCAGGACTGCGCGCCGGACGCGACTTCCACCTCGCCTGCTCCCCCAGCCGTCTCGACCCGGGCAACCGCGCCCACGTCTACGCCAACACCCCCAAGGTCATCGGCGGCCTCACCCCCGCCTGCACCGAATCGGCCGCCGCGTTCTACGGCCGGCTCACCGACAAGGTCGTACGCGCCCGCGGGCCGCGCGAGGCCGAGATGACCAAGGTTCTGGAGACCAACTTCCGGCACGTCAACATCGCCCTGGTGAACGAGATGGCAGTGCTCTGCCACGACCTCGGGGTCGACCTCTGGGACGTCATCCGGTGCGCCGAGACCAAGCCGTTCGGCTTCGAGCCGTTCCGTCCGGGCCCCGGCGTCGGAGGCCACTGCGCCCCGGTCGACCCGGGATACCTCCCGTACAGCAGTCGCACCCCCGGCCACCCGCTGCGGATGGTCTCGCTCGCTCAGGAGATCAACGACCGGATGCCGAGTTACGTGATCCAGCGCTGCGCCATTCTGCTGAACGAACACGGCAAGTCGGTCCGCGGCGCCAGGGTCCTGCTCCTCGGCGTCACCTACAAGCCGGACCTCGCCGACCAGGAGGCTTCCCCCGCCCGGGAGATCGCGACGCGACTGATGGACATGGGGGCGCAGATCGGCTACCACGACCCGCACGTCCTGGACTGGCGCGTACGCGAACTGCCCGTCCCGCGCGCCGACTCGCTGTACGAGGCGGCAGCGAGCGCGGACCTGACGGTGCTGCTGCAGCACCACCGTACGTACGACCTCCAGGGCCTCGCCGTGAAGGCCCAGCTCCTTCTGGACACCCGCGGCGCCACCCCGGCCGGAGCCGCACACCGGTTGTGAGCGCGGTTCCCCCAAGGATTTCGGTGGGCGATGTCACAGGCGACTGCTAGCCTGCGGCGTCACTTCTCGCACAGTCGTGCGCTCCGTCCCAGGGGGGATACCACCATGAGTCAGCCCGTGCCGCCGCCGAACCAGTCGCAGCAGCCCTACGACGCCCAGCCCGGCGGCAACCCGTTCGCGGGCGGGCAGCCGGGTCAGCCCGGCGTTCCGAACGGCAACCCGTACGCCGGTCAGCAGCCGGGTCAGCCCGGCGTTCCGAGCGGCAACCCGTTCGCCGGTCAGCCGGGCCAGCCCGGCCAGTTCGGCGGCGCACCGTTCGCACCGGCCGGTCCTGTCCGTAACAACATCGGTCTCGGCCTGCTCGCCGCCGTCGTCGCGATGGTCGTCGCCGCGGGCGTCTACGGCGCGATCATCGGCGCCACCAAGCACCAGATCGGCTACGCGGCCGTGGGCGTCGGCTTCCTCATCGGCTTCGCAGCGGGCAAGGTCGGCGGCCGCAACCCCGCGCTCCCGGTCCTCAGCGCGGTGCTCGCGCTGGTCTCGGTCTACTTCGGGCAGCTGCTCGGTGAGGCGATGATCGCCGCGAAGGAGCTCCCGGTCACCGTCTCCGAGCTGTTCTTCGACCACTTCGGCCTCCTGAACGAGGCGTGGAAGGCCGACGCCGACCCGCTCACCTTCGTCTTCATCGCGATCGCCGCGTTCGCCGCGTTCTCCGCGGCCAAGAAGACCGCGGACTGATCCGGTTCATACGGAAGGGCCCGGACCGCTCAAGCCGGGGCGGGC
>NZ_JBLVKW010000098.1:0-25192 GCF_048270745.1 Streptomyces sp. NPDC056231 | reverse complement strand
GGCGCCCTGAACGTCCTACGGGCCGGGCTGGTCCGTCGCGAAGCCCAACCGGCATAGCGAGAAGCCCCCTCGTTTACGAGGGGGAGGAGTCACCAGGAGCTATGGCGATGAGGACAGTTACGCCTGGGCAACACCGCACCGACGAGGCCCTGGGACGCTCTCACGGCGAGCGGCGGGTTCCAGAACTCTCCGGTCCGTGACCAGTCTGTCCCCGACCTGGCTTCGTCGATCTCTGGGGCCATTTCTCACTTCTCGCCACGCCGAATCCAGTGGGCCCGGCGTTGGCGACGCGCAACCGAATTCGATTGAACCTCGCCGGATTCCCGGGATTCCGTAACGGGGTGATCCGTCGGGACACTGAGGCTGCCTACGGTGTAATCCGTCGCTGCAATGCTGTTGACGAGCTGGTCTTCGGTGAAATTCTCCGAACCGGGAACATGTGGGATGAAGCCGACGAGCACGCCTTCGCTGACGATCTCCGCGTCAAGCCCGGCAGCTCCGTCAAGGTCCCACAGAGCTTCAAGATCTTCGTCGAGCACGACCCTGATACCGAACTCGTACACACCCGCCTCGACCACATGCGCCATGACACCGCGAGCGCGAAGTCTCGACACCATCCGATCTGCACGATCCGACTCCATACACGTACACCTCGTCACTCCGGGCGACGGTCACCTTTGCCGACTACGCCAAGCACACGCCAGGGAATCAGCGAAAACGACACGTCGCTACGCCGCTGTCAACGCTACTCCGAAACAAATCCATCGGCCCATCAGCTAAACGTGACGACTCCCGTTGGGGCAACGCCCTTCAACGCCTTGAAGCAGCGGTACACGATTGACTCACAATCGGCGAAGAAATTCCGACAGGAACCCTCATCCCATTTCACCGGATCAAGGAGATTTCCCGGACCTCATTCCGAGTACGCAGAACCAGCCGCAGCCACTCAGCAAGTACTTTCTCTTCCGAATTCATTCGAATGGTTTCACCATTATCGATCACCGATTCCCTCATCACTACGCTGCGGAATTAAATTTCTCCACGCCCGACCGCGCCCGGGCCCCCGGAGAATCGCCACGCTCAGCCGGGATGTCACCATGTCCGGCTTGCGCGGAACGGTCACCTACGGGACAGCGCTCAGCCCATCGGTGTCGTCGGATGGCCGGGCTACGTTCAGGGAAACCGGGGCGAGTAGGTGATGCGCTTGAGGTGGTACCACTGGGCAACGCACTTAGCAGGCCACGGCCTCTGACCATGCTGACCGAACGGTTCGCCCAGCCCGCTCACCGAGACCGGTGTGTAGGGCAGCACCTGGTCGCCGTGTGCCGCGTGGGCGCGCAGCCACCGGTCCTGGCGGTCCCAGTGCAGGGCCCGTACCTCCATCTTCCGCTCCAGGTGGGCCAGAGGAACGGCAAGTCCGACGCAGGCCAGGACGCAGACCGCTGCCGCGGCCCCCATCGCGAGGCCCGGCAACCACTGCCGTGCGCGCAGAACGCGGCCCAGCAAGGCGCCGACGGCGACCAGAAGCATGACGTAGAGCAGCAGATAGTCGTTCCACGTACGGGAGGCGGTGACCACGCTCGCACCGAATGCCGGATGGGCGACGACAGTGCAGAGATATCCGGAGAGCAGGAACGCGATTACCCCGACCAGGACCGGAATGAGAGGCCGACGCCATAGGAGCCCGTGCGTCCGCGGGCCGTCTCCGCGCACCAGCAGTCCCAGGAGGAGGCCGGCTGCGAAGGCCCCCGCGTATTGCCACGTCGAAAGGATCGTCCCCAGGATGTCCACGAACGCGCGCAGACATGTCATGAGCTTGTCGGGGCTGAACATTGACGTGGCGTTGGCGCCGAACCGCTCGCGCCGGGTGCGCGCGCCCGGCGACGTGTAGAGGATGACGGTTCCGATCGCGGTACCGACGAAGGCAGTCGCGCACCACCAGCGGGCCAGCGTCCGACCGGGGCCCGGCAAGGCCCAGTAGCTTGTCAGCAGTGCAAAGACGAGGACGACGAACATCACGACCGCCGTCTCCTCCGACAGTGTGCCGATGAAGACTCCGGCCACGAGCGCGATGCCGAGCGCGAAGACGCGGCCGTTCCGGGTGCGCGCGCGTAGCAGCGGAATGACGGAGGCGGCGGCCAGAACGGGCGCGAGGGTGTGCGAGACCGAGGAAGCCGGCCAGTAGAACGTCTTGTAGGTGTTCTGCGTGGCGAGAAGGAAGACGGCGGTCATCATCGCAGCCACCAGCGGTGCGATCGCGCGG
The DNA here is from genome assembly GCF_048270745.1 of Streptomyces sp. NPDC056231. Classification (NCBI taxonomy): domain Bacteria; kingdom Bacillati; phylum Actinomycetota; class Actinomycetes; order Kitasatosporales; family Streptomycetaceae; genus Streptomyces; species Streptomyces sp. NPDC056231. The sequence continues at coordinate 22,929 of NZ_JBLVKW010000098.1, read as the reverse complement.
GGCGCACGCATCCCGATGCTGCGGAGCGCTGAGGCGGTCACTGCCCAGAGAACGCCCAGGATGAGAATGCCGGTGATCAGTGCGAACCACCTGTGGCCCGGGACCCCGAACGCGGCGTAGGCGACGACGAGCAGTGCGTTGGCGACACGTCCGTTGTCCTGGAAGTAGAACTTGTCGATCAGACCTGATGCGCCGTCGTCCCGGACTACCGGAAGGAAGCACCAGTCGTCCGCTCCCGGGCGGACCAGGCGGCCGATCCAGACCGCCGCGCTCAGAAGGCCGAGTGGCAGCAGCACGAGAACGGTGGTCCAGACGGTCGCCCACCGTGACGCGAGCCACTTGTTGCTCCCCGTACCGGATCCGTCTTCCGGGTGGGAGAGGTCAGAGGCCTTCGATTGGTCTGCCGACATGTGTCCTGGTGCCCTTCATGATGGAGGCGCCGCTCGGGTCCGGCCGGCGCGGGTTCCCGATCAGCGGGCCCGTTGCTGGGCGAGGGCGGTGCCGGAGTTGATGGCCCATCGGGCGAGCAGGAACGAGAGCGGTGTGGCAAGGAGTCCCGCCGCCACGGCGGCGACGTTTTTACCCATGCCCAAGGTATGTACGCCGGCAAAGAGGAGAACGCCGGTGAGTACGAGGTTGACGAGGCTCGAGACGGGATACCGGAAGAATCCGTGCCATGTCGGTTTCGTACGACAGGTGATGTACGTATTGAGGAAGAACGACCCCACGATACTGACCGCGAAACCGATGACGTGGGCGATCAGATAGGGGATCCATCGGTTCAGGGAGGCGTACACCGCCAGATAGACCGCCGTATTGACGATTCCGATCGACGCGAAGATGAAGAACTGGCGCACGGTGCGCCCTTTGGGCGATCCGATCGCGGAGGCTCCCGCATCCGTCGCTGACACCATTTCGGACGGATGACGGTCCGCAATGGTGTGGCGCTCCTGCCGCACGCTTACCTCCGTCTCGCGCACCACGTAGAGCGGCCGATGCTTCGTTTCGCGGTAGATTCGCCCGACGTATTCACCGATAATGCCGAGCGTGGCCAGCTGGACCCCGCCGAGTGCCACGACAGCGGTCAGCAGGGTGGCGAACCCGGGGACGCGCACACCGTGCAGGGCGACGCCGATGACGATCCATAGTGCGTACGCCAACGCTGCGGAGAAAAGCGTGAGACCGATGTAGACGGCCAGACGCAACGGTCGGCTGTTGAAGGAGATCAGTCCGTCGATGCCGTAGTTGAGCAGGCGTCTTCCGCCCCATTTCGAGGTACCGGCGGCGCGGCTGACGTTGTGGTAGGTGAAGCTGACGGTGTCGAAGCCGATCCAGGAAAAGATTCCCTTGGAGAACCGGTTGGCTTCGGGCAGGGCGAGCACCGCTTCGACGGCAGGACGGGACAGCAGCCGGAAGTCTCCCTCTCCGTCGGTAATGTCGACATCCATCCAATGCCCCATCGCCCGGTAGTAGGCCGTGCTGACGACGCTGCGCAGCACTCCGTCCCCCGAACGGTCCCGACGCGCGACGACCTGGTCGTAGCCGTGCTGTCGCAGCTCCAGTATCCGGGGAACGAGTGAGGGCGGATGCTGCAGGTCGGCGTCCATGAGAATCACGGCGTCCCCCCGGGACATACGCAATCCCGCAAGCATCGCAGCCTCCTTGCCGAAATTCCGGCTGAAGGAGGTGTAGCGAACCCGCGGATCCTCGGCAGCAAGAGCGCGCAGCTGCTCCCTGGTCGCGTCCCGGCTGCCGTCATCGACGTAACAGACTTCGAAGCTCCGTCGAGTCGTTTCGAGGACAACAACCAGTGTTCGATGAAATCGTTCGATCACCTCGTCCTCATTGAAACAGGGAACTACGATCGAAACCTGGCACTCTGTCATTCGGATCCCTGGCAGGTGTGGTCACGGCATCTCGGAAGCATGCGTCTGTGTCCTCTTGATGCGTGTCGACCCTACGGGCTGTCCCGTCATCCCTGGTGGATCAGCGCGCGGCGTCAGATGCGGTGCATCGCAAGGCGGAGGGGCATCCTCATACTGAGCGTATTCGGGCGTTCCGACAACGCAGCGAGGTGCCGCAGCTGTCGTCGTACGCCCGCCAGGGATCACGGGACAGCCCTTAGGCATCATCAAACGAATTGTGCAGGCCGCATGGTTCTCCGCGATGCCTTCCGGCCGAATCACGCCAAGGGATGGCACCGAATGGGTGAAGCATCCGTCTCGTCGCTGGCCGAACGGTCCTTGGTGATGCGCCTGACCGGTCGGCTCCTGATTCCTCCCTGCTGCGTTGCAGTGTTCTTCGAACAAAGAGTTGTGCAAACTCGGCTCTGATCAACGGCACGTGCGCTCATGTTCTGCTGAACTGTGTGGCACTCAGCCATCTTCCGGGGCGGTTCGGAGCTGTCCGGCCCTGTTTGCCCTGACCGCTGCCGGTGAACGGTCGTGCCCGGCCGGACAGCGAGAGGGCGTGAGCTGTGGGGACCGGCGTTTCCTCCCGGGTGCGCCACCCCGAGGGCTGACACGCCGGAGCGGACTGGTCCCGCCCGCGCCGGTCTGTGGGCGGGCCCGGACGCGAGGGCCGCGGCGCGGTGTCGGACCCGAGCGAAAGGAATACCGGTCGTGGAACGTCCCCCAGGTGAATCCGTTCAGGAGCGACGGAGGGACGGTGTTCCGGAGCGCGGGTCAGCTCGAAGGTGGACAACTTTGTGGGTCGATTCGCTCGCGATTCTCCCCGTCACCCTGCTGGCGGCCGCGGCCTGGTTCGGCCGGTGGGTGCGTCCATCCGGTGATGACTGGTGCTTTCTGCCCGTCGTGCGTGACGGGGGGCTGTCCGCGATCGTCGGGAAGTTCTACTACTTGGACAACGGGCGCGTCATGAACGCTGTGCTGGTCTGGTGCTATGCCCGGTTCGGTGTCGCCGGGCATCAATGGTTCGGCCTGATCAGCGGTGCGCTGATGCTCGGGCTCCTCTGGGCCGCTGTCGCCGGCGCTCTGCCCAGGGCAGGTATGACGGTGCCACGGGGCGTTCCCCTCCTGCTGGCATCGATGGTGACGGCGATTTTCCTGTTCGGGTCCCCAAACACCTACAAGACGTTCTACTGGCCGGCCGCGTCCGTCTCGCACACCTTGCCGCCCGTGTTCGCCTGCGCTGCGGCCCTTCCCCTCCTGCGGGCCACATCACGACGGGGCAGAGGTTTCGCCCTGCTCACTGTCTTCGTGGCAGGGCTCCTCATGGGCACGCTGTCGGAGGAGACCTGTGTCGTCGGTGTGGTCGTACTGAGTTGCTTGCTGCTGATCAGCGGCCGGGTCTTCCCGCAGGAGCGACGTACCTTCATCCGCGGCTGGTGCGTCGCAGGGATCACCGGAATCGTCATCGGAAGCCTGATCCTCCTCGGTTCTCCGGGCTCACGGCATCGGCGTGAAAGCCACAATGCCGCGTCGATACTCACTCCCGAATCGCTCCTCGGTTCGCTGCGCGGTTTCGCGCACATCGCAGCCATCCTTCTCACGACATGGCAGTACCTGGGGGCCTTCGTGGCCGGCCTCCTCCTGAGCCTGCTGGCCCGGCCGCACGAAGGCCGCCTTCCCTCGATGAGATACGGGACGCTGCTCGCCCGGACCGGCGTGTGCGCCCTCCTTGTCTCCGGCTATCTGTGCACGGTCATCGCCTACCCGGCCTTCGGGCCGAGCGTCGCGACGTCCACGCGACTCTGGAACGACTACGTGCTGCTCTATATCCTGCTGCTCGTCCTCGTGGGCGCACTCCTCGGCCGCGCGTGGAGAGAGCGCGGGCGCCGCACCGGGCCGCCGAAGGCCGCGGCCGCAACCGTGTACGCCTTGGTCTGCCTCGCGCTTGCCGTCTCTCTCGTGCATCTCGACGCCGGCATGGCGGTACGCGCTCGGAAGTGGGACCACCAGGATCACTGGTTGCGCAGCCAGTCCGCATCCGGCGCGAAGGTACTCCCCTACACACGGCTGCCCATCAGCAAAATGACAGAGCCGTTCCGTGACGGCGGGCGCAAGCCGTGGCCGGCGTCATGCGTGGCCCACTACTACCACCTGGAACGCGTGGTCCCGGCGACAGGACTCCCCTGAGCACCGGCACGGGCGGCGCACAACGACCTCACGCACTGATCGACCGGCGGTCAGTCCGACGGCAGATGGAACGGGACCGAGGTAATGACGATCTTGGGCAGTGGACGCAGAGCACGGCGCAGGCGGGTGGCCGTGCGACTGTGCAGGAGTTGGTGTCGCCGCCGCGAGGTGATGATCTCTGGGACGATCACCGTAAGGGTGAGTTCTGGATGCTGCCGGTGGAGTGCCTCAAGGTAGCGGACCAGGGGTGCGACGACCGCGCGGTAAGGAGAAACAATCACCTCCAGCGGGAGATGGTCGCCCCACAGTGACCAGTAGTCGCGGAAGCGCCGTGCTTCGTCCTCGGCGACGCTGATGTGCAGGGCGAGAACTGGCTGCTGGAGTGAGGCGGCGTACGCAAGTGCGCGCATGCTTGCGAGATCCAGCGTCGCGATGGCGACGACGCACAGGTGACGGACCTCTTCGGGGAGTTCTTCGCTCTCCCGGTTCATCTCGCCAGGACGAATGCCGTGTTCGTGCTGAACCAGGGGCTTCCCTTGCGAAACCGGCCCCGCAAGAGCGTGGGCGGGCAGCTCGATGGCGTGCGGATGCAGTTGAAGGGCGGCACGGGCGGTTTCGTAGTGCCGCCGGATCCGCGTGGTCACCAGGAGGAACAGCGCGACCGCGACGACGGCCACCCAGGCACCTTCGGTGAATTTACTGATGCCCGCAGTAATGAAAACAACCGCCGACAGCAGCGCGCCCATGGCATTGAAGACCAGACTCTTGCGCCAGTGGCGACTTCGCCGTCGCCACCAATGGACGACCATTCCGGCCTGCGACAGGGTGAAGGCGAGAAAGACACCGACAGCATAGAGCGGAATGAGCGAGGCGGTCCGGCCATTGAAAGCGACGAAGACGAGGGCGGCGGTGACGGACAGCAGGACGATGCCGTTGCTGTAGGCCAGACGGTCGCCCAGTCGCATGAAGGTGCGTGGTGCGTAGTCGTCGCGTGCCAGAAGGGACAGCACCCGAGGGAAGTCGTTGTATGCGGTGTTCGCCGCGAGGAGCAGTACCGCGGCCGTGGCAGCCTGAATGAAGACGTACATCCACCCCGAGCCGAAGGTCAGACGTGCGAGCTGGGAAAGCACGGTCTCGCGGGCGCTCGGCACCACCCCGGTGCAGTAGATGAGGACGACGATTCCCGCGAACATCGCAATGAGCAGGCCGACCATCCAGGTCAAGGTCGTGCGGGCATTGCGCCACTCGACGGATCTGAACGCCGGCACGGCATTGGAGATCGCCTCGATCCCGGTCATCGCCGTGGCCCCCGAGGAGAAGGCACGCATGATCAGGAGCAGGCCGAGCGTTTCGGTGACGGGCACATTCGGTGTGGGACGCGGCTGAAAGCCCTGGCCGGCCGCATCGACGAGTCCGGCTGCGACGAGCGCGAACATCGCGGCGATGAACGCGTAGGTCGGAGCGGCGAACAAGGCTCCTGCCTGCCGGATGCCTCGCAGGTTTCCCGCGAGCATCAGCACGATCACGCCGACACCCATGGGGACGGTTTCGGTGGTGAGCGATGGAATCGCCGAGGTGATGGCCGCCACCCCCGAGGCGATCGACACCGCAACCGTGAGAATGTAATCGGTCATCAACCCAGCCGCGGCGACAAGGCCAGGCATCCGGCCCAGGTTGTCGCCGGCGACGATGTACGAACCGCCACCGTGCGGATAGGCCCGGATCGTCTGCCGGTACGAGAGGCCGACCGCGAGCATCAGAAAGACGATCGCGCCGGCGACGGGGAACGAGTAAGCGAGCCCTGCGGCGCCAGCCAGTGCGAGGACTGCGAGCATCGCCTCGGGTCCGTATGCGACGGACGAGAGGGCGTCGGCGGACAACACGGGAAGCGCCACGAGCTTGCGCATTCGCTCATTCACCACGGCAGAGCTCTTCAGCGCTGCTCCCAGCACCAGCCGCCTGGCCCGTGGCCACGCACCTTCCAGCCAACCTGAGGGCAGGTCTCCCGTGTCGACCTGCTCGCCCGCAGAACGGGACCCGAGCGGCGAGACCGCCACCAGACGACCGAACCGCGCAGGGCGGATCTCCACCGGAGGCGGAAACCTCCCGAGATCCGGATCCACGGGCAAAGCACGGCGCCAGACTTCAGGGGCGGCCGACACCCGCCCCCACTCACGCCCCACCCGGCGCAGCACACGCAACTGCTCCCCGGTGAGCCCCGGCACCTGGGCGCCGGGGCCCGGCGGTCCGGCCGACCCGACACCTCGACTTCCGCGCGTATCCGCCACAACACCCAGTGTTGTTGACGGCAGGACAGCCGGGCAGGACCGACATGGCTCCTGCGAGGTACGGCAGCCCGAAACACTCCTGTGGCCAATGAGCCCGCGCCCCGCATGTCCATCACCGGGCCAGTGCGGAGAACCGGCTTTCCTGGCACCGCCTGGACCACAGGCAGCAGGACCTTGCCTGTCTGGACACGCTCGACAAGCACCATCACGTCGACGGTATCCAGTGGGCCATCGCCATCCCTGATCTTGCGTGGGTATCCCCGGCTTCAGCCGGGGAGGGAAACGCATCCTTGGTCCGGAGGCGCGAAGCGCCAAAGTTCGCTGCGCCTGGGGGATGGTCAGGCAGGTCGTTTCTGTTCTTCGATGTACTGGCGGATCACGGTCAGCGGTGCCCCGCCGCAGGATCCCGCGAAGTAGGAGCGGGACCAGAACACCGGTCCCATGCCGTTCCGGTTGATTCGCCCGGTGTACTCCGCTCGCAGGTACCTGGAGCTGACGCCCTTGAGGCTGTTGATCAGCTTCGACAGGGCGACCTTCGGCGGATAGTGCACCGGCAGGTGCACGTGGTCGGCTTCACCGTTGAACTCCCGCAGCTGCGCCTCGAACGTGCCGCAGACCTCCCGCATGATCTCTTCGCACCGCTTCAGCATGTCGTCATCGAACACACCGCGCCGGTACTTGGTGACGAACACCAAGTGGGCATGAAGGTGGTTGAGTGACGTGTCCTCTTGTGTGAATATCGGAGTTTTGTTCCCAGTGTCGTGACATATGCCAAGTGGATTATGATCTCCGCAGCGGGCCAGGGAGGGGGTGGGCCGGATGATTCGTGCGTACAAGTTCCTGATGCGGCCCACCGTGGGCCAGCAGGGCGCGCTCGCCGAGATGCTGCGTGACCACTGCTCGCTCTACAACGGAGCGTTGCAAGAACGCCGCGATGCCTATCGGCACGGCTCGAGGACGACGGTTCGGTACGGGCAGCAGTCCGCCCAGCTCAAGGACATCCGGGCGTTCGACCCGGAACGTCAGGGCCGTTGGTCGTTCTCCTCGCAGCAGGCGACGTTGCGACGGCTGGACAAGGCGTTCGCCGCGTTCTTCCGGCGGGTCAAGGCCGCACAGACGCCGGGGTATCCGCGTTTTCGTTCGGGCAAGCGGTTCGACACCGTGGACTTCCCGAAGGACGGCGACGGCTGCCGCTGGGATGCCACCCCGCACGATCCCGTCACCCGCGTCCGCCTCCAGGGCGTCGGGCACGTCAAGGTGCACCAGCACCGGCCGGTGGCCGGCAAGGTCAAGACGATCAGCGTCAAGCGTGAAGGGCGGCGCTGGTACGTCATCCTCACCGCCGAGCAGACCGCGCCTGAGCCGCTGCCGGCGACCGGTTCCGTGGTCGGCATCGACATGGGGATAACGAACTTCCTGGCCGACTCGGGCGGCGAGTTCGTGCCCAACCCCCGTCACGGGGCGAAGGCCGCCGCCAGGCTCGACGCCGCGCAGCAGGCCCTCGCCCGGTGCAGGCGGGGCAGCAGGCGCCGTCGTAAGGCCGTGGAGGCGGTGGCGCGGTTGCACCGCAAGGTCCGCCGTCAGCGCCTGGACCACGCGCACAAGACCGCGTTGAACCTGGTGCGTGACCACGATTTCATCGCGCACGAAGCCTTAAGGATCCGCAACATGAGCAAGGCCCCGGCCCCGAAGCCGGACCCCGCCACGCCGGGCAGTTTCCTGCCCAACGGGGCCGCCGCCAAGGCCGGGCTGAACCGTTCGATCGCTGATGCCGGATGGGGGGTGTTCCTGACGATCCTCACCGCCAAGGCAGAATGCGCCGGACGGGAAGTGATGGCCGTGGACCCCCGCAACACCTCCCGACGGTGCCCCGTATGCGGGCACACCGCCAAGGAGAACCGGCCCACCCAGGAGAAGTTCCACTGCGTCTCGTGCGGCCACCAGGCACACGCGGACACGGTGGGCGCCCTGAACGTTCTACGGGCCGGGCTGGTCCGTCGCGAAGCCCGACCGGGATAGCGAGAAGCCCCCACCTGCAGGTGGGGGAGGAGTCACGGGTATGGCCTTCGGCGGACGGCTCGTTACTTCACGTGCACTGGGGGTCTGTTCAGTCGGGCAGATTCGCGGCGCAGATCCACTTCACTGACTGGATGTTCGGCCGTTCCGGTGAGTCGGCCGTTTTGCGCAGTCCAACTACCGGTACCCCTATGAGATGTGCGCTTCGGCGAAGTCCAAGCCTCGCAGAGGTGTCACACTCGCGATCACGATTTTCCCCGGACCACCCCCCGTGCATGGACGTGATGCGAGCCAAAAGGACGAGAAGGACGGAATGGTCGAGTGGAGTGCACGAAGGACAGCAACAGAACTGGCTCGGCGCACCGGCTGATTCCCGCTACGGCGCTGGCGATTTTCGCAATGCTGGGATCGTCGTGCACCTCAAGTGATTCCCCTCTCGCAAACAGGGTCGCAGGCCCCACGTCGCACCAGACGTCGAAGGCGGCACAAGAACCTCACGGATGCCGGCGCACCATGATCGGTGTCGCACATCCCGACGACGACCTCTACTTTGTCGACCCGGAGATCAGGAAGACCATCCGTGCCGGATGCGCGGTCACCACCGTTTATCTCACCGCGGGCGACGACGGGAAGAGCTCACAGGCAGCCCGGGACTACGTCGCGAGAAGAGAGAACGGGGTGCGCGCGGCCTATGCGGAGCTTGCCGGGGCCCCAGATCGCTGGACCGAGGACAGCACACGGGTCAACGGCCGCAGCATCAGATCCTTCACCCTCGAAAGCAGCTCGCAATCACCCGTCAAACTGGTCTTCCTGGGACTGCACGACGGCCTTCCCCACGGACAGGAAAGTGAGAGCATGCTCAAACTTTTCCTGGCAACCCGTAAACAGATTCAGCTGTTTCAAAGCATGGAAAGCTACACCGAGGACCAGCTCCTGCGAACCCTGTCCGACCTCGCCCGGCAGGAAAGAGCGCAACGTATTCTCACCCTGGACTACGACAACGCTTCCTTCGCCTTCGGTCTCCGCGGCAAGGTCGACCACAGCGATCACGGCATCGGAGCCAGATACTTCAGAAAAGTCGGATACCTCTCCGGAATCCCGGTCGAATCCTATCTTGGGTACACCATGTCGTCACTTGAACCCAATCTGCCCCCTGAGCAAGTGGCCGAAAAGGAAGCGGCTGTCAGACGCTACATCGCGCATGCCAATTGCCATTCCAAGAAGAGTTGTGCCCTGGCCGACACCTACACGGGGCCGCTCCCACTCGACGATTCGGACTGGATTCATCGTCAGTACCAGCAAGAGCATCGGAACCCGCGCCTCGGAGAAATCATTGGAGACATTGGAAGAACTACCGAGTTCAGCAGCAGGGATCCGGAGCAGTGCCTCGAAGCGGTGAACACGCAACCGAAGTACGACGCAGTCCGGATCAACAGCTGCAATGGAACCGGCGCGCAGAAATGGGAAATCAGGGACGACGGAACGATCAGAACAGGATTTTACAGAGGATATTGCCTCACCGAACTCACCAGCAGTGCCGGCCTGGCGCCGTGTGACGCATCGCACCCAGAACAGAAATGGACTCCCCAGCCCTGGAAAAGTGCCACCTGGAAGCGCACGGCATGGCGAATCGCGGGAGAGAAGGGTATGTGCCTCTACCAGGACGACCGCTCACTCCCCTCTCACTGGGATTCAACGACGGCGCAGCACCCCCGACTCGGTCTCGCCAGCTGCAACAAACAGCCGGAGCCCGAGCTCTATTGGCGCTGGACAGAAGGAACGGCACAATGACCCAAACGTCATATAGAGGACTCAGCGCAACGCAATCAGACGTGGCGACGTGTCGGGTTGACGCGTGGCGTCTCGTGCCGCTGGCGGCTCGACGCGATACGGCGATCTGTTGACCGAGGGCTGTCCCCTCCATCGGTGAGGCCGGGCTCATGCCGGCTCCCGAGGATCGGATGTTGCGCATCCGACAAGATCAATAGAGGATGCAAAGGTGGCGGAAACCGGGTGTTGCCCGGTGAGCCGTGTTCACGGGCGAGGCCTGCGGACGCTGCGGAACGTACGCGCACTGCCGCTTCTTCCTGCTGCCCACGGACCACGAGTCGACACCCAAGGGCAAGAAGAACGCCGCCTTCCACCGAAGCCTTGGGCTTCTCTCCTACGAGGAGAAACAGATGGCGGCATTCGGCCGGTCAAGGGTTCGGCCGGCCCAGGGCGACGCGAACGCGTGACCGACCACGGCCCTGAGCGGGTCCTCGCTCCAGGTGCGGATCGGCGGGTCGTCGCGGGCGAAGTGCCGGATGGCGACCGGAACGGCGTACCGGCTGCGCATCTCTCTCTACATTGCTGTAGAAGTCTCTCCTGGAGCATGATCGCTCAACAAGCCCGCCTTCCAGCCCGGTTGGCCGGTAACAGTGTGCTGCACGGAGGAACAGAGCAGGATGACGGACGGCGGCCCCACGGCCCGAGTGACCCCAGCCCGGGCATACCTGGCACGCCAGTGCCGCGCCCTCACGGAAGCGCGCTGGTTCGCCATCACCGTGTTCACCCTGATCCTCACCAACGCCGCGCTGCTCGGCCTGGAGACCTACAGCGGACTGGTGGACGACTGGCACCGGTGGCTGCGTCTTGCCGAGCACGCCTGCGTCGCCGCCTTCACGGTGGAGATTGTGCTGCGCCTGGCCGCCCACGCCGACAGGCCGCGCTCCTTCTTCCGCGATCCGTGGAACCTCTTCGATCTCGTCGTCGTCCTCAGCGCGTTCCTGCCCGTCGTACGGGAGAACACCACCGTGCTGAGGCTGTTGCGGCTGGCCCGTGTTCTGCGTTCAGCCCGCTTCCTGCCGCAGCTGCGCGTCTTCCTGATCGCGGTCGCCCGCAGCCTTCCCGGCACACTCAGCTTCCTGGTCGTGGGCGCGCTGCTGCTGTACGTCTACGCGATGGTGGGCTGGGTCTTCTTCTCGCACCACGACCCCGAGCACTTCGGCTCAGTCGGCCGCGCCGTCCTCACCCTCTTCCTCCTGATGACCCTGGACGGCATCGGCGACGCCGTCCGCACGGGCCTGGAGATCTCCCGTTGGAGCATCGTCTACTACGCGTCCTACGTCCTACTCGCCTCCTTCGTCCTGGTCAACGTCCTCATCGGCGTGGTCATCACTTCCCTCGACGAGGCACGGGACATGGAGACGGAAGGGCCACCGACGCAGCAGGGACCGGAGGACTCGAATCTGCTGCGAGAGCGCATCGCCACTGCCCGCCGCGCCCTCGACGACCTCGAGGACGAGCTCGCCCGCGCGGCTGTGCACACCACACCCGGCGAAGGGCGGGCAGTCGTCGCAGCCCGGCCGTTAGCAGGAAGGACACCGGCATCGCGCGTGGGCCAACAGTGACCTCTACGGCAAGGGGGCATCGCCGAGCTGCCGCTGCACCGGGGTGCCGCTGGCGCTGGAGCCGTCCCAGCTGACTCCTTCGGGATTCGGGCGCCTGAGGGCCTACGGCGCTCTGAAGGCCTGGAGGGAACCCGAACTGCCGGGAGAACCACGCCGCATCCCCACGAGGCGCATGGGCAGGAAGTTGCCCGAACACGCCAAATATGAAGTCTGAATAAACAAATGTCAACGGTTAGTAACAGAATCGCGCACACCTGCGCAGATGGGCCGTAACGTCCGGCAGGGGCGATGCCGTGGTTGCCACTCGTCCGCGCACACAGCCGGCTGAGCCCGCGGTGGGTGCCGGCCGGATCGGCTGACGAGGTCCGCACCGGACGGCGAGGGTCACGCTGCCCGGCCTTGCAGTAATCTGGATTTGTTGAATTGTGATGCTTTCCGTGTGTCAACCGTGACGTTCATGGTGGAGTCGGCACACAGACGATCAAGGATGGGCTCGTGACGGACGCAGGACTGCTCGCACCCCAGCGAAGGGCACTGATTCTCGACATCGTGCGCCGCGTCGGAGCCGTGCGTGTGGCCGACCTCGTCGACCAACTCGAGGTCTCGGACATGACCATCCGCCGTGACCTGGACGCCCTGGCCCGCGCCGGTTCCGTGGAGAAGGTGTACGGCGGCGCCGTGGCGACATCCGGAACCACCGCCGACGAGCCGGGGTTCGAGGCCAAATTCACCCTCGAATCGACGGCCAAAGCAGCCGTCGCCACGGCCGCGGCCGCCCTCGTGGAACCGGGAAGCGTGGTCGCGATCTCCGCGGGGACGACGACCTACGCCGTGGCGGAGCGACTCCTGCACGTCCCCAGTCTCACGGTGGTGACCAACTCACTGCCCGTCGCCGATCTCCTGCGGGCCGCAGGCCGGGAACAGGGCGCCACTGCTCCGACGCTGCTGCTGACGGGCGGCGCCCCCACCAGGTCGGCCGCCCTGGTCGGCCCGCTGGCCGACCAGGCCATCCGCTCCTTGCATGTGGATCTGCTGGTCATCGGGGCCCACGGCGTGTCCGAGCATGCGGGCCTGACGACTCCGAACCTCGCCGAGGCACAGACCAACCAGGTCTTGATCTCCTCCGCCAGGCGGGTCGCCGCGGTCGCGGATCACAGTAAGTGGGGCGTCGTGGGCCTCAGCCGGTTCGCCGCCCTGGCCGAGATCGACTACTTCGTCTCGGACGACGGTCTCGACGAACAGGCGCGGTCAGTGCTCACCGAGTCAGTGGGCGAGCTGATCCTCGCAGACACCGGCAGGCCCTGACCGCGCCCGTACGAGTTCGCCCTGCACCTCGGCGTCCGGCCGCTGCGCGGCCGTGAGTGTTCCAGGCGGTCCACACCGCCTGGAACACTCATGGCGCCAGCGCGGCAGCGGGCTTACCTGGCGAGTTCGGCCGGTTCATCCAGCCGCGTCAGCTTCCGTGGGTTCGCCATCGCATGGATCCGGGTGATTTTCCCGTGTTCCACCACGAGGCTCACCGCTGCCAGTCGGCCGTCGATCTCGATCCGGCCCGCAGGCGCACCGTTGAGCCACACGGCCGATACCACCCGGTTCGGGCGAGCGAGCAACTTCGCCACAAGTTCGGCCCCGTGGATCGGAGCCGGAGCCGCGGCCGCAAGCCCGCCACCGTCGGCGATCAGGACCACGTCCGGCGCCATGACGTCCAGCAGTTCCTGCACCCGCCCGGTGCGCAGCGCGGTCAGGAACCGCTCCACCACGGCCTGCTGCTCCGACCGGCTCACCTGCACCCGCGGCCGCCGGGCCGCCACGTGCTCGCGCGCCCGCCGCGCGATCTGCCGCACCGCGGCCGCAGACTTCCCGACGGCCTCGGCGATCTCGCCGTACGGCATCTCGAAGACCTCGCGGAGCACAAACACTGCCCGCTCCGCCGGCCCGAGCGTCTCCAGCACGGTCAGCATCGCAATCGAGACGCTCTCCGCGAGTTCGACGTCCTCGGCGACGTCAGGACTGGTCAGCAGCGGCTCCGGCAGCCACTCGCCCACGTACTCCTCGCGGCTGCGCGACAACGTCCGCAGACGGTTGAGCGCCTGCCGTGTGACGATTCGGACGAGATAGGCCCGCGGGTCACGCACCTGCGAACGGTCGACGTCGGCCCATCGCAGCCAGGAATCCTGCAGCACGTCCTCCGCGTCGGCCGCCGAGCCGAGCATCTCGTAGGCGACCGTGAACAGCAGACTGCGATGGACGACGAACGGGTCCTCGGTCATGCCGTCGACGCCACGCCGGACGTCTCAGGACGCCCGGCCAGCGGAATCTCGCAGGCATCGGAGTAGCCCTGCGACGTGATCCCGTGCGCCGTATTGCACCTGGTCGCCATGTTGGCGAAGCCGATGACCGTGGTGAGTTCGACCAGCGCCGCCGGGCCGAGCCGGTCGAGCAGACGCTTCGACAGCTCGTCGGTGACGGTCGGCGGCGTGTTCGTCATGGCCTCGGCGTACTCCAGCACGTCGCGCTCCAGCGGAGTGAACATCTCCGACTGCCGCCAGCGCGGCACCTGGCTCGCCTTGGCCAGGTCCAGGTTCTGGTTCAGCGCCACGAAGTAGTTGACGTCGAGGCACCAGCTGCAGCCGACCTGCGCTGCGACGGCCATGTGCGCGAACGTCTTGAGGCTCGCGTCGGCCGCGTCCCACTGGCCCACCTTGGCCGCGAACTCCTTGTTGGCCTCAGCGAGCTTGGGGTTGTTCCACAGCACTTCGTCGGGCTCGGGCACGGCACCGAGGTGCTTGATCATGTTATCCCTCATCTCGGTGGGGAGCTCCGCCTTCGGGATACGCAGTGTCATGGTGTTCTCCTTATCCGTCGGCCTGTCGGCCTGGTTGACATGAAGACACCGGCGGATCCACGAATGTGACACCCACCGCCACCACGCATGCATCGTCGGCACGCACAGGCCGGTGGCCGCGCTCACGGACGCCCACCCGAAGCCTGTGGCCGGCGGCGGTCTGGGCTCGACGCCTGGCCCAGACCGCCGCCACCACCGAGCACGGCCTCCTGCCCGACGTGACACCGCCGGTCGAACGGCCCGAACGGGCCGACGACCCCACCGACTACTGGATCTCCAGCACGCCGAGGAGACCCCGCTCGTTACCCGGCCATGTCGTGGCGGCGGCGACGCTCCGGGGCAGAACCGGCGGTCATGCCCGGGGAGTTCCCCGTCACCCGCGTGATCTCGTCACTCGGGCTGCCCGTCGTCAGCTGTCGAAGCCGAGGCCAAAGCGGTCGAGCGTCCTGAGCCAGAGGTTGCGCCGGCCCTCGTTGCGGTCGGCGCGCGCCATCGACCACTTGGTGATGCCGATCCCGGCAGAGCGGAACGGGTCGGGCGGGAACGGGAGGGGTTTACGGCGGACGAGCTCCAGTTGGGTCCGCTCGGTGCGTTCGCCCGCCAGGAGGTCGAGCATGGCCTCGGCACCGAAGCGCGTGGCGCCGACGCCGAGGCCGGTGAATCCGGCCGCGTAGGCGACCTTCCCGTGATGACTCGTGTCGAAGAACACGCAGAAACGGGTGGAGGTGTCGATGGCACCGCCCCAGGCGTGGGTGAACCGGATGCCTTCCAACTGCGGGAAGGTCGTGAAGAAGTGCCGGGCGAGGGTGGCGAAGGTCTCGGGCCGCTGGTCGTGTTCGGCGCGGACCTTGCCGTCGCGGTGGTAGACGGCGTCGTAGCCGCCCCACAGGATGCGGTTGTCCGCGGAAAGCCTGACGTAGTGGAACTGGTTGGCACAGTCGGCGAAGCCCTGCCGGTTCCGCCAGCCGACCGAGGCGAGCTGCTGCTCGGTCAGCGGCTCGGTCATGAGCGCGTAGTCGTACACGGGGACGGTGTACGGGCGGTGGCGGCGCAGCAGGGAGGGATAGGCGTTGGTGGCCAGGGCGGCACGCCGGGCGGTGATCCGCCCGTAGGGGGTACGGACCGCGATCACGCTGCCGTGCTCGGCGAGCGAAGTGGCGGGCGTGTGCTCGTAGAAGCGGACGCCGAGGTCGAGGCAGGCGCGCTTGAGCCCCCAGGCGAGCCGGGCCGGGTTGACCATGGCCACGTCGTCCTTGTTCCACAGACCGCCGAGGAACGTCGGGGAGTCGATCTCGGCACGGACCGCCTCGGCGTCGAGCAGCAGCGGCTTGCCACCGAACCGGGCGAGGGCCTCGGCCTCCTCCTTCAGCCCCTCGACCTGGTACGGCTCGGTGGCCACCGCCAGGGAGCCGGTGCGCTCCCAGGAGCAGTCGATGCCGTGGCGCTCCACAGTGTCCTCGATGGCCTGGAGGTTTTCGCGGCCGAGTCGTTCCAGGAGGCCGATCTCCTCGGGCCAGCGCTGGAGTCCGTTGTCCAGGCCGTGGGTGAGGCTGGACTCGCAAAATCCGCCGTTGCGGCCGGAGGCGGCGCCGCCGGCCTCGTCCGCTTCGATGAGCACCACGTCCATGGAGGGATCGCGCTCCTTGGCGACGAGGGCGGTCCACAGTCCGGTGTATCCGCCGCCGACCACGAGCAGGTCGCAGGTGGTGCCGCCGACGAGTGCGGGGGCGGCCTGCGGCCGGTCGGGGTCGTCGAGCCAGAACGGGGTCGGCGAGGCGTCCCGGAGCGAGGTGAGGTGGTCCATGGGGTGGGGCTCCTTCGGATCACGGAGGTACGGGTCTCCGCAGTACCGCCATGAGACCGCCCGGGAGACCATAAGGTCAATGGTGTTGACATAAGGGCTCCCGAACACCGCCTCCACGGGCGCCGCCGGGCATAGGCGGGGCCGTAAGGTCGACACCTTCGGCCGCGTCGACGTCATGGTCGCCAACGCCGGCGTGCTGCGGGACAAGGCCTGTGGAAGATGGGTGACAACGACTTCGACACCGTCGTCGAGGTGCATCCACGCGGCACCTTCACGTGTGCGCGCCGTCGTCGAGCGGATGCGTGAGCAGGGCGAGGGCGTCGCACCACCCTCCTGCACGAGAACCACCCATACGGGAGGGGGCGGCTGCTTCGAGCAGCCGCCCCCTTTCGTGTGCTGTCGTGGTGTCAGTTCTCCTTGAAGCCGACGTAGTTCTCCGCGAGGGAGGCCGAAGCGGCCTCGGAGCGGGCAACGTAGCGCAGGTGCGAGAGGCGCAGTGCGCGGTCGAAGTCGGAGTCGGCGGGGTCGCCGTGCAGCAGGGTCGTCATCGTGTACGAGAAGTGCTCGGCCCGCCAGACGCGGCGCAGCGCGGTCTCCGAATAGGCGTCGAGCAGTGACTCGTCCTGGTGGGTGTGGTAGCGGGTGAGTGCCTGGGCGAGCAGGGTGACGTCGGCGACGGCGAGGTTGAGGCCCTTGGCCCCGGTGGGCGGCACGATGTGGGCCGCGTCGCCGGCCAGGAAGAGGCGCCCGTGGTGCATGGGCTCGGCGACGAAGCTGCGCATCGGGGTGATGCTCTTCTCGGTGATCGGTCCCGGCCGCAGCGTCCAGTCACCGTCCACAGCGAAGCGGGTCTCCAGCTCGTCCCAGATGCGCTCGTCCGGCCAGTTGTCGGTGCTGTCGTCCGGGTCGACCTGGAGGTAGAGCCGGCTGACCTCGGGCGAGCGCATGCTGTGCAGGGCGAAGCCGCGCTCGTGGTGGGCGTAGATGAGTTCCTCGCACGAGGGCGGGACGTCGGCGAGGATGCCGAGCCAGGAGAAGGGGTACGTCCGTTCCGTCACCGTGAGCAGGCCGTCCGGCACGGAGCGGCGGCCGATGCCGTGGAAGCCGTCGCAGGCGACGACGATTTCGCAGTCCAGGGTGTGCTCGGCGCCTTCGTGGCGGTAGCGGATGCTCGGGTGGTCGGTCTCGATGCCGTCGACGGACAGCGCTTCCGCCTCGAACAGGACGGTTCCGCCGTCCTGTTGGCGCCGGTCGATGAGGTCCTTGACCACTTCGGTCTGCGCGTAGACCATGACCGACCGGCCACCGGTGAGGGACGGGAAGTCGATGCGGTGGGAGCGCCGGTCGAAGCGCAGTTCGATGCCGTGGTGCTCCAGGCCCTGGCGGTCCATCCGCTCGCCGGCCCCGGAGTCGCGCAGCACGTCGACGGTGTCCTGTTCGAGGATACCGGCGCGCTGGCGGCGTTCGACGTAGTCGCGGCTGCGCAGTTCGAGGACGACGTTGTCGATGCCCTGCCGGTGGAGCAGGTGGGAGAGCAGGAGTCCGGCGGGGCCGGCGCCGATGATTCCTACGGCGGTACGGGGCATGAGGGCTCCAGAGAGGTAAGAAGACTGCTGGGCGCGGCTGTATCAGAAGGGGAACGGGACGCCGTCCTCGGCGAGGACGCGCTGGGCCGTGGCGAAGGCGGAGTTGGCTGCCGGCACACCGCAGTAGACGGCGGAGTGCAGCAGGACCTCCTTGATGTCCTCCGGGGTGAGCCCGTTGCGCAGCGCCCCTCGTACGTGCAGGGCGAGTTCCTCCTGATGCCCGTGAGCGATCAGGGCGGTCAGCGTGAGGCAGCTGCGGGTGCGGCGGTCGAGACCAGGACGGGTCCAGATCTCACCCCAGGCACAGCGGGTGATGTAGTCCTGGAAGTCGGCGGTGAACTCGGTGGTGCGGGCGACGGCCCGGTCGACGTGCGCGTCGCCGAGGACCGCTCGGCGGACCGCCATCCCCTCGGTGTGCCTGCTGCCGTCGTCGGCGGGGGCCTCGAAGTGGCCGAGGAGGGCGCCGAGGACGGCCTGTGGGCGTTCGGCGGGCGCCAAGTGCGAGGCTTCGGGGAGTTCCAGGAGGGTCGCTCCAGGGATGCCATCGGCAAGTTCCCGGGCGTGTCCGGGCGGGGTGGCGGGGTCGTCCCGGCCGGCGACGACGAGCGTCGGCACGGTGATCCGGTGCAGATCGGGCCGCAGGTCGTAGGCGGCGAGGGCGTCGCAGCAGGCCGCATACCCCTCGGGGGCGGTGGCGCGCAGGTCGTCGACAAGCCGTTCGGCCACCTGGGTACGGGTGAATCCGGCGGTGAACCAGCGTCCGGGAGCGCCGGCCGCCAGGGCTTCGGTGCCCTCCGCGCGGACGAGTGCGGCCCGTTCGCGCCAAGCAGCGGGTTCGCCGAAGCGGGCGGAGGAGCAGACCAGGGCAAGGCCGGTGATCCGCTGGGGGTGATGTACGGCGAGGTGGGCGCCGACCGCGCCGCCGAGGGAGAGGCCCGCGTAGGCGAAGCGGGTCACGCCCAGCTGGTCGGCGAGGTCCAGGACCACGGCCGCGAGGTCGGCGACGACGGTGGAACCGGGCCCGGTGTCGCGCAGAGCGCCGGCGGGGCTGCCGCCGTGGCCCGGCAGGTCCCAGCGGATCACCCGGTGACGGCGGGCCAGGGCGGGGGTCTGGGCGTCCCAGACGGCGAGCGAGGTCCCCAGGGAGGGGCCGAGGATGAGGACCGGTGCGTCGGCGGGGCCGTCGATCCGGTGGTGGAGCGAGGGGGGCATGGGTGGCCTTCCGTGCGGCGGAGGACGAGGTGTCTGTCCGCAGGACGTGGTCGACGAGCAGGGGTACGGGACAGCCCTTGGGTGGCCGCCCAGTTCCGCGGCGAGGCGTTCGCTCGCGATCAGGCCCCGGGTACGCCGCGGGTTGTCGAACATGCGGTCGGGGAAGACCGTGAGTTCCTCGGCGAGATCGGCGGCGCCAGGGTTCCGGTCACCGGACCTCCTTCGGCATCACGGGCGCGGCCGTCCGGCGCGCGACCTCGTCGGCGGTCACGCCCGGGGCGGTCTCGACAAGTCGCAGTCCCTCGTCGGTGATGTCGAGGACGGCCAGGTCGGTGATGACGCGGTGGACGCAAGCCCGGCCGGTGAGCGGCAGCGTGCAGTTGTCGACGATCTTGGGGGCACCGTCCTTGGCAGTGTGCTCCATGAGAACGATCACCCGGCGGGCGCCATGGACGAGGTCCATCGCCCCGCCCATACCCTTGACCATCCTGCCGGGGATTGCCCAGTTGGCAAGGTCACCGCGGGCGGAGACCTGCATGGCGCCCAGGATCGCGGTGTCGATGTGACCGCCGCGGATCATGCCGAAGGAGAGCGCGGAGTCGAAGAAGGCGGCGCCCGGTACGACGGTCACCGTCTCCTTGCCCGCGTTGATCAGGTCGGGGTCGACCTCGTCCTCGTACGGGTACGGGCCGACGCCGAGGAGTCCGTTCTCCGAGTGGAGGACGACGTCGATGTCCTCGGGGAGGAAGCTCGGCACGCGGGTGGGCAGTCCGATCCCGAGGTTGACGTACGAGCCGTCGGTGAGTTCCCGGGCGGCGCGGGCCGCCATCTCGTCCCTGGTCCAGCTCATCGGGTGCGTACCGTCCTTCGCTCGATGCCCTTGTCGGCCGCCTGTTCGGGGGTCAGTGCCAGCACCCGCTGTACGAATACGCCGGGGAGGTGGACCTGATCGGGATCCAGCTCGCCGGGTTCTACCAGCTCCTCGACCTCGGCAACGGTGATCCGGCCCGCCATGGCGGCGAGCGGGTTGAAGTTGCGGGCCGCGCGGGCGAAGACGAGGTTGCCGTGACGGTCGCCCCGGGCGGCGCGCACCAGGGCGAAGTCGGTGGTGATGCCGTGTTCGAGGACGTACGCCCTGCCGTCGTACTCGCGTGTCTCCTTGAGTGGGGAGGCGACCGCCACGCCGCCGTCCGGCGCGTACCGCCAGGGCAGTCCGCCCTCGGCGGCCTGGGTGCCGACGCCCGCCGGGGTGAAAAAGGCCGGGATGCCGCAGCCGCCGGCCCGCAGGCGCTCCGCGAGGGTGCCCTGCGGGGTGAGTTCCAGCTCGAGCTCGCCGCCGAGGTAGCGGCGGGCGAACTCCTTGTTGTCACCGATGTAGGAGCCGGTGACACGGCTGATCCGGCCGGCCGTGAGCAGGAGACCCAGGCCGCCACCGTCGACGCCGCAGTTGTTGGAGACGACACTCAACCGGCCGGAGCCGTGGGCATGCAGGGCGCGGATCAGGACGTCCGGTACCCCGCTCAGCCCGAAACCTCCGACGGCGAGCGAGGTGCCGTCTCCGATGTCCGCCACCGCTTCGGCAGCCGTCGCTATGACTTTGTCCATATAACGACTCTTTTCACTCGGAGCTCACCGTAAAGGCGTTCGCCTGATGAACTTTCGTTCATCATTGGTGGCGGGCTGAGTGTCCGCCCACACTTCGGGCCGTGTCAACGGCAGCGGGTACGGTTTCCGCACGGTGATCGGCCCGCGACGCTCCGAGGAGGCCAGACGATGTCCCAGCTCACCGAGGTGACGACGGCGCCCGAGGCGGCGACGGCACCCGCGGTCACGACGGCGCCCGACGAGCTGGTCGGACCGCTGGAACGCGGACTGGCCGTACTCCGCGCCGTGGCCACGGGACCAGGGACGCGCCACCGCCCCGGAGATCTCGTCCGCACCACCGGGCTCGCCCGATCGACGGTCGACCGGGTCGCCACCACGCTCGTCCGCCTCGGGTTCCTGCGGACCGAGGACCGCGATCTGCTGCTGGCCCCGCGCTCGGCGGAGCTGGGCAACGCCTATCTGGCCGTTTGCGCGTTCCTCGAAGCCCTCGGCCCGCGCGCCGAGGCCCTCGCCGACGAGCTGGACGAGTCCGTGTCGGTGGCCGTTCCCGACGGCGACGGGGTCCGCTTCATCGCCCAGGCGGCCCGCCGCCGGGCCATGGCGATCTCGTTCCGGGTCGGCGATCTTCTGCCCGCCGAACGCTGCGCGCCCGGCGCCCTGTTCGCCGCCGACTGGGACGACGTACAGCGGGAGCGGTGGCGGGCTCGCCGCCTGCACGACCCGCTGGACACCGACTTCCCGGCCCTGCCGCCCCGGCCGGCTGGCGCGGAGCCCGCGTCCGAGAAGGTCGAGGCGGACTTCGTCGCGCGGGTTCGGCAGGCACGTGAGGACGGATTCGCTGTCGACAGCCGGCTGATCGAGCCCGGTCTGATCGCCGTCTCGCTGCCGGTCCGCGACCCGGCGGGCGCGGTGGTCTGCGCCGTCAGCGTGGTCAGCCACACCAGCCGGCACAGCGCCGAGTCCCTGACGGCGCGGGTCCTGCCTCCGCTTCGCGCGGCCGTCGCCACCATGGAGGCTGCCCTGCGCACCCCGTCGGCCAACGGGACACCGGCCACCGCCACGGCGGTCCGCCCGCCCCACTCGGGCAGCGCGCTCAAGGAGGAACTCGGTGCCGGCTTCCTCCAGTCGCTCGCCCGGGGTCTCGACGTGCTGTGTGCCTTCGGCTCGCTCGACGGCCCGGCCCGCCTGGCCGACCTCGCCCGCCTCACGGGGCTCCCCCGCGCCACCGCCCGCCGGTCGCTCATCACGCTGCGCCACCTCGGGTACGTACAGGAGGACGCGGACGGTTTCCGGGCGCTGCCGCGGGTCCTGGAGCTCGGTTATGCCCGGCTTTCAGGCCTGACGCTAGCCGGGATCGCCACCCCGCACCTCGCCGAACTGGTCGACCGGGTCCACGAGTCCGCCTCCCTGGCCGTGCTCGACGACGACGAGATCCGCTACGTCGCCCGGGTCGCGAGCACCCGGATCATGCACATCGACATCACGGTGGGCACCCGGCTGCCCGCGTACGCCACCTCGATGGGCCGGGTGCTGCTCGCGGCCCTCCCCGACGACCAGCGCGAGGCGCGGCTGGCCCGGGTGACGCCTGAAGCACTGACGCCTCGCACGGTGGCCACGCCCGAGGCCCTCGCCAAGGCAGTGGCGGCCACCGCCCGGCTCGGCTATGCGTGGGTGGAACAGGAATTGGAGGAGGGGCTGCGTTCGATCGCGGCGCCGGTCACGAACGGCGGCGGCCAGGTGGTGGCCGCGGTCAACGTGGCACTCCACGCCGGCCGCGCCACCGGCGAGGAGAGCCTGGCGACGCTCCTCCCCCATCTACTGGAGACCGCCGCGCGGATCAGCGCCGACCTCGCCGCAGTGGGCCGCTTCTCCCCCGTGCCCACCGGCTGATCCTCACGGCCGCCGGGCCCGGGCGTGATGGTCCCGGGAGCCGTCCGCCGGGACGCTCCTGGCGGGCAGGCATGCACAATCCACGCCATGCAGCGGATCGTGTGGGGCTCGAAAAGTCATCGCTGCAGCTCAAGCCACGTACTGGTACTGGTTGATGACTCCGCCGAGAATGCGGGTACGCAGGAGCCTGCATG
>NZ_JBLVKW010000097.1:3633-25537 GCF_048270745.1 Streptomyces sp. NPDC056231 | reverse complement strand
GATGTGTATAAGAGACAGGCCGGATCCGGCAGGGGCTCACTCGCGCATGAGGGCCCGCCGTCAGGCCGGGCGCACGCTGCCGTAGATCGGCATGTAGTAGATCGACTCCTCGCGGACGTTCGCCCCCGGCTTCGGGGCGTGGATCATCATGCCGTCGCCCTTGTAGATGCCGACGTGGCTGATGTCGTTGTAGAAGAAGACGAGGTCGCCCGGCTGCAGGTCGGCCGTGGCTATCCGGGTGCCGGTCTTCACCTGATCCCAGGTGGTGCGGGGGATGTCGACACCCGCCGCCTTCCAGGCGGCCTGGGTCAGTCCCGAGCAGTCGTACGAGGAGGGGCCCGTCGCTCCCCAGACGTACGGCTTGCCGATCTGGGCGCGGGCGAAGGCGAGAACCTTCTCGGCCTTCGAGGTGGCGCTGGTGTTCGAGCCGGTCCCGGTTCCCGAGCCCGTCCCCGTGCCGCCGGTGGAGCCGGTGGAGCCGGTGGAGCCGGCCTGCTTCGCCGCCTCCTCGGCCTTGCGGTCCGCCTCGGCCTTGGCGGCGGCCTGCCGGCGGGCGAGTTCCTCCGCCTTGCGCTTGGCCTCCGCCTCCTTCTCGCGCTCCAGCGCCGCCAGCCGCGCCTTCTCCTCGGCCGTCAGCTTCGACAGCATCGCGCGCGCCTCGCCCAGCTTCTGCTGGACGGATTGTTTGCTGGTCCGGAGCGTGGCCTGGGACTCGGTGAGCGTCTCCAGGCTCTGCACCGCCTCGGTGCGCTTCTTCGCCGCTGCCGCCTGCTGCGTACGGAAGTCCGTGACCGCCTTCTGCTGCTGGGCGGTCATCCGGTTCATCAGCTGGTTCTGGTCGAAGTACGACTGCGGGTCGTTGGCCAGGAAGAAGGTGGCGGTCGGGGCGATGGAGCCGGTGCGGTACTGCGCGGCCGCGTAGTTGCCGAGCGTCCTGCGTGCCTCGTTCAGCTTGTCGGCGCGCTCGGCCACGTCCTTCAGCAGGGTGTCCACCTTGCCGCGCTGCGTGGCGGAGGCCTCCTTCGCCTTGTTGTACTGCTGGGTCGCGGTGCCCGCCTGCCGGTAGAGGTCGTCGACCTTCTTCTGTACGTCCTCGATGCTGGGCTTGGGTGCGCTCGGAGCGGCCATGGCGCTCTGGGTCGACAGGAGGGTCACCCCTGCCAGTGCGGCCGTCGTGAGCCCGACGGCGGGGGTGGTGGTGCGTACCCGGCTGCGCGGTTTGCGATGCGATGCCAAAGCCATCGTCTCCTTCCGTGGACCGCCTACCGGGTTAGCTGTCGGGTTCGGGCGGAACGGAAGGCTGCCCTACGGTCCAAGTCGGGATACAGACCGATTCACCCCGGTTCTACCTATGGGTCCCCGGTTCCGAACTCCCTGCGGGCAGCCCGGATTCGGCGGGGGAGCCCGCTCGGCGTGGTTCGCCTCAGGGGGTACGGGCCGCCCGACGGGGCACGCTAGCTAACCGTGGTGCTGCTGTGAAGGTTGATGTTCGATATGCCCGATACGTTTTCGTGACCTTGGTGAAGAGATGTCGAAGGAGGCGGCCCGGACCCCGATTTCCTCACGCGGCGTGGGTGGGTGTTCTCCGTGTGTAGGCGCCTTCCGGTCGCGCTTCTCCAAGCGGCCGCAGAGTGTCGGTGCGTCGCCCTAGACTCGTGAGGCGATGAGCAGCCTCTTTGACGACAGTTTCCTGGCCGGCCTCCAGCACTCGGAGGAAGAACCCCCGCCGCCCCCCGAGGACTCCGCACCCGAAGCGGTGCCGGAGGACCTCTTCGCGGGCGTGTTCGACGCGCCCCCGCCGCCTCGGGACGCGTACTACCGGGACGGCGCTCACCGCCCCGCCATCGACTCCGCCGCCCTGCTCGACGGGCTGAACACCGAGCAGCGCGCCGCGGTCGTGCACGCCGGATCGCCGCTGCTCATCGTCGCCGGCGCGGGCTCCGGCAAGACCCGGGTGCTCACCCACCGCATCGCCCACCTGCTGGCCGAGCGCGGCGTGCACCCCGGCCAGATCCTGGCGATCACCTTCACCAACAAGGCCGCCGGCGAGATGAAGGAGCGCGTCGAGCAGCTCGTCGGACCGCGCGCCAACGCCATGTGGGTCATGACGTTCCACAGCGCGTGCGTCCGGATCCTGCGCCGCGAGTCGAAGCGGCTCGGCTTCACCTCGTCGTTCTCGATCTACGACGCGGCCGACTCCAAGCGGCTGATGGCCCTGGTCTGCCGCGATCTGGACCTCGACCCGAAGCGCTTCCCGCCGAAGTCGTTCACGGCCAAGGTCTCGAACCTGAAGAACGAGCTGATCGACGAGGAGACCTTCGCCGGCCAGGCCGCGGACGGCTTCGAGAAGACGCTCGCCCAGGCGTACGCGATGTACCAGTCCCGGCTGCGCGAGGCCAACGCACTGGACTTCGACGACATCATCATGACGACGGTCCATCTGCTCCAGGCGTTCCCCGACGTCGCCGAGCACTACCGCCGCCGCTTCCGGCACGTCCTTGTCGACGAGTACCAGGACACCAACCACGCGCAGTACACGCTCGTACGCGAACTGGTCGGCCCGGCCGGAGACGCCGACGCCCCCGCCGAGCTCTGCGTCGTGGGTGACGCCGACCAGTCGATCTACGCCTTCCGCGGCGCGACGATCCGCAACATCCTCCAGTTCGAGGAGGACTACCCGAACGCGACGACGATCCTGCTGGAGCAGAACTACCGCTCCACCCAGACGATCCTCTCGGCCGCCAACGCGGTCATCGAGCGCAACGAGAGCCGCCGCCCCAAGAACCTCTGGACGAAGGCGGGCGAGGGCGCCCGGATCACCGGCTACGTCGCGGACACCGAGCACGACGAGGCGCAGTTCGTCGCCGACGAGATCGACCGGCTGACCGACGCGGGCGACGCGAAGGCCGGCGACGTCGCGATCTTCTACCGGACGAACGCGCAGTCCCGCGTCTTCGAGGAGATCTTCATCCGCGTCGGCCTGCCCTACAAGGTCGTCGGCGGCGTGCGCTTCTACGAGCGCAAGGAGGTCCGGGACATCCTTGCCTACCTCCGGGTCCTCGCCAACCCCGAGGACACCGTTCCGTTGCGCCGCATCCTCAACGTGCCCAAGCGCGGTATCGGCGACCGTGCCGAGGCGATGATCGACGCCCTGTCGCTGCGCGAGAAGATCACGTTCCCGCAGGCACTGCGCCGCGTCGACGAGGCGTACGGCATGGCGGCCCGCTCGGCCAACGCAGTCAAGCGGTTCAACACGCTGATGGACGAACTGCGCACGATCGTCGAGTCCGGCGCGGGCCCCGCCGTTGTGCTGGAAGCAGTGCTGGAACGGACCGGCTATCTCGCCGAGCTCCAGGCGTCCACCGACCCGCAGGACGAGACGCGCATGGAGAACCTTCAGGAGCTCGCCGCCGTCGCGCTCGAATTCGAGCAGGAGCGGGGGGAGTCCGCCGGGGAAGAAGGCGCAGGCACGGGCACACTTGCCGAGTTCCTGGAGAAGGTCGCGCTCGTCGCCGACTCCGACCAGATCCCCGACGAGGACGAGGACGGCTCCGGCGTCATCACGCTGATGACGCTGCACACGGCCAAGGGGCTCGAATTCCCGGTGGTCTTCCTGACCGGCATGGAGGACGGCGTCTTCCCGCACATGCGTGCCCTGGGACAGGTCAAGGAGCTGGAGGAGGAGCGGCGCCTCGCGTACGTCGGGATCACCCGTGCCCGTGAGCGGCTCTACCTGACGCGGGCGGCGATGCGCAGTGCGTGGGGTCAGCCCTCGTACAACCCGCCGTCGCGGTTCCTGGAGGAGATCCCGGACCAGCACCTGGAGTGGAAGCGGACCGGGCCGATGGCGGCCCCGGCCGGACCCACGTCGGGGATCACGTCGTCGCTGTCCTCGTCACGCGCCCGCTCGGGCCCCTCGGGCTTCGCGACCCGGCGCACCTCGGACAAGCCGACGGTCACGCTGGCGGTCGGGGACCGGGTCACGCACGACCAGTTCGGGCTCGGCACGGTGACGGCGGTCGAGGGGATCGGCGACCAGGCGAAGGCGACGGTCGACTTCGGGGACGAGCGGCCGAAGAAGCTGCTGCTGCGGTACGCGCCGGTGGAGAAGCTCTAGGGCGAGTTTCGGAAGTGGCGTCGTCCGCCCGTAGGTCGTGCCGGACGCCGCCTGGCGGACGGGGCTTTCGAAACACGCCCCCCGTCCCGCCCCGGAGCGGACGGGGCGGGCGCGGGTGTCCGCCCCCTGTCGGCGGGTGGGGCCTGCGCCGTGGCGGGCTCGGCTGCTCAGGACGGGTCGAGGCCGTGGCTGCGGAGCCAGGGCAGCGGGTCTATGGCCGCTCCGCCACCGGGCCGGACCTCGAAGTGCAGGTGCGGGCCGGTGGAGTTGCCGGAATTCCCGGAGTAGGCGATGACGTCACCGGCCTTGACCGGGCCCGAGCGGATCCTGGTGCTGCTGAGGTGGCAGTACCAGGTCTCGGTGCCGTCGGCCGTGGTGACGATGGCCATGTTCCCGTAGGCGCTGTTCCACTGAGTGCGTACGGTGCCGTCGGTCGCGGCCATCACCGGAGTGCCGTACGAGACGGGGAAGTCGATGCCCGTGTGCACGGACATCCAGTTGACGCCCGCCTGGCCGAAGTATGCGCTGAGGCCGTGCTGCTGGACCGGCAGCAGGAACTTGGGCCGCAGCGCCTCTTTCCGGGCGGCCTCCTCCTCGCGCTTCTTCTTCTCGGCGGCCTGCCGCTCCCTCAGGTCGATGCGCTCCTGGGTGCGGCTGGCGCGGTCGGCGAAGTTCGCGGCGTCGGCGCTGACGTTGGCGATCTGGGTGTCGAGCTTGTTGTTGGCGTCGACCGGCTTGACGCTGCCGGGGTCGGCGGCCGCCATCGACATGGTGTCGTCCTTGGTGTCCCCGCCGCTGCCGAGTCCGCCGACGGAGGCGGCGGCGATACCGGCGACGCTCATCACGCAGGCGGAGGGGACGGCGACGGTGAGAAGAGCGGAACGCTTGACGGGGGTACGGCGTCGGCTCCGGCTGCCACCGCGGGTGACGGAACGGCTCGCAGGGCGGGGGATGCCGACGGGGTGGTGCACCGCGTGGTCTGCCCGGTCTGCCGCGTCGTCCGAATCGGCGTCGAGGTCCGGGTCCACGTCGACGGCGCCGAACTCGGAGGTCGCGGTGATGTCCGTGGGCTCCGCGGTCCCGGCCGGCGGGTAGGGCTCGTACGGAGCGTAGGAACCCTGGTCCTCGTACACCTCGTACGCGGCCTGTTCGGGTTCGTACGACTCGTGCGCGGTGTGCACGGTTTGCTGTTCGTGCCCGGGCGTGGCGCCGGTGTTCCAGGCTGTGGCGTCGTACGCGCCGGTGTCGTAGGCAGCCGTCCCGGCCGTCGCCCACTGGCCGTTCTGGTTCCAGCCATTGGTGTCCCACTCGCCCGAGGTGTCCGGAGCGCCGCCCTGCGCGGGGATGCCCGGGGCTTCCGGCATCCAGGTCGCGGTGGCGTCGTACTGCTGCGGGTGCTGGGTCCCGTACGCGGCGTAGGGGCCGTACGCGGCGGTCTGATGTGCGCCGGTGTCCCACTGGGCGGAGTCGTACTGGCCGCTGTGCCCGGCCTGCCCGGTGTCGTAGCCGCTGCTGTAGCCGGTGGTGTCGTACGTGCCGTCGTAGCTCCCCGGGAGGGAACCGAAGAGCGGGTCGCTGCTGTAGCTGCCCGTGGGGTGGCTGTCGAAACCGACATGCCCGGCGTAGGGGTGCTGGTCGTTCACCAACTTCTCTCTCGCCTCGGCAGCAGGACCTGGGTCTGGGGACCCGGTGGGGGAATCCCAGGGGAAAGCAGTGGCCGCGACTGTACCCGGCAGTACGTGACGGCGACAATCTTCGTCAGGTCCTGGGTTCGCAGGAAACGGGCAATCGGCCGTCTTTCGGCGGGCTGTGCACAGACCCTTGGCCTTATGTTCGAAATATGTTCCATTTCTGGGCGTGCTCCGGGCGGCCCTGGCGCCCGGGGTGTGCCCCGGTACGGCGTGGCGGCCTTGCGCCAGTGAGGGGCTCCGGTCCTTCAGGCCACCGAGGCGGCCCCCGTGATGCCGGTGGCCGATTCCGGGGACTCCAGGGCCTGCCGGATGCCGGCGGCGACCGCCGGGTGGACCGGCAGCGCGAGGTGGCCGATCCCGGTGACGCGCACGTTCAGCGCATCGAGGTCCGGATGGTCGATGCAGGCCGCCTCGGCCGGGACGATCACCTGGTCCAGCTCGCTCCAGAAGCTCACGAACCGGGTGCGGCAGCCGGGCGCGGGGCGGCGCAGCTCCTCGATCGGGGCGGAACCGCTGCGCATCTGGCGCACGATCGGGTGCGCACTGGCCACCGGGGCGACGGCGGTCCCGCCGTGCGGGGTGCCGAGCGTGACCAGGGTGCGGACCCGTCGGTCACCGCCGAGTCGCTGTACGTAATAGCGGGCGATCAGGCCACCGAGGCTGTGGCCGACGATGTCGACCTCGTGGTGACCGGTGCGGGCGCAGATCTCCTCGACGTGCCGGCCGAGAAGTTCGGCGGCCGTGCGGATGTCACAGGTCAGCGGTGAGTAGTTGAGGGACTCCAGATGGTGCCAGCCGTGCCGGGCGAGGGAACGGCGCAGTAGGACGAAGACGGAGCGGTTGTCGATGAAGCCGTGCAGGAGCACGACGGGCCGCCGCTCGAGGCTCTCGGCGGGCAGGGCCCGGGCTCCGGCCGGCACGGTGGGCGGCTGTTCGGCCGGGGGCGTCGCGTCACGCCGCTCCCCGGTCATGCCGGAGGGGTAGATGAGCACGTGCCCGACGAGCACGACCAGCTCCAGCGCGGTGGCTCTCAGCAGTGCCGATGGCAGCCAGGTGCGGCGCAGACACGGCTGGCGCAGCCGTAGCGGATGAAAAGGCAGGACCTTCATGGCCGACCTCCTGCTTCGGCGCACGGGAGGCGGCTCAAGTCCCCGTATGCCCTCATGGGGCGCCGTGGCAGAGGTGCGGGTGGCTGGTCGGACCACCGTGTCGACGGGCCGTACCACCGTGCCGTGCGGCTGACGGCGCGGTGGTACGGCGACCTCGTTGCGGCTCCCCTTGCCTCCGTGGCCCGCGCGGCAGGTGTGCCGCGTGATGCGGGAACGGGGCCTGGCGAACATGTCCCAGGTGTGATTTCCCCCTCCCGACCCACCGCGAAACGGCGGGTTGCGGGATGCTGTGGATAACGTTCGTTCACATCCCCGGCCCTTTCCGGCACGGGAGACGCATGTGGAGGCAGTGATGGGTGTGACCGGTCCGATCCGTGTGGTGGTGGCCAAGCCGGGCCTGGACGGCCATGATCGCGGGGCCAAGGTGATCGCGCGGGCGCTGCGCGACGCCGGTATGGAGGTCATCTACACCGGCCTCCACCAGACGCCCGAACAGATCGTGGACACCGCGATCCAGGAGGACGCCGACGCGATCGGCCTCTCGATCCTCTCCGGTGCGCACAACACGCTCTTCGCCAAGGTGATCGAGCTCCTGAAGGAGCGCGAGGCGGAGGACATCAAGGTCTTCGGTGGCGGCATCATCCCCGAGGCGGACATCGCGCCGCTGAAGGAGCAGGGCGTCGCGGCGATCTTCACCCCGGGTGCGACGACGGGCTCGATCGTCGACTGGGTGAACGCCAACGTCCGCCAGTCCGCAGACGCCTGACCCGGGCGGGCCGGGGCGCCCGTCCGCCCGGTGCCCTGTGTCCTCAATCGCCTGCCCGGTGCGAGACCGAGTCCGTCGAAGGGGGCCCATGCCCTGGAGACCATGGGGAGATTGAGGACACAGCACGGCGCGGGCCGCGCCACCGCCGTCGGCGCCATCGCGCCCCCTAGGGGGCGTCCGGCATCAGCTCCACCTCCATCACCGCGCGCAGTCGCAGGGTGGAGACCAGACGCCGGAACGCCTCCGACCAGTAGCCGGCGGCTCCCGGCGACGCGCCCTCCGGCTCGTCCGGTGTCGCGGTGAGGACCTCCAGGCGGTCCGCCTCCGCCGGGTTCAGGCAACGCTCGGCGAGGCCCATCACGCCGCTGAAGCTCCATGGGTAACTCCCCGCGTCGCGGGCGATGTCGAGTGCATCGACGACCGATCTGCCCAGCGGCTCCGCCCAGGGAATCGCGCAGACCCCCAGGAGCTGGAACGCCTCGGACAGCCCGTGCGCGGCAATGAAGTCGGCCACCCATGCGGCCCGTTCGGCATCGGGCAGTGTGGCGAGGAGTTTGGAGCGCTCGGCGAGCGAAGCCGTGCCGGGGCCGTTCGACGGGGGTACAGAGGGGGCGCCCAGCAGCGCGCGGCCCCACTCCGGGGCCCGCTGCCGCACCGCGGCCCGGCACCACGCCGCGTGCAGTTCCTCACCCCAGCCGTCGGCGACGGGCAGCGCGACGATCTCCTGCGCCGTACGCCCGCCGAACCGCGCCGGCCAGGTGGACAGTGGGGTCGACTCCACCAACTGGCCCAGCCACCAAGACCGTTCGCCCCGGCCGGACGGCGGCGTCGCGACCACGCCGTCGCGCTGCATCTCCGCATCGCATTCATGCGGTGCCTCCACGGCGATGGACGCGGAACTGGCCGTCAGGTCCGGGTTCACACACGACGCCGCACGGGCCGCCATCCGCCCGGCCAGCGCCGACTCCGGCAGCGCGGACAGCAGCTCGGCGGCCGTCGCGCGGACATTGCGGCTGCGGTCGGAGAGCGCCTGCTCCAGGAACGGTTCGTCCGCACCGGACAGCCCGGTACGCAGCGAGTCCACGAACATCAGCCGGTCCTCGGCACGCTCCGTCGGCCACGTGCTGGTCAGCAGCGCGAGCGCGCTCGCCGGATCATGCGCGCGTACCGCCCCGAGCACGGCGACACGCTCGGCGAACAAGCCCTCCTCCCACAGCCTGCGCACCGTCTCCGGGTCCGTCACCTCGGGGCGCGGCGCGCCGCCGGCCGAGCCGCGCAGCGCGAACTTCCACTCGGGGTTCAGCCGGGCCAGCCACATCCCGCGCGGACCTGCGAACGCCAGGGCCTGCGGCCGCAGGTCGGTACGGGCGCGGGCCGCGTCCAACAGCGCCGGGAGCAGCGCCGCCGGAGCCCGGTAGCCGTGCAGACCGGCTGTGGCCAGCCACTGCGGGATCAGCTCAGTGAGATCCGGCGCCGCACCGCGCCGGCCGCCCGCACTGCCCGGCGCCGACCGGTCGGCGAGCAGCTGGGCGAGTCTGCGCCGCGCGGCCGGCGGCAGGGGCGGCCGGGGATCGGCGGGCGCCGTCCCCGGCCGCTCGGCCGCGGGCGCGGGCAGCAGTCCGGCTCTGTGCCGCACGGTCTGCAGCGCCGCCACGTTCAGGAGCGCGGCCGGCCCCCCATCGCCGCCCGCCGTTGACGGTCGGCGATCGGTGCCGAGCAACGCCGAGGTGACGAGTTCTTCCCATGGGGTGGTTGTACTGGGCATCGGTCCTCCTCCAGGGATCAGATGAGCGGTACGGTCTCGGCCGCACCGCCGTCGGAGCCATCGGCCCAGGCGGCGAGCGGGTCGAAGCCGCGGTGGCCGCATTCGCCGAACACCGTGACGGGCGCGCCGCCGGACAGCGCGACGAGCTTCCACAGGCCCGGCCGGGACAGCGCCGACGGGACGACGGGCAGGGCCGTACCTCCTGTGGCGTCCGCCAGTTGCCAGCCGTCGCCCAAGGGCACCGGTATGACCTCACGCAGCGTCGCCGGCCAGGACTCCAGCCAGGGGTCGTCCCGCAAGGCGTGCCCGTATGCGGCGACCGCGGCCGCGGTCGTGGAGCCCCGAGGGGGAGTGCCGGACGGCACCGGCGCACCGAACTGCGCGCCCAGCTCCACCCGTAGCTGCCCGGCCCCCTGATACGGCGTGAGTTCGGCGTCGAGCGTGACGCCCACCGGCAGGGCCTGCCCGGGGGAGCGTCCGGCCGCTCCGAAGGACAGCAGCAGCGCGGTGCGGCCCGAGTCCTTTCCGTACAGCCAGATCCGACGCGTGACGATCCTGCCGTCCGGGGTGTCGTACTGGGCGAGGACCAGCCACCGGTCACGGACCGGAAGGCCGTCGGCGGGGGATGTCAGCCCCACCCGCGTACGGACCGTCGCGGCCAGCGGCTCCGGCAGCCGGTCGATGCCCAGCCAGGCGGTGTCCAGCAGATGCAGCAGCGCGCACTCCTGCAGCAACCGCGCCGGCCAGCCGGGGCCGGACGCCGGGATCGCCCCCAACTCACGGACCCGGCCCGCAAGTCCCGGCGCCTGTGCGTCGACCATGCGGGCCGCCGTCTCCTCCCACAGCCCGTACCCCGACTGGTCGGCCGCCGCCAGACCTCCGCGCACCAGGTCCAGCAGCCGCTGCTCCAACTCCTGTGCACCGCCGGTGATCCGCCCGGCCCGCCGCTCGGCGCGCCGCCGGGCGGCCTCCGGGTCGGCCGGAGACGCCGCGGCGCCACTCGCGCCTCCCTCCGGCTGCGCCTTCGCCGCCGCGCGTCCGCGCCGGCCGTCGAGCCACTCCCCGGCCCAGTCCGGCACCTCCGCCGGCCCGAGCACCGCCTCGTCCGACGCCCAGAGCAGTAGCAGACCCAGGGCGTGCTTGCACGGGAACTTCCGGCTGGGGCAACTGCACTTGTACGCGGAGCCCGTCGTATCGACCACCGTCCGGTACGGCGTGCTTCCGCTCCCCTGGCACAGACCCCACACCGCGCCCGACTCGTCGCGGCCCGCACCGGACCACGGCCCGGCCGAACCGAGCTTGCCTCCCGCCCTGCGTGATGACTCGTCAGGAGCGAGGGCCAGCACCTGCTCCACCGTCCAGCGCGCCACCGGAGCAGCGGTGCGCAAGGGTTCTCCCCCGTGAGATAGCAGCATGGGAACGACGGTAGAACGCACCACTGACAATCACTCTGACCTGCCATTTCGTCGCCGCGCAAGCAGCTTGACTTTACTTTTCCTTTGCGATTCGCTGCAGGTACCGACCTGTGAATCCGGGGTATCGACCGATGAGCCACATCGTCCGCGACATCCGCAACTTCCCTGACGTCCGCACCATCCGGACTGCCGTCTCCGCAGCCGTCGTCCTCGGACTCGCCGTGAGCCTCGGGGCCTGCTCCGAGGCCGTCGATCAGGTGGACAAGGCCGTGGACGAGACGTACGAAGTCACCTACGAGGTCACCGGTACGAGCGTCGACGAGATCCAGTTCCACGCGGGCGGGGGCCAGGCCATGGATCCGGAGATCGAGACGGTCAAGTCCCCGGCCCTGCCGTGGCGGAAGACCGTCACACTGCGCGGCATCATGCCGCCCGCCGTCATGCCGATCGCCCTGGACGAGAACGGGGCCGACGTCGCCTGCTCGATCACGTACAAGGGCAAGGTCATCAAGAAGGCCAATGGCGAGGGGCTCATCACCGCCGGAGGCTGCGTCGCGGTCTCGCCGGTGGCCGGCTGAACGCCCCGCCCGTAGCCACTGACAATCGGCCCTGACCGCAGGTCAGGGCCGATTGTCAGTGGCGTGGTGCACGGTGGGAACCACATCCGGTCGACCGATCTGGAGGGGGATCCATGACCGTGTCCGAAACCACCGCAGGCGTCGGCGCAGCAGCTCTGCGCCCGCATGCCGAGGACGCTTTCGCCGACGAGCTGAAGGCGCTCGCCGCAGCCGACGACCGTCCGCGTCCCGCCCGATGGAAGCTGTCCCCGTGGGCAGTTGCCACCTATCTCCTCGGCGGCGTGCTGGCGGACGGGACGGTGATCACACCCAAGTACGTGGGGCCGCGCCG
This sequence comes from Streptomyces sp. NPDC056231, assembly GCF_048270745.1. Taxonomy (NCBI): domain Bacteria; kingdom Bacillati; phylum Actinomycetota; class Actinomycetes; order Kitasatosporales; family Streptomycetaceae; genus Streptomyces; species Streptomyces sp. NPDC056231. Next base: position 13,765 of record NZ_JBLVKW010000097.1, on the reverse strand, counting down.
TCTCGTCGAGGTCGCCGTGACCACACTTGCCACCGACCGGGCGCTGCTGCTCCTCGGCGTTCCCGGCACCGCCAAGACCTGGGTCTCCGAGCACCTCGCGGCCGCCGTCAGCGGTGACTCGACGCTGCTCGTCCAGGGCACGGCGGGCACCCCGGAGGAAGCCGTCCGCTACGGGTGGAACTACGCGCAGCTGCTGGCGCACGGCCCCAGCCGCGACGCACTGGTGCCCAGCCCTCTGATGCGTGCCATGTCCGAGGGCATGACCGCGCGGATCGAGGAGCTCACCCGTATCCCCGCCGATGTGCAGGACTCGCTCATCACGATCCTGTCGGAGAAGACGCTCCCGGTCCCCGAACTGGGCCAGGAGGTCCAGGCGGTCCGCGGTTTCAACGTCATCGCCACCGCCAACGACCGCGACCGCGGGGTCAACGAGCTGTCCAGCGCCCTGCGCCGCCGGTTCAACACGGTCGTGCTGCCGCTGCCCGCCACGCCCGACGCCGAGGTCGACATCGTGTCCCGGCGCGTCGACCAGATGGGGCGCTCGCTCGACCTGCCGTCCGCCCCCGACGGCATGGCCGAGATCCGACGAGTGGTCACGGTCTTCCGTGAACTGCGCGACGGCATCACGACGGACGGGCGCACCAAGCTCAAGTCCCCGTCAGGCACGCTGTCCACGGCCGAGGCGATCTCCGTCGTCACCAACGGCCTGGCGCTCGCGGCCCACTTCGGCGACGGAGTGCTGCGTCCCGGCGATGTCGCGGCCGGCATTCTCGGCGCGGTGGTCCGGGATCCGGCGGCGGACCGGGTGGTCTGGCAGGAGTACCTGGAGACCGTGGTCCGGGAGCGGGACGGTTGGAAGGACTTCTACCGCGCCTGCCGCGAGGTCTCCGTATGACCGGGGCCGCGCCTGCCGCCGGGCCGCTGCTGCTCGGGGTCCGGCACCACGGGCCCGGCTCCGCCCGCGCGGTCCGTGCCACGCTGGAGGCCGCTCTTCCGAAAGCGGTCCTCATCGAGGGGCCGCCCGAGGGCGACGCACTCCTGCCGCTCGCCGCCGACGAGCAGATGCGGCCACCCGTCGCGCTGCTCGCTCACGCTGTGGACGATCCGGGGCGGGCGGCGTTCTGGCCGCTGGCCGAGTTCTCGCCCGAGTGGGTCGCGATCCGCTGGGCGCTGGGCCACGACGTCCCGGTCCGCTTCATCGACCTGCCCGCGGCGCATTCCCTGGCCATGACCGATTCTCCGGACGGGAGCGACGACCAGGAGCGGGGAGCTGAGGAAGCCGCCCCGGCCGACGCGGTCGCCGCACCACCGGTCGACCCGATCGGCGCCCTTGCCGAAGCCGCCGGATACGACGACCCGGAGCGCTGGTGGGAGGACATCGTCGAACACCGCGCACCGAACGGTGAACTCGCCGACCCTCGTGCCCCGTTCGCCGCGCTCGGCGAGGCGATGACGGCGGTGCGTGAGGTGTACGGGGACGGCGGGCATCCCCGCGACGCCGTCCGCGAGGCATACATGCGGATCCAGCTGCGGGCCGCGCGCAAGGAGTTCGGGGACGACATCGCCGTCGTCTGCGGCGCCTGGCACGTGCCCGCGCTCGGCGCGCGGACGACCGTCGCCGCCGACCGGGCCCTCATCAAGGGACTGCCCAAGGTGAAGGCCGAGCTGACATGGGTGCCCTGGACCCATCGCCGGCTCGCCCGGCACAGCGGATACGGGGCGGGCATCGACTCGCCCGGCTGGTACGGACACCTTTTCGCCGCCCCCGACCGTCCCGTCGAGCGGTGGATGACCAAGGTCGCCGGACTCCTTCGCGACGAGGACCGGTTCGTGTCCTCCGCCCATGTCATCGAGGCCGTCCGGCTCGCCGGGACCCTCGCGGCGATGCGCGGCCGCCCGCTCGCCGGACTGGACGAGACGACAGACGCGATCCGGGCGGTGATGTGCGAGGGCTCCGACGTGCCGCTCGCGCTCGTCCGGGACCGGCTCATCGTCGGCGAGACGCTCGGCGAGGTGCCGGACACCGCCCCGGCCGTACCGCTGCAGCGCGACCTCACCCGGCTCCAGCGCACCCTGCGGATCAAACCGGAGTCCCAGGAACGGGAGTTGGAGCTCGACCTCCGCAAGGACACCGACGCGTCCCGCAGCCGCCTGCTGCACCGCCTGCGGCTCCTCGCCGTCGGCTGGGGCGAACCGGCCACCGGGCGGGGGAGCACCGGCACCTTCCGGGAGACCTGGCGGCTGCACTGGGAGCCCGAGCTGCACGTACGCGTCGCGGAGGCCGGGGTCTGGGGCACCACCGTCCTCTCCGCCGCGACCGCCAAGGCCGAATCGGAGGCCGTATCGGCGACCGCCCTCGCCGAGGTCACCGCGCTCGCCGAGCACTGTCTCCTCGCCGAACTGCCCGAGGCACTGCCCGTGGTGATGCGGGCCCTCGCCGACCGCGCCGCGCTCGACGCAGACGTCGGCCACCTCGCCGACGCCCTGCCCGCCCTCGCCCGCACCCTGCGGTACGGGGACGTCCGGTCCACGGACACCGCGGCGCTCGGCGAGGTCGCGGCCGGGCTCGCCGAGCGGATCTGCGTCGGACTGCCGCCCGCCTGCACCGGGCTCGACGCCGACGGCGCCGCCGAACTGCGCCGCAAGGTGGACGGCGTCCACACCGCGATCGGGCTGCTCGCCGGAACCGTACCGGCGGACGGCCTCCGTGACCGCTGGGCCGCCGTGCTGCACAAGCTGGCTGTCCGGGACACAGTCGCGGGCGTCATCCGCGGCCGCTCGACGCGGCTGCTCCTCGACGACGGGCGGCTCGAAGAGGACGACGCGGCACGGCTGATGGGCCTCGCCCTCTCGCCCGGCACACCCCCGGCCGACGCGGCGGCCTGGATCGAGGGGTTCGTCGGCGGGGCCGACGGGGGCGGCATGCTCCTTGTCCACGACGAGCGGCTGCTCGGCCTGGTCGACGCCTGGCTGGCCGGTGTCCCCGCCGACACGTTCACCGATGTGCTCCCGCTGCTGCGCCGCACCTTCTCGGCGTACGAAGCAGGCGTACGGCGCACGCTCGGCGAGCTCGTACGACGCGGTCCGGCCGCCGGGGCACCGGCCGCGACCGCCGCCGGTACGGCGGTACCCGGCTTCGCGCCCGGCCTCGACGAGGCGCGGGCGGACGCGGTGGTGCCGGTGCTGCGACTGCTGCTGGGACTGGACGCCGAGGGCGCCGACAACGCCATGGAACCGCTGGGGGCAACAGGATGACGACGGTCACGGAATCAGGCACGGACGCGGAGCGGCCGGGCGCCGCCGGGCGGGGCGCGGCGCAGGACGAACGGCTCCGGCGGTGGCGCATGGTGCTGGGCGCGGACAGCGCCGAATCCACCGGGTGCACCCTGACCGGACAGGACGCCGCGATGGACGGTGCGCTGAACGCGCTGTACGGCGGCGGGGGCAGGGCCGGCGGCCGCGGCGGCACCGAGCGCTCGGCCGGACTCGGGGCCTCCGCCCCGTCCGTCGCCCGCTGGCTCGGCGACATCCGCACGTACTTCCCCAGCTCCGTCGTCCAGGTCATGCAGCGCGACGCGATCGACCGGCTCGGTCTCTCCGCGCTGCTGCTGGAGCCGGAGATGCTGGAGGCCGTCGAGGCGGACGTCCACCTGGTCGGAACGCTCCTCTCGCTCAACAAGGCGATGCCCGAGACGACGAAGGAGACGGCACGAGCCGTCGTACGCAAGGTGGTCGACGACCTGGAGAAGCGGCTCGCCACCCGCACCCGGGCCACGCTGACCGGCGCACTCGACCGCTCGGCGAGGATCAGCCGGCCGCGGCACCACGACATCGACTGGGACCGCACCATCCGGGCCAACCTCAAGAACTATCTCCTGCTTCCTGGCGGGGACGGGGCCGGCACGGTCGTCCCCGAGCGGCTCATCGGCTACGGACGCGCCGCGCAGGCGGTGAAGAAGGACGTCGTCCTCTGCATCGACCAGTCGGGGTCGATGGCCGCCTCCGTCGTCTACGCCTCCGTCTTCGGCGCGGTGCTCGCCTCCATGCGTACGTTGCGGACCAGGCTCGTCGTCTTCGACACGGCTGTGGTCGACCTCACCGAGCAGCTCGACGACCCCGTCGACGTACTCTTCGGCACCCAGCTCGGCGGCGGCACGGACATCAACCGGGCGCTCGCCTACTGCCAGTCCCAGATCACTCGGCCCGCCGACACCGTCGTGGTTCTCATCAGCGACCTCTACGAAGGCGGCATCCGCAACGAAATGCTGAAGCGGGTGGCGGCGATGAAGGCGTCCGGCGTGCAGTTCGTGACCCTGCTCGCCCTGTCCGACGAGGGCGCGCCCGCCTATGACCGCGAGCACGCGGCGGCGCTCGGCGCGCTCGGAGCACCGGCCTTCGCGTGCACCCCGGACCTCTTTCCGGAGGTGATGGCGGCGGCACTGGAGAAGAGGCCGCTGCCCGTACCGGACAAGGAGACCCATCAGTAACAACGGACTCGCGTCGGCCCCGGAAGGTCGTCGAGCACGCGGCGCACGGAGCGGCGGACCGGACCCGATCGCTCCTGCCTGTCCGAGCGACGCGGTGGCCGCCTTCACCGCTCCGGAGTATCCGGCCCGGGAGATCTGAGACCCCTCGCAGCGCCGAGTGCTGCACCCGGCCCGCGGTCGGGCGGATCCCCGCCGTGTCCGGACCACCGCGTCCCGACCGTGGGCTCCGCCCGGGCACCGACCGCCCACGCTCCACCGGCGCGGCCCATGCCGCGTCGTCCACTGCGACCCGGCCGCCGGGGCGATCTGTGACCGTAATCACCGCCCAGGTGCGATCTGCGATTTAGGGTCATGCGGAGCTCGGGGATAACCTGCGAGATGGACATGCCGCGTACTCGGTAACCGTGTGCGCCTTCCTTGTGACCGAGCAGTCACGTTGCCTCTCGCGGCACGCCCACGCTGAAAACGAACCGCGAGACCACTGAAAAGGGACGGACGCGCGTGGACCTGTTCGAGTACCAGGCGAGGGACCTCTTCGCCAAGCACGGTGTACCGGTGCTGGCCGGTGAAGTCATTGACACGCCTGAGGCAGCCCGCGAGGCGACCGAGCGGCTGGGCGGCAAGTCTGTCGTCAAGGCGCAGGTGAAGGTCGGCGGCCGCGGCAAGGCCGGCGGCGTCAAGCTGGCCGCCACCCCCGACGAGGCGGTCGCCCGGGCGACCGACATTCTCGGCATGGACATCAAGGGCCACACGGTCCACAAGGTGATGATCGCCGAGACCGCGCCGGAGATTCTTGAGGAGTACTACGTCTCGTACCTCCTCGACCGCACCAACCGCACCTTCCTGGCCATGGCCTCGGTGCAGGGCGGCATGGACATCGAGGAGGTCGCGGAGAAGACCCCCGAGGCCCTCGCGAAGGTCCCGGTCGACTCCAACACCGGTGTCACGATCGAGAAGGCCCGCGAGATCGTCGCCCAGGCGAAGTTCCCGGCCGAGGTGGCCGAGAAGGTCGCCGAGGTCATGGTGACGCTGTGGGACACCTTCGTCGCCGAGGACGCACTCCTCGTCGAGGTCAACCCGCTCGCCAAGGTCGCCTCCGGCGACGTCCTGGCGCTGGACGGCAAGGTGTCTCTCGACGAGAACGCCGACTTCCGTCAGCCCGGCCACGAGGCCCTCGAGGACAAGGACGCAGCCAACCCGCTCGAGGCTGCCGCCAAGGCCAAGAACCTCAACTACGTCAAGCTCGACGGCGAGGTCGGCATCATCGGCAACGGTGCCGGTCTGGTCATGTCGACCCTGGACGTCGTCGCGTACGCCGGTGAGAACCACGGCAACGTGAAGCCCGCCAACTTCCTCGACATCGGTGGCGGCGCCTCCGCAGAGGTCATGGCGAACGGCCTGGAGATCATCCTCGGCGACCCGGACGTCAAGTCCGTTTTCGTCAACGTCTTCGGTGGCATCACCGCTTGCGACGAGGTCGCCAACGGCATCGTCCAGGCTCTGGCGCTGCTCAAGAGCAAGGGCGAAGAGGTCACCAAGCCGCTGGTTGTGCGCCTCGACGGCAACAACGCGGAGCTGGGTCGCAAGATCCTTTCCGACGCCAACCACCCGCTGGTGCAGCGTGTGGACACCATGGACGGCGCGGCCGACAAGGCCGCCGAGCTCGCCGCGGCTGCGAAGTAAGGGACGAGGGACTCCAACACCATGGCTATCTTCCTCACCAAGGACAGCAAGGTCATCGTCCAGGGGATGACCGGTGCGACCGGCATGAAGCACACCAAGCTCATGCTGGGCGACGGCACCAACATCGTCGGCGGCGTGAACCCGCGCAAGGCCGGCACGACCGTCGACTTCGACGGCACCGAGGTACCCGTCTTCGGCTCCGTCGCCGAGGCGATGGAGAAGACCGGCGCCGACGTGTCCGTCCTCTTCGTGCCGCCGGCCTTCGCGAAGGCCGCCGTCGTCGAGGCGATCGACGCCGAGATCCCCCTCGCCGTCGTGATCACCGAGGGCATCGCCGTCCACGACTCGGCCGCCTTCTGGGCGTACGCCGGTTCGAAGGGCAACAAGACCCGGATCATCGGCCCGAACTGCCCCGGCCTGATCACCCCCGGCCAGTCCAACGCCGGCATCATCCCGGGCGACATCACCAAGCCCGGCCGCATCGGTCTCGTGTCGAAGTCCGGCACGCTGACCTACCAGATGATGTACGAGCTCCGTGACATCGGCTTCTCGTCCGCCGTCGGCATCGGTGGCGACCCGGTCATCGGTACGACGCACATCGACGCCCTCGCGGCGTTCGAGGCCGACCCCGAGACCGACCTGATCGTCATGATCGGCGAGATCGGCGGCGACGCCGAGGAGCGTGCGGCGGACTTCATCGCGAAGAACGTCACCAAGCCGGTCGTCGGTTACGTCGCGGGCTTCACCGCCCCCGAGGGCAAGACCATGGGCCACGCGGGCGCCATCGTCTCCGGCTCGTCCGGCACCGCCCAGGCGAAGAAGGAGGCCCTCGAGGCCGCCGGCGTCAAGGTCGGCAAGACGCCGACCGAGACCGCCAAGCTGGCGCGCGAGATCCTCGGCGCCTGATCACCTCTTCGCGGGACTGCCTCCGCACAGACGGCGCGGGCCCGTACCCCTCCCCGGGGTACGGGCCCGCGCCGTTTCCTGTGCGCCGGCCGGCGCGCGCTGGAGTCACTTGAGGTCCGGTACCAGCCGCGCCGGGCCACGGACGAGCTCTTCGCGGAGCTTCTTCTGCAGCGTGAGGTCCTGGGGGGTCAGCCTCTGAGGACCGCTGCGGGGCGGCACGCCGCCGACCCGCTCGGCGGGCGGACTCCCGTACTGCGCCGGAGACGTCACCATGGTGATCAGTGCGATCCCGGCGATCAGGGCCGTCAGGGCAATGGCCGCCCGCGTCCAGAGTCTGGCCTTGTGCTCGCTTCCGTCACGGATCGCATGGGCCGTGGGCATCGCGGCCACCGGCTGAGTGAGGGCGAGCGCGCCCAGTTGCTCCTGCAGCAGCGCCGACTGCCCGGCGGGCCATGAGGTTTCCGCCAGCTCGGGCACCTGCTCGGCCACCGCGGCACGCGCGTTCCTCAGCCGGCTCGCAGTCGCCGGGGTGCTTGCCTCCGTCTCCGCGGCGGTCTCCGGCAGGTCCAGGCCGACACCGTCGTAGAGCAGCAGGGTGCGACGGTAGGACGGCGGCAGGTCGAGCAGCGCCTCGAGCAGGGCGCCCGAGCCGGGGGCGGCGGGCGGCGGGTCGGGGTGGCGGTGCGCCCGGCGCAGCTGGTGCCAGGGCGACACCGCGTACTCGTATGCGGCCGCCCGTACCCAGCCCGCGGGGTCCCGGTCCACCGCGACCTCGGGCCAGCGCTGCCAGGCCTGCTCGAAGGCCCGCTCGACGGCCTCCCTGGAGAGGTTCCGGCGCCCGGTCAGCAGGAACGTCTGGCGGAAGAGTGCGGCGGCGTTCTTCGAGTACAGGGCATCGAATGCCTCGGCGGGTGTGATGGCGGGTACGGGGGCGCCCTGCCGGTTGCCGGCCGACGGCTCGTCCGTCTGCGCCGTTTCCGCCGCTCCCGCTGACGTTCCTGCTGCTGCCGGTGCCGGGGACGACGACGGCTTCGTCAGGCCGGCCGACTTGCCGCGGGCGCCCGAAGGGGGGCTTTCCGAGGTGCCCCGCGCCTCCGTGCCGCCCGTGCCGATCAGCTTCGCGTACGCCACACGCTTCCGTCCCCGGGGGCTGGCGCGGCCCGCCTCCCAGGACCGGACCGTGGCCGGGGTGACGCCGACGGCCGCAGCGACCTGCTCCTCACTCAATGACTTCGCCTCACGCAGTCGGCGCAGTTCCTTCGGGGAGGGCAGAGGGAAGGAGGCCGTGTCGGTGGCGCCCTGGGTCATGAGGACCCCCCGGCAGGCCGCCACGGGATGGAAAGGTGCATAACCGTATATTGGGCGACACAGCGGCTAATCGCCCGTTACACGGATTAAGTGCGTGTCGTTGGGAGCATTGCGGTGTGATCCACAAGACCGAACGCACCCCATCGCTCTCGGTAGAGCAGGGAAGGACCGCCGTACTGGCATCCGCCTTTGTGCGGGGGGTGCTCGCCGCGGGGCTCGGACTCGGCTCGCTCGCCGTTCTCGCCCTGGTGGTGTGGATCAGTTCCCCGGCCGCTGACGGAGGCCCCGGCGGGGCCCTCCACGCGGCGGCCGGGATCTGGCTGCTGGCACACGGCGCGGCACTCGTCAGGACCGACACCCTCGGCGGTGCCCCCGCCCCCGTCGGCATCGTCCCGTTGTTGCTCACCGGGGTGCTGGTGTGGCTGGTGCACCGGGCCGCCCGCGACGTGATGGAGCCGGACGAGGGGCGCACTCCGCCGTCGGGCGCGAGCGCCTTCTGCCTGGTGACGGCGGGATATCTGCTGGTCGCAGCGGCGATCGCCCTTTATGCGAAGGGCGGGCCGATGTTCGCGCAGCCGGGCTCGCTCCTGTTCCCGATGGCTCCCGTGGTGGCGGGTGGGGCAGCCGCCGGGGTGTGGGCGGCGGCCGGGCGCCCGATCGGGCCGCCGCCGGCCCGGGCGCCGGAGCGGCTGCGCGAGGCGCCGGCACGGTCGCGGTTCGTGGAGCGGGCGGACGCGGTGCTCCGGTCGGCGGTGGCCGGGACGGCGGTGCTGCTGGGTGGCGGGGCGCTGCTGGTCGCGGTGGCCCTGGTGTGGCATGAGCAGCTGGTTCGGGACTCGTTCCTCGGGCTGTCCGGCGACTGGGCGGGCCGGGCCGCGGTCCTGCTGCTGGCGCTGGTGCTCGTGCCGAACGCGGCCATGTGGGGTGCCGCGTACGGGATGGGGCCAGGATTCGCCCTCGGTACGGCGTCCACGGTCACCCCGCTCGCCTTCACCGGGCGACCGGCCCTGCCGAACTTCCCGCTGCTGGCGGCGGTCCCCGCCCACGGAACCGGAACGGCTCCGAACTGGGCGGCCGCGGCGGTACCGGTCGCGGCCGGGGTGGCGATCGCCTGGTTCACGGCACGGAGGGCAGCGCCCGCCCGTGGTGTGGGGGAGCAGCCGGCGTGGGGCCTGTGGGGGACCGCGCTGACGGCTGCCCTGGCCGCGCTGGGATGCGGCGCCTGCACGGCGGTGCTGGCCGCGGCGGCGGGCGGTCCGCTGGGGACCGGGGCGCTGGCGGAGTTCGGCCCGGTGTGGTGGCTGACCGGGGCGGTGGCGGTGGCGTGGACGGCACTGCTCGGTGTGCCGGGGGCGCTGCTGCTGAGGGCGTGGCGTCTGCGGGGGCCCGGCGGCGAGGGGGGCAACGGCGAGGCGGCTGCCGGCCCGGAGCCCGGAACCGGGGCTGCGGCTGGAGCGGGCTCCGTACAGCCGTCCGCGACCGCGCCTGTTTCCGTGCCCACCCCCACACCCGCCTCCGGGTTCCGCAACGAGGACCACGCGGGCCGGGACGCGTACGACTTCCTGCCGACCGATCCGTGGCGCGGGCAAGCGGTTGAGGATTCCTCCTGGGCCCCGCTCCTGACGGAGCCGGAAACGCCGTCGGCCCGGCCTCCGGAGGGCCGGGCGGCGGGGGGGGGGGGGGGGAAGGGGTGGGCGTGTGGCCGCAAAAAAGCCCCCCCCGGGGGGGGGGGGGATAGGTTGGGGGCC
>NZ_JBLVKW010000097.1:0-3623 GCF_048270745.1 Streptomyces sp. NPDC056231 | reverse complement strand
GTTTCCCCAGTGGGCCCCGCTCCTCTCGGCGCCGTATCCGCGGCCCCCGCGCCCTCGGGCGGCGGGCCCGACGGGTGCGCCGGGGGAAAGTGCTAGCTCTTGACGCCGAAGAACGGCTCCAGCGGCTTCGGCAGGAGATCGTTGCAGGCCAGCTGTCCGGACTTGGTGAGCGCGTCGTTCACACAGGTGTAGTAGTCGCGGTAGACCAGCTGCACCGTGAACGTCATCGCGACGATCGACAGCGCCAGCAGCGCCGTGACGAGCCCGCTGACCGCTGCCGTCGTCTGCGGCCTGCCCTGGATCTGCGCATACGGTGCACCGGGTCCGGAGGCCGGGACGCCCGTCGGAGCGGAGCCCGTACCGGAAGCACCGGCGGCGCCGTCCGCTGCCGCGCTCCTGGGCTTGGCGCGCAGTGAGCTGATCGACCAGTACACGGCCAGCGCGCCGAGCAGCAGGGCGATCTCCGGGAAATCGAAGATCGCGAAGAAGAAGGCCCACATGCCGGAGAGCAGCGCGTAGCGGGCCCGGCGCTGGGCGGGGTCGGTCGGGTCCCAGCGCAGTCCGCCGGGGTTGTTCTCGGGTCCGCCCCGGCCGCCCGGGCCGTTCGGTCCGCCGGGACGGCCGCCGAAGCCGCCGCTCTGGCGCCCCGGCTGCCGGCTGCTCCACTGACTGCCCCAGACGGGGCGGTCGCCGGAGGAGCCGTCCCCGGGTGCCCCGTCGCCGTTTCCGCTTCCGTTGCCCTCTCCGCCGGTCCCGCCGTTCGACGGGTGGCGCGGCTGCCACGGCTGGTCGGGGCGGTTCTCCGGCGGCGCGGCGAACGGGTTGTCGTCCTTGTCCGGGGAGGAGGAGCCCGTGGGGGGCCGGCGTTCCCTCAGCAGCACTGAGGACCGCTCGGGCAGCGGGAGGCGGAAGGCGGTGCGGCGGCGTCGGTCCGGCATGTGGTGAACGTCTTCCCCATCTCGTCATTTCCGCCCTGCGGACGGTTCGCTGTCCCCTGACGCTACCTCCCGGCCATCAGGGGCCGAAAGCGGGGAGCGCGGCTGCGGCGGCCCGTGCCTTCCGTCCGGCCTCTCCTCTCTTCGATCCGGCCCCTCACCCCCGTCCCGTGGGGGTCCCCCGATGTGCCGGTATCGTTGCTGACGGTCGACTCCTTCGTAGGGTTCCCCGTGTCGAGGGGGGCGATTCTTTCGTACGACCGTACAAATAGCGTCGCTCTGTTTCACCACGCGAGGCTTCACCACGCGAGAAAGGGCCCAGCCGTGGCCTCCCCGCCCCTCTCCGCCACCCCGGCCCGCCTGGTCGTGCTGGTCTCCGGCTCGGGTACGAACCTCCAAGCCCTGCTCGACGCGATCGATGACGACCCTGCGGGCTTCGGTGCCCAGGTCGTCGCGGTCGGAGCCGACCGCGACAACATCGTCGGTCTGGAACGGGCGGAGCGCGCGGGGCTGCCGATCTTCGTCTGCAAGGTCAAGGACTACGCCACCCGCGAGGAGTGGGACGCGGCGCTCGCCGCGGCCACCGCAGCGCACCACCCGGACCTCGTGGTGTCCGCGGGTTTCATGAAGATCGTGGGCAAGCGGTTCCTCGCCGAGTTCGGCGGCCGGTTCGTCAACACCCACCCCGCCCTGCTCCCCAGCTTTCCCGGTGCCCACGGGGTGCGTGACGCACTCGCGTACGGCGCGAAGGTCACCGGGTGCACCGTCCACTTCGTCGACGACGGTGTCGACACCGGTCCGATCATCGCGCAGGGCGTGGTCGAGGTGACCGAAGAGGACACGCCGGAGGGCGAAGCCGCTCTCCACGAACGCATCAAGAAAGTCGAGCGCAAGCTGCTCGTCGAGGTCGTGGGGCGGCTCGCCCGTAACGGCTATCGCATTGAGGGACGAAAGGTTCATCTCGGTCATGTCGGTGAATAAGCCCATCCGTCGCGCCCTGGTCAGTGTCTACGACAAGACGGGGCTCGAAGACCTCGCCCGCGGTCTTCACGAGGCGGGCGTCGAGCTCGTCTCCACCGGTTCGACCGCCGGGAAGATCGCCGCTGCCGGTGTGCCGGTCACCAAGGTCGAGGAGCTCACCGGCTTCCCCGAGTGCCTCGACGGCCGCGTGAAGACGCTGCACCCGCGCGTCCACGCCGGCATCCTCGCCGACCTGCGCCTGGACGCCCACCGCGAGCAGCTCGCCGAGCTGGGTGTCGAGCCCTTCGACCTCGTCGTCGTCAACCTGTACCCGTTCAAGGAGACCGTCGCCTCCGGCGCCTCCGCCGACGAGTGCGTGGAGCAGATCGACATCGGCGGCCCGTCGATGGTCCGCGCCGCCGCCAAGAACCACCCGTCCGTGGCCGTCGTCACCAGCCCCGAGCGGTACGCCGACGTCCTCGCCGCAGTCAAGGCGGGTGGCTTCGACCTGGCTGCCCGCAAGCGGCTCGCCGCCGAGGCGTTCCAGCACACCGCCGCGTACGACGTGGCCGTCGCCTCCTGGTTCGCGGACGACTACGCCGCCGCCGACGACTCGGGCTTCCCCGACTTCCTCGGTACGACGTACGAGCGCAGCAACGTCCTGCGGTACGGCGAGAACCCGCACCAGCCCGCCGCCCTGTACACCTCCGGCTCCGGCGGCCTGGCCGAGGCGGAGCAGCTGCACGGCAAGGAGATGTCGTACAACAACTACACGGACACGGACGCCGCGCGCCGTGCCGCGTACGACCACGCCGAGCCGTGCGTCGCGATCATCAAGCACGCCAACCCGTGCGGCATCGCGATCGCCGACGACATCGCCGAGGCGCACCGCAACGCGCACGCCTGCGACCCGCTGTCGGCGTTCGGCGGGGTCATCGCCACCAACCGTCCGGTGACCGTCGCCATGGCCGAGCAGGTCGCGGAGATCTTCACCGAGGTCATCGTCGCCCCGGCGTACGAGGACGGCGCGGTCGAGGTGCTTGCCCGCAAGAAGAACATCCGCGTGCTGCGCTGCCCTGACGCCCCGAGCTCCGCGGTCGAGCTCAAGCCGATCGACGGCGGCGCGCTGCTCCAGGTCACCGACCGGCTCCAGGCCGACGGCGACAACCCGGCCAACTGGACCCTCGCCACCGGTGAGGCACTCTCCGAGGACGAGCTCGCCGAGCTCGCCTTCGCGTGGAAGGCCTGCCGCGCGGTCAAGTCCAACGCGATCCTGCTCGCCAAGGGCGGCGCCTCGGTCGGCGTCGGCATGGGCCAGGTCAACCGCGTCGACTCCGCGAAGCTCGCCGTCGAGCGGGCGGGTGAGGAGCGGGCGCGCGGCGCGTACGCCGCCTCGGACGCGTTCTTCCCGTTCCCGGACGGCCTGGAGATCCTTACCGCGGCCGGCATCAAGGCCGTGGCCCAGCCCGGCGGTTCGGTCCGTGACGAGCTGGTCGTCGAGGCCGCGAGGAAGGCGGGCGTGACGATGTACTTCACGGGTACCCGGCACTTCTTCCACTGAGTGGTCCGAACGCCGAGGGCGTCTCCCGGAGCAGGTCTCCGGGCGGCGCCCTTTGCGCTGCCCCGGCTAAGACCGACGGTCCGAACCGTCCGGCTGCGCGTACGCCCCGGGGCGCCGTTAGGAGGCGCAGAAATGGCCGAAGGCCGTAACCCGCACGGGTTACGGCC
>NZ_JBLVKW010000096.1:0-26312 GCF_048270745.1 Streptomyces sp. NPDC056231 | reverse complement strand
GAGCGGGTACCACATCGCTGCGCGATGTGCAAGCGAACCACCGTGCTTCGCATGGTGGTTGCGCACCCGCTCCGCGGGTGCGGACTCTGGTGCTTCGCACCAGAGTTGACTCCGTTTCACGGAGTCTGCGCCACGCTTCGCGTGGCGTGCCCGGCTGTGCCGGGCCAACTCCCTCCGCTGCGCTCCTGGAGTTGAGGGGGCCGGCCCGCGTTGCGGGCCGGTGGGCCTCGCTGCGCGGGGGCCCGGTCTGGCGGGATGTTAGGTGCGGGAATCCGGCTTGTTTTGGTAAGGGAGTTGACGGTCACTTCGTGACCGTCTGAGGGTGTGTCCGCTGCGCTCCCCCACCCCGGGTCCTTCCGGCTGCGCCTCCAGGACCTGAAGCCCGCTACGCGGGCTTGGCTGGCTATGAGGGGAGGGGGTTGCTCGTTCGTGTCGGGTTTCAGTGTAGTGGGTGCATCTGATTGATGCAGCATGTACCGTTGGCGGAAACACGAGACACCCCTTCCCTTGAGGTGCTCCGTTAGGCCTTGGTATTTTGGTCTTTTCGATCTGGACGGGAAGTGCGTGCATGGGAAGCAGTGTGGCTTACCCCGTTTTTCGGACGCGCAACGCTGCGGAGGCGGTTCAGGGGGCTTTCGCTCTGGTTCGATGCAGCGGGTCTGGTGACGATTCGGTCTATGTGGATGCCGAACTGGCCCGCTTCGACAGTGTTCTGAGGGCGCATGAGCTCTTCCCTGAGGCTACGTACTCGTCGGGGGATTCCTTCTTTCACGGTGAAGAGCTGCCCAGGGACGCTCTGGCGCTGGAGCGCCTGCTGCCCGTGAGGCTCTCTGCCGAGCAGGAGGAGGGGGTGGGCAGGGATGCACTCGTCGGAGTGGTGTCGTTGCTGGAAGAGGCGGTGTGGGGGCAGCTTGCCTGGATGGGGGTTGCCTGGCCGGCGGTACCGGAGCTGGGTCTGGGACCTGAGGGTGCGAGGACAGGCGTGCAGGCCTGCTTCAACTCCACTGCTGAATACGAACCAGCGGTGGGGCACACCGTGTACGTCCACGTACGTCCGGGCGAGGACGAGCGCGCTCACCACCTCTCGCAGCGCCTCGGATGGGCCGTCATCGGTCCATCCGAGGAAGGATGGTGACCCGCAGGAGATGCTGGCACAACCGACCCCAAAAGTCGTCTTGCTGAATGAACTGCATCATTCCGTCCCACCATTTCGATCATTCTAGAATTTACTGCAACAGAAATAATAAGACGAGCCGGAAGAGGATTTCTTCATGCCCGGAATCCAGCTTCGGGAGCATCAGGTCGATCAGAAGTCGAGTTTCCGGAAGTGGGTGGGATTCCCTGCAAGGTCATCCGTGCCCGCTCAGGGCGCGCGGGGCACGATCGTGTCCGCGACCGGATCAGGGAAGACGATCACGGGCGCCGCGAGCGCGCTGGAGTGCTTCCCGGGCGGCCGGATCCTCGTCATGGTCCCGACCCTGGACCTGCTCGCGCAGACCGCTGAGGCGTGGCGCCTGGTGGGTCACCGCTCCCCCATGGTCGCGGTGTGCTCGCTGGAGAAGGACGAGGTTCTGGAGCAGCTCGGGGTAAGCAGCACCACGAACCCGATCCAGCTCGCCCTGTGGGCCGGGCACGGGCCGGTCGTCGTATTCGCCACGTACGCCTCCCTCGTGGACCGTGAGGACGCCGAAGCGCCGATCGGCCAGCGGAAGGTTCGCGGGCCGCTGGAGGCCGCTCTGGCGGGCGGGGAGCGCCTCTACGGACAGCGGATGAACGGCTTCGACCTCGCGATCGTGGATGAGGCGCACGGCACCGCTGGTGACCTTGGACGACCGTGGGCAGCGATCCACGACAACGCCCGGATCCCGGCGGACTTCCGGCTGTACCTCACCGCGACCCCGCGCATCCTCGCGGCACCCCGGCCACAGAAGGGCGCGGACGGCCAGGAGCTGGAACTCGCGTCGATGGGCCAGGACTCCGAAACCTACGGGCCATGGCTCGCCGAGCTCGGGCTAAGCGAGGCAATCGAGCGGGGAATCCTCGCGGGCTTCGAAATCGACGTGCTGGAGATCCGCGACCCCTCGCCGGCCCTCGGCCTGTCGGAGGAAGCACTGCGAGGCCGGCGCCTCGCGCTCCTGCAGACCGCGCTCCTGGAGCACGCGGCAAGGTGGAACCTGCGCACCGTCATGACCTTCCACCAGAAAGTCGAGGAGGCCGCGGCCTTCGCGGAGAAGCTGCCGGAGACCGCCGCAGAGCTGTACGTCAACGACGCCTCCGACGACGACCTGGCGGCCGCGGACCGACTCCCGAAGTCGTCGATCGACGCGCAGTTCTACGAGCTGGAGACCGGCCGCCACGTACCCCCGGACCGGGTCTGGTCCGCGTGGCTGTGCGGCGACCACCTCGTCAGCGAGCGACGCGAGGTCCTGCGACAGTTCGCAGGCGGCATCGACGCGGCCGGCCGCCGGGTGCACCGCGCCTTCCTCGCAAGCTGTCGCGTGCTCGGGGAAGGCGTCGACATCACCGGCGAACGCGGGGTCGAAGCCGTCTGCTTCGCCGACACCCGCGGCTCGCAGGTCGAGATCGTGCAGAACATCGGCCGGGCACTGCGACTCAACCGCGACGGCAGTACCAAGGTCGCCAGGATCATCGTGCCGGTCTTCCTGGAGCCCGGCGAGGACCCGACCGACATGATCGCCTCCGCCAGCTTCCGCCCCCTAGTAGCCGTACTCCAAGGCCTCCGCAGCCACGATGAACGACTCCTTGAACAGCTCGCCTCCCGCGCCCTCACCAGCGGACAACGCAAGATCCACGTCCGACGCGACGAGAACGGGCGGATCGTCGGGGCCAGCGGCAAGGGTGACGGCAAGGACCAGGACCAGGACGACACCCACGCCGCCGCCGACGCGGCCCTGCTCCACTTCTCCTCTCCCAAGGACACAGCGACCATCGCGGCCTTCCTACGCACCCGGGTCTACCGACCGGAGTCCCTGGTGTGGCTGGACGGCTACCAAGCCCTGCGACGGTGGCGCGAAGAGAACGAGATCACCGGCCTGTACGCCGTCCCCTACGACGTTGAAGTGGCGGTGGGCGTGACGAAGGATTTTCCGCTGGGGAGGTGGGTTCACCAGCAGCGCAAAGCGCTGCGGGCCGGGGAGCTGGAGCCACGGCGCAAGACCCTGTTGGACGCGCCGGATGCCGGGATGGTGTGGGAGCCCGGCGAGGAAGCCTGGGAGAACAAGCTCGCCGCGCTGCGCTCCTACCGGCGGGCCACCGGGCACCTCGCACCCCGGCAGGACGCGGTATGGGGCGAGAACGAGGCCGAGGGCCTGGTGCCCGTCGGGCAGCACATGGCCAACCTCCGCCGGAAGGACGGCCTCGGGAAAGACCCCGAGCGGGCCGCCGTACGCGCGGCGCAGCTGACGCAGATCGACCCGGACTGGAACTGCCCATGGCCGCTGGACTGGCAACGCCACTACCGCGTCCTCGCCGACCTCGCCGCCGACGAACCAAGCGGCCACCTGCCCGACATCGCTCCCGGAGTGCTGATGGACGGCGACGACATCGGACGGTGGCTGAAGCGGCAGACCCAACAGGGCAACTGGGCACAGCTGTCCACCGAACAGCAGAAGCGGCTGATCGCGCTGGGCGTGCAGCCCACTGAGGCCCCGTCTCCCGCCCCTGCGGCCATCCGCCCGGCGAAGGGCCCGAGCAAGGCGCAGCAGGCATTCCACCGCGGCCTGACAGCCCTCGCACAGTGGGTGGAGCGGGAAGGGCCGGACCGGCCGGTGCCGCGCGGCCACAGCGAAGAGATCGCGGTCAACGGCGAGACGAAACCCGTGATCGTGAAACTGGGCGTATGGGTCTCCAACACCAAAACGAGACGGGACAAACTCACCGCGGAGCAGCAGGACACACTGCGGAAGCTGGGCATGCAGTGGGTTCCATGAGGTGAACAACCAGGGCCGTTGCCAATGGATCATGACGCACCGGCGTCTCGCCCGCGACTACGAGACCCTCCCTGCCAGCTCCGAAGCCATGATCCACGTCGCGTCGATCGACAATCTCGCCAAGCGCATAACGGACGAGACGACCCCCACCTGGCGAGGAACCTACCAGGGCAGAAAGGGCAATCTGCCTAGATCAAACGCCCTCTGAAATCAACGGCTGAATCCGTCTCACAAGCCGTTACATCCGTACAGGCCGCAGCATCGAGGGACGGCAAGATCGAATGAAACAGGACAAGCATCATGGATGCAGACCGAGACGAGCACCGACGTTCGACGCGTCGTGACGCCCACCGTGGTGGTGTCGGCGTCGGCCGGTCCGGTCGCGGGGACCGTCGAGGCGTTCAGCCCCCGATGCGCTCGCCAAGCTCCAGGAGCTGGAGAAGCGATCCGCCCAGCACGAGAAGAACCTCCGGCCGAAGAACACGTCCGACAGGTACGCCGCCGACTGCAAGCAGTGGGAGCAGTTCTGCGTGCTGCTCGAACTGCCCGTCACCGCCATTACCCCGGGCAGCCTCACTGTGCTGGTTGCCTCGCTCGGCGAAATTCTCTGACGGCGAAGGCCCCCGCAGCCACTGTCGCCCCGAGCGGCAAAACGGGCATCAATACCGCGATCCCCCATGAAGCGAAGCCTGTGTCCACCGCTTCGTAGCTTCCCCAGGGCTTCTGTGCAGCTCGGATGGTCTCGCCCTGGTGGCCGTTGTACCTGACCTTTATGGTGCGCGCGTTCGTGGTGTTCTGTGATGGGCCACTGCATGCGGTGTGGGTTGTGTTCCGTGCTCCGCCCTCGCGGTGGCACTCTGCAAGTCGAACCTCCACAGCGTTCCCCAACAGGTTCAGCCGCGCGATGCCGGTGAACACTGTCCATGCTGCCGCTGCCGCGCACAGCAGTGTGAGCGCGGCATAACCGCCGACTGTGATTACCCGCCCCTTTGGCATGAGCCAATCATGCCGTCCCCCGAGCGCTTCAGGCAGCCAGGGCTCTCCCCGCCATGACCGGTCGTACGGGGCATCAGCGGCGCTGCCCAGCACGCACGTACAAAATCAGCCTGACGGGACGTCCACGGCACGGCTGGCTCGTGATCGATTTCTTAGAACTCCTAACGGAATGACCGTCGGTGGGTCGGCTCCTCGTCTTGGGGTGCTGTCGGGGACCGCCTCACCGCCGCCCGCCGACGACAACTCCTCGCCATGCGCGAGCGGTGCGGTATCCGCCTCACTCTCCTGTGGCACCGGTGGAGAGCGGCGAGCTGAGGGTGGAGCCCGCGCGCCGGATCGGTCGACTGCCGAAGGAGCTCCATGTCCGGCTTCTTCCTCGATCCCCAAGACGGGCAGATTGGGGTATGGGGCGATGAGGGGGACGTGGAGTTCGAGATCGGCACTCTTGTTGACTACATCGAGCAGATCGCGGCCGCGCTCAACGGCGGCGGCACAGCCTTCGGCTACCGACCCGCCTTGCATGCCAGCGGCACGCCCGGTTCTGAGGGGGCGGGGGCGCAGCAATGCGTCCCCGCTACCCGACGCTTCCACCACCGCAAGGTGGAGTCGTGGCGTCGGCGCGGCAGGTTCTACCTGCAACGCTGGCCGTCCAAGCGGGCGATGGGGGTGCTGCGGGACAAGATCCGCGCGGCCACCGATCGCCGCCAGGTGGGACGGCCGCTGGCGGCCGTGGTCGCCGACCTCAACCCGGTGCTGCGGGGCTGGTCGGCGTACTTCCGCTGGGGCAACTCGGCCGGGAAGTTTTCCACGATCGACAGTTACGTCCATGAGCGGCTCGCGATCTTCGACAATCGCAAGCGTGCCATTCCCGGTCGCTCACAGGCCACTGCGCCAGTCCCCGACCCTACTGAACGTCACTTCTTCCCCTCACATGAGCCCTTGTGCGAAAAAGAAGGAGACAACGGCGACCACGACGCCGATCCCTGTGCACACCAGAAGGCCGAGATCTTTCTTCACGAGCCTCACAAGTGCCCCTGCAACCAAAATCGCCCAACTGACATTGAGTCCGATGAGGACAATATGGGGGTTGTCGTTCATGGCAACAGCGATTGACGATCCGATGACTGCGCCGATCGCGGCGGCGCCTACCGGTATCACCAACATCTTGGCGTATGCGCGGTTTTCGACTCCGGCCCACCGACTCCCGGCACGCCGCTCGCGAAATGCCGCAACGACCAGCATGGCCGCTGCCAAGAGATACGGGAGGACATAAATTATCGTAGGCATTCGACTTCTCTATTTTCCAGGGCTCGGACAGGTTTCACGCGGTGGTCCCGCCCCTGGTCGGCCGGTCGGAGGTCTGAAGAGATCAGACCTCCGACCGGCCATCAGGTGGCGCGTGAAGCTACTGATGCGTTATGGAAATTTTCCCGTAGGCGTACGCGGTGATTTTAACGCCGCGATTCGGCCATGAACTCAGCACCCGCTGAATGTTGGACGCCACCCAGACGATCACTCCGGCGAGGATGCCGACAATGGCCCCTATGATTCCACCACCGGGTATTACTCCGAGAATGAACGCTGCGGCGGCCCACGCGGTCGCGCCGGCGTTCAACTGATACGAGGCCTGCCAAGCCTTCAGCCTGCTCATCTTGATGACGCACCTGCCGTACCAGACCGAGCAGCTTCTGGAGGTCTTGTTGTACTTCGCCAGGACGACCCGGCCGTCGAGATCGTACTTGTTGATCGGGTCGCCCGGGTAGGCGTAGGCGTTGGCGCCGCCGCCGGGGACGGGGTCGATGGAGAGGAAGCGGCCGGTGGTGGGGTTGTAGAGGCGGACGCCCATGAGGGTAAGTCCGGTGAGGGTTTCGCTGGAGCGCTGCTTGGCACCGAGCCAGTTGTAGCGTGTCGGCTCTTGACTCGGGCGCGGGTTGCCGTACTCGTCCGAGTCCAGTGCCACCGGGGCCTTGCCCGTGTCCAGCGGGAGCTGGAGCGCCACATCGCCGTGGATGGTGGTGAACTGCAGCACCGTGTCACCGGTCTTGGTGGTGGTCGCCGCAAGGTCGCCGGAGGCCCCGACGACGTTACGGGTCAGCGCCCCCGTGGCGGTGTCCTCCACGACCCAGCGCGGGTTGTCGCCGTCGCCGGCGTAGTGGTTGAGCTTGGACGCGGTCTGCGTCCACGTCGAGCCGCTGCCCGTTTCCACCTTCCACGAGCGGAACCGCAGGGCCGCGTCAAGCTGCCAGGTCTGGCGCTTTCCGTCGGAGATCTGCTGGTACGCCAGGTCGTTGGCGTAGTAGCCCATGGTGCTGCCCGGCAGGGCGGTCGTACGGCCGAACGCGTCGTAAGTGTATCCGGAGTTCACCAGCCGATCGCCGCTGTCGTACGTGGAGTTGGCGGAGGTGCCTCCGGTTGTGAGGCAGTCGGTGCCGGGCGTGGCTGTCGCCGTGGTCAGGGACTTGCGGTTGCTGCGTGCGTCGAAGGCGTAACTGCGGCGCGTGCAGACCGTCTCGGTGGTGTCCTCGACCGTGGTGAGGCGGCCCGTGGCGTCGTAGCCGTAGTTCTGGTCAGACCAGCCGGCATGGCTGGTGACCTGGCTGTGGATGGACTCGGTCACCGTGTCCGAGTAGACGATGGTGCCGTCACTGTCACGGGTGTACGTACGGTCGGCGGCGGAGCCCGTGGGGTCGTTCGTCTGCTTGACTGTGTAGCCGCCGGGCAGCTTCTCGGACACCACGGCTCCGGCCGCGTCATAGGTGGCCTGGAAGGTGCCCGCGATCGAGTCGGCGGTCTTGGTGGCCAGACCTCGCGGCTCGATGGCCGCGTCGTAGGTGTACGTGACCGTCGATGGCACCGTGTCCGTCGACTTGACCGGCCGGTCGAGCAGGTCGTGCTCGGTCGTGGTCTTGCCGCCGTCGGCGTCGGTGTACGCGATCTGGCGACCGAGCTTGTCGTACGCCTTGGTTATCGTGCCGCCGGTGAGCGAGGTGGTCTTGGCCACCTTGCCGTTGTCCGGGTCGTACTCCGTGGTGGCCTCCGGTACAGCCTGGCCGAGCCCGCCGGTGACGGCGGTCTTGATCGACCGGCCCGCGGCGTCGTACGTCGTGGCCGTCGTACGGGTGACGCCATTGGCGGTCTCGGTGACCTTGACCGCGTTGCCCCACCAACCGTACTCGGTGGTGGTGGTCGGCAGTCCCGTCGGGTTGGAGCCGCCACCGGTGATCGCACCGGCGGGTCCGACCGAGCAGACCAGATCGGCCCACTCCGGGCGCCCGGCGCAGGCGCCGGTCCCGGTCGCGGACCAGTACGTGGTCACGCGTGTCCCCGCGTCCGTGCCCGTCGCGCCGGGCAGGAGCTGCTTGACGGTACGGCCTTGGTTGTCGTACTCCGTGGTCTCGGTGATCGCCAGACCGCCGGGGTCCTTGATCGTCTTGGTCGGCAGGCCCTTGACCCAGTCGTAAACGGTCTGATCGACGCGGGTCTCGCCCTGGACGGAGGGGTGTTCGCGCACCTGGGCGCCGACGGTGACCTTGGTGATCTGGTCCTTGACCGTGGCGGTGCCGTCCGTGGGCCGGCCCGCGTCGTACTCGTTGACCGTCCACGTACGGGCCGTGACCGAGGTGCCCGCCGAGACCAGCGTGGTGGTGCCCTGCTTGAGATCGGCCGTGAGATCGATCCTTCGCAGCGGGCCGAAATCCTCCAGTATGCGGGTTCCGTTCTCGTTGTAGACGGAGCGGGTCGCCAGCAGGTCGCCGCGCTCGGCGCTGGTGAGCTGAGTGATGCCGAGGTCGGCCTGGGTGGCCTTGTCGTCGGCGGTCAGTCCGAGGGCGACGGCGCGGTTGGCGGCTGAAAGCTCGCGGACGGCGCTGCCGAAGCGGTCGTATTCGGTGGTGGAGGTATGACCGCCGGGGGTAGCGGAGTTGACCTCACGGCCGGATACACCCAGGTAGTGCACCTCGGCCCGCTTGTAGGCGGCCGCGGTCAGCGAGCCGCCGGAGTGCGACGACGGCACGGCGTCGGCCGGGAAGACCGCGGTCGCGTCTGTCGGCGCGTCGAGCTGGCCCCATGCCTTCACATCCGACGCGCCCATCTTGTTCGGGGCGGCGGTGCCGGTGAGCGGCACGTTGTAGACAATGCTGGTGGCGGCCGTGCCCTCCTCGACATCGGCGGTGCCCTGCTTCAGCCCCGCGCGGGTGGCCTTGAGCAGCATGCCGTCACTGGCGGTGGGGGCGTTGCCCGCCTTGCCGTAGGTGAAGGTCCAGGGCAGTTCGCCGGGCGGGGTGAGCTTGATGACGCGGCCCGCGCTGTCGTATTCGTACTGCGTCTTGAGCACAGGGGAGATACGCGGGTTCCAGGTCTCGCGAAGCCGCCCCTGAGAGTCGTACGCGTACGACGCGATCGCAAGGACCTTGGAGCTTGCGGCCCCCGGCTCGGTGGCCCACAGGCGGATGGACTTGACCCGGCCCACCACATCACCGAACTCGGTGTCCGTGGCGGTGGTGGTCAGCGGGTACAGGTACTCCAGGACCCGGCAGCCCTTGGTGGCCGGATCTGCGGTGCACGCGGCAGCCGTCGCGGCCGACGTCGACGAGATGACCCACTTGGGCCGGGCGACGTCCTTGCCGTTGTAGGTGGTCTTCTGCGAGATCACCGTGGTCGTGGAGTTAGACAGCCCGTCCAGCAGCGTGCTGGAGACCTGCCAGGTCGGCACGGCCGGATCGGGCTTGGTGAACTGCGTGACCGTGCCCTCGGTGTCGGACAGCGTAAAGCTGCCGCTCACGCTGCCCTTGAGGGTCAGGTCCTCCGAACCCGGCTCCGGAATCCAGCCTGTTTTGGCCGCGTTCGCGGTGAAGTGGGTCTCCTCACCGCCGGAGTTGACCACGGCCACGGCCGTGTCGGAGATCCTGCGGATGTGGGAGTAGTCGGACGCCGTCATCTCGGCGGTCGTGCCCGACACCCACTCCTTCCCGAAGATCGGCGCCTGTCCCTCCTGGGTGGCGCCCTTGTCCGGCGTACGGGACGAGGCCGTACGCGTGACGGACAAGGCGAAGACGGAGGCATCCGTGGCCGACAGGCCGAAGTCGCCGGTCAGCATGTTCACCGATCCCGGCCCCACTCCCTGGGTGGCGGCACCGCCGGCGTTGCGGTCGACGACGACCGTCAGCGGCTCCGTGCTGCCGGAGGCACTGCCCGGTCCGGTGAAGTCGGCCTTGATCTGAACCGTGCCGTCCGGGTCGACCGTGCTCGTGGCGTTCCAGACCAGCGTGGCGTTCTTGCCACTGCTCATCGGCACCGGCCACGCAGACAGTGGCGTACCGCCGGATGTCACGTCACCTGCGGGGATCTTCACCCACAGATCGGCTTCCGAGCGCCGCCAGGAGAAGGAGACGGAGTTGTATTTGCCCGCGTCGGCTTCCGCTGCCAGCGGCAGCCGGCGTGCGGTGCGCTCGCCTTCGGAGGGCTGGATGAAACCGCCCGGCCCGGCGTGGAAGGTGTAGTCGATGGGCTCGGACTTGTTGTCGGCCTTGTCGACCTGCCGGACCTGGAGGGTGTGGGTGCCGTCCTTCGGCGGGGTGACGCTGATGGCCTTGGCGGCGGTGGAGCCGGCGGTGGCGACCTTGGTCCAGGTCACGCCGTCGAGTGACCACTCCAGCCAGTTGTGGTCGGTGCCGTTCGGGGTGACGGTGAAGGTGCCGGCCTGGCCGGCGCCCTTGACCCACGCGTTCGACGGGTAGTGCGTCGACGTGATGCCGGTAGGTGCTGACGGGGCCGTGGTGTCGACCGTGAAGGTCTTCCACTCCGACCAGCCCAGGTTGTAGTGGGTGCCGTCGTACGGGGTGCTGCGGAACTTGTACGTCTTGCCGCTGGTCAGCACACCGGCTGGCACGACGACCGGAGCGGGCTTCCCAGACGGCACGAACGCCGACCGCAGCACGGCACCGACCTGGGTGTCGGTGGCGGAGTCGAAGATCTGGTAAGAGCCCTGGATTTTGTCACCGTTGGGGTCGACGAACGTGTCACGCAACGTGGGCGTCACAGTGTTGACCACATAGGCGCCGGAATAGGAGAAGTACGGCGGACCCGCCTCCTGCTTCGTACCCGTGCGCGGCCGGTAGTTGTAGGTCACCACAAGCTTCGGCGGGTTGGACGCGGCGTTGGCGGAGTTGACCCGCTTCCACTGCCCCGTGATGGTCTCGTCAGAGGCGCGCAGACCCATGTGCGACTTGGTCGCCTTGGCCGACGTCCATTCCTGCACCATCGTCGTCACATTGGCGTTGATCCAGCCGTCCGGCTGCGTGGTGCAGGAGGAATTGCCCCTCGTCTCCGAGGACGTGGCCTTCTTCGCGATCCACGCCGGCTGGTTGGGCGCGGCCCAGCGCGAAGACGTGGACGGGGCGCCGGTGGACCACACCTCCCACGGCTGCAAGGGGCACGATGTACCGGTGTAGTTGCCGGAGTGGAAGTTCCACAGCGACAGCTTCGCGTCCATCACCAGCGCGTCGGCGATCGGGGCGGTGTTCCAGGTGATGAAGGAACGTGCGGTGCGGTACGTGCCGTCGGCGTTCTTGGTGCCCGGGTTACCCAGGTCCAGTTCGACGTCGCTGGACCAGTCGACCGTCTCACCCTGCTGGACGTAGGTGTCGAAGACGTTCGACAGGGACGAGGTGGACGGGTCCACCGTCACCGGGTACGTCGTCGCCGGATCGGCGAGGAATCCCGCGTCCGGGGTTATGCCGAGGTCGACGCCGCCCTTGGTCCTGACGACCTTCATGGCGACCTTGACCCGGCGCGTGTGCTCGCCGGAGACCGGGTCGACCGTCGCGTCCCACATGACCGGGGTGGGCATGACCGCGGTCTTCTTGGACTTCTTGTCGGTGAAAAGCACACTGCCGTCGGCCTGCTGTTCGACCTTCAGCCCCTTGGTCCGCAGCGGCAGGGTGTAGGAGAAGCCGTCGGCGGGCTTCTCCTTGATCTCGACGAACTGCTCGAAGCCCGTACGGGTGGCCTCGACCAAGACGTCGGCGCCGGGGACCGCGTTCGCGTAGGTGGCGCGGGTGCCGTCGAGCTGCGGTGCGGGCAGGCCGCCCCGCCACTGGAGGGTGATCTGCTCGTCTCCCTGGCCGAGGGTGACCAGGTCGGTGGCCGGGGCGGACTGGGCCGCTCGCATGGATCGTGCGGGCGTGCCGGTTTTGCCGGCGAGGGTCAGGCCCTGCGGGTGGGCCTTGGCGGCAACCGAGCCGTCCTGCTGCGCAGCGAGTTCGACGTCGATGTCGCGCCAGTCATCCGTGGCCGGGTCCTGGAAGCGGACCGGTCCGGCGGACAGTTCGGTGGTCAGTGAGCCGTCCTTGTTGGCCCAGGTGGTCGACGTCTCGGTCCGCTCGGAAAGCGCCTCCACTCGCTGCCCGGACAGGCGGGCCGCCACGCGCGCCGAGGTGATGTCGGCCGCGGCGGTGACCGGCTGTGCGGCCGGCTTCTGTTGCGCCTGGGCGGCCGGGGCGGCGGTAGCGGCTTCCGCCCCGTAGATCATGGAGACGGACATCAGCAGGGCGACGCCGACCGCGGTGCCGCGCAGACCTCTGGACCGGTCGAGTCTTGACCGTCCGCGACGCCCTGGGGGGAGCGCCGGTATGTGGCTTTTCACGTTTTCCCCTTGTACATGTATCAGTGCATGGTGGTACGAGATCCGGTGCATGGGGCACCGGACCGACGCCGGCCCATTGGAAGACAACGGTTGGGCCAGCGAGGTCTGGGAGGCGGCGGCACCCGACGCCGGCTATGGCTCGATGAGGCCGGTCCTGATGGCGTAGCGGGTGAGCTCGACCCGGTCGCGCATGCCCAGTTTCTGCAGCAGGTTGGCGCGATGGCGGTCGACGGTCTTGACGCTGATCACCAGCAGCTCGGCGATCTCCCTCGATGAGCGGCCCTCGGCGACGAGTTTGAGGATCTCCTCCTCGCGCTCGGTGATCGGCTTCCTCGGCAGGCCCTTGCCGCGCCGGACCAGGTCCAGGTAGTGGCGGATCAGCGCGGTCTCCGTGCCCGGGTAGAGGAACGGCTCGTCACGCATCGCCGCCCGGCAGGCGTCCACCAGGTCCCGGTCGGCCACCGACTTCAGGACGTATCCGCAGGCGCCCACCTTCAGCGCCTCGAAGAAGTACTGCTCGCTGTCGTGCATCGTCAGGAACAGGATCCTGAGGTCAGGCCGGGACTTCGCCAGGGCACGGGCGGCCTGGAGCCCGGTCATACGCGGCATCGTGACATCGAGGACGACGAGGTCGGCGTCCACGTCCCGGGCCAGCTCGATCGCGTGGGCGCCGTCGTCGGCCTCGCCGACCACGGTCAGGTCCGGTTCCGACTCGAGGACGAGGCGTACGCCCCGTCGTACGAGGGCATGGTCGTCGGCCAGGAGGATGCGTACAGGGGTGTTCATATGGCTCCGCCCGTCGGTAGCGGGACTCGCAGCCGTACGGTGGTGCCGCCAGAACCGTGGGAGCCGAGGGTGAGCGTCGCGCCGAGGAGAAGGGCGCGTTCGCGCATGCCTTGCAGTCCTGCCCCCTCCGTTGCCCGGTGGAAGCCCTTGCCGTTGTCGCTGACCGTCAGTTCCACGGCCCGCGCACCGGCCGCACGCAGTTTGAGATCGATCCTGCTCGCCCCGGAGTGGCGGGCCGCGTTTGTCGTGGCTTCCTGGGCCACGCGGTACAGCACGAGCTCGGCCTCCGCTCCCAGCGCTGTCAGGGAGCCGTCCACCCGGTGGCTGACGGTGACGCCGGGCGCGGAGAATTCCGTCACGAGGGCCCTGAGGGCGCTGGGCAGGCCGAGGTCCTCGAGCACGCCCGGCCGCAGTCTGCGGGCGATGCGCCGCACTTCGTCCAGACTGCTCCGTACTGCCTCCTGCGCGGTGATGACTTCCTCGTGCAGGGCCCTCGGAACGCGGTCGGCGAGGCTCTTGAACTGCAGGATGACGGCGGTCAAGGTTTGGCCGACCTCGTCATGCAGCTCGCGGGCGACCCGTCGGCGCTCGGACTCCTGCGCCGACAGGGCTCTGCAGCTGCTCTCGGCCCGCTCGGTCTCCAGCCGGCTGAGCATGACGTTGAACGTCTCCGTCAGCTCCGTCAGTTCGCCGCCTCCCGTGACCCGGGTGCGCTGACCGGGCTCCAACAGATTCGCATCCGCCATCGCTTTGGTCAGACGCTTCAGAGGAGCGAGGCCAATGCGAAACAGCAGAGCGTTGGCCACCAGCATCGCGATCAGGCCTCCGCCCAGCACAAGCGTCTCGTGCATGAGAACCGGGCTGGACACCGTGACCCACGGGCCTACGAGCAGCCCGGTTGCGAGCATGAGCACTGCGGCGTTCGACAGGAACATCCGCCAGAACAGCGACACGCCCCATCTCCCCCTTGCCCCGGTCGGTGCTTTCGGCACAGCGTCGACCTCCCTCGGACCGGGGAGCCGTTTTCGGAGCAAGTCTTGTCGACCGTGATCGACGATTCCATACATGCTGTCACCCATCTTTTCGGTCCCGCGCCTACCGCTGACGTGGCCCTTCGCGTAGGCCGGGCGCAATGACGCTCGTGAGTGAAGAACCCGTCCGTAGGCACTGTCACGTTGGCGGATGGCGTGGGAGGATCCTCGGGTTGATCATGGTGGAGGGGATCGTCGGTGGGGAGCGCGTCGCCGTCGTACAAGGGGCACCGGTACCCGGTCGAGGTGATCTCCCACTGCGTGTGGCTGGCGCTGTCACGTTGTTGGGCGCGCGTACATCTGACGGTGTGTCGGGGTTTGGTGGGGCGGGTTCGTGAGCCGTGTTCAGGCCGTGTTGGGCTGGCCGGTGGCGCCGGTGATGTGCTCCCAGATGGCGAAGCGGATGGTCATCTCGGCTCGATAGTCGTGTGCGGTCATCAGGTGGCGTCGGGGCCGGAAGTGGGGTGATATGCCACTGAACGCGGACAGGAACCGCTGCACCCCGCCGGCAGAACGGAAGCCCTTCATCGCACGTTCACGCTGCCGGGTGGGCTGGTGACTGTTCTCCGCCCGGCTGTTCAGGCCCTTGTGCGAGCGATGCTCCACCGAGGGCATGACCTCGCGGTGAGCCGCGCCGTAGGAGCGGAGCTTGTCCGTGACGATCACCCGGGGCACGGCACCGGTCTTCTTGAGGAGTGTACGGAAGAAGCGCCTGGCCGCGGCCTTGTCCCGGCGGTCCTGCACGAGGATGTCCAGGACATCGCCGTCCTGGTCGACCGCCCGCCACAGGTACTTCTGCTCACCGTTGATCTTGATGAAGACCTCGTCCAGATGCCACTTGTCCCTGGGGCGGGGCCGACGGCGGCGCAGCGCGTTGGCGTAGTCCTGCCCGAACTTGGCGCACCACCGCCGGACCGTTTCGTGGGAGACGGCGACACCACGCTGGAGCATCAGCTCCTCAACCTCACGGAAACTGAGCGGGAACCGGAAGTACAGCCACACACAGTGCGAGATGACCTCGACCGGGTATCGGTGCCCCTTGTACGACGGCGGTATACCCACCACGGACGGCTCCCCCCAACGTGATCAACCCGAAGATCATCCCACGAGCCAGCCAACGTGACAGCGCCCGTCCGAGTAGTCCTTCATCGCCATCGGCGGTCTTCTCGCTTCCTCCGGATCAAACAGATCCAGTATCAGCGTGTCCACCACTCAGGGGGAGGCCCCTGACGTGGACGATGGTAGAGCTCGCAGAGCACAGGCGACGCGTTCCTGCCCTGTTCCGCCGGACCTGCAGGCGGTCATTCGGCCCTATGTCAGCTGGCCTTGACTGGTTCCTCGGTTCGGGCTCGGGTGCTGGCGAGGCGGTTAGCGGCCCAGTCTCGGTGGCCGCCGCCTGCGAGGCGGCGGCCGGCGGCGGCCCGGCCACCGCCGATCTGGTCATGGGGTGGCGGCTCGCCACGCGGGATGCAATGCGGGATAGAGGCTGACCAGGAGATAACCAGCCGCGATCACGAGCAGTGCCGTGGTGAGGCTGGTCATGGCGACCAGCACGCCGGCGCCGAAAATACCCAGCGGCACCGCGGCCACAACCGCGGCCATGATCGCGCCGGACACGCGTCCCCGGAGCTCCGAGGGAATACGGCTGAACTGGACAGCGGTCAACAGCGGGTTCACTGGTCCAGCAGCGATGCCGGCGAGAGCCATGGTGACGACAAGCGTGGGAGTTCCGGGCATCGCGGCGATGACGAAGAACTTCGGGGCTCCGGAAATCAGCAACGCGGCGGTCAGGATTACGTGCCGGGGGAACCGGTGCCCAATTGCGCCGAACAGGATCGCGCCCGTCAGGGCGCCGGCGCCGAAGGCGGCGACCGAAAGCCCCAGGGCGAGCGGGTTGTCGAGCACCTGCTTGGCCAGGGTTGGCAGCAGCACGGTGAACAGGGCGTTGTCGGCCATGTTGGCGAACATGAACACCACGAGGATCCGGGGCAGCAACGTGTCCTCGCGGATGAATCGCAGCCCTTCCCTGAGCTCCGCGAAGTACCGTGACGTGCCTTTCGACAGGTGCGGAGCCTTGCGAGGCGATGCTCGGGGCACAGCCAGTCCCACGATCAGGGCCGATACCAGGAAGCTGGCCGCATCCATGTACAGCACAAGGATTGACCCGAGAGCTGCGACGAGCACGCCGCCGAGCAATCCGCCGGTGAGCTGGGCGACACGCATCACTGTCTCGTGCGCGCTCATCGCCCGTTCCAGCCGCATACCGCCGGCTTCGGCCAGGTCGGGCACGAGGGAGCGGCGGGCTGTCGTGCCTGGAACGTCGAGCATCGAGCCGGCGAACGTGAGGACCAGCAACAGCCAGAACGGCAGGTGGCCCAGCATGTACAGGACCGGGATCGCGGCCACTGTCACGCCGCTGGCCAGGTCGGCAAGGACACTGCTGCGGATGAACCCCATGCGGTCCACCAGAGGGCCGCCGAAGAGCCCGGCCAGCACCACGGGAACGAAGTAGGCGACCCCGCTCAGCCCGGCCCGTGCGGGATCACCGGTGGTCTCCAGCACGAACCAGGGAATCGCGATCAGGGCGATCCGGTTTCCCGCGACCGACACCGCCTCGGCTGCCAAGACCGCGCCAAGCGCTCGCCGTGCCACAGCCGTTGACGTGCCTGAAGAAGTCACCTGGTTGCCGGCTCCCGACCCATGATGGTGGCCTGGTCAGTCGGAAAGTACCAGTCCATGGGGACGGGCTGCCTACCGAAGTGCCCGCAGATACGCCGCTGCCGCCCGGTCATCCTGGCGACGGTGTGCTCAGCCATCCGATCGTGGTCGTTCAGCCTGATCCGCAGTTGGCCGAACCGCAGGGAGATGTCGCGCGGCGAGCGGCGCAGCCGGTCCAGCTCGGAGAGGTGCTTGCGCGTGGGGACGACGACGAGTTGCTGCAGCTGCGCGGACGGCTCCAGGCCCCCGGGCCGCGGACTTGTGTGATCGGCAATGCCTCTGATCCCCTCGGGCGGATCCACTCCACCGCCTTCGTGCCTGATCAGTGGGGTGCTCGGTGTTCCCGGCAGGATGGCAGGCATGGGCCACTGGGTGTACGAGTTCTCGGGTTGCCGCGACTCGGCGGACTGTCAGCAGATCGCGGATGATGCGGAGCCGGGCGATGTGGTGCTGCAAGAACGCCCGGACGGTCTTGGCATCGTGGACGGGTTCGTGCGGGAGAGCGTCGACGACATGATGATGGTGGCCCGCTTCCGGTGGGTGGCCAGCGGAGACCCGTCCGCGGTGGCACCGGCGGTGCTGCAGGCATCCGGACTTCTGCCCCTCGCGCGGCGGGATGCGTGGCCGATGCGTACGGGGCAGCGAGCCGGATGCCGACGAGTCCGCTTGAAGGGCGTTCCGAGCCTGCATTCGAGACTGCCGTCGTGGCTGTGCGCGACGACCGTCGCGCACAGCATTTCTCCTACTCCTCTGTGGCAGGTTCTTCAGCCCCGGTCTCCTCAGCCGCAGTGGGGGCCGGTTCCTCGGTCCCGGTCTCCTCACCGGCGGGGGCCGGTTCTTCAGCCCCGGTCTCCTCAACGGCGGGGGCGGGTTCTTCTGCTTGCGTCTCCGCCGCCTCGGGGGTCGGCTCTTCGCCCTCTGCAGGGCTGGCCTCAGTCGTGGCCGGTGACTCCTCGGGGGTGGTCTGCGCCTCTGTTCCTTCGGACGCAGTGGGCTCCTGCTCGGTGTCGCTCACGTGCTCACCGCCTTCCCGTGCTGACAGGCAGGAAGAGGCTCAGGTGTCGCCTGGTCGGACGACCGTCATGACGCGGAATTCATTACTCATGATGTCACCGAACCGCATGATTTGAGGCATTGCGAGGCCGCAGGAATACTCCGGAAACGTTCCGTAGGCCACTGTGATCAACCCCGACGGCGGGCGGCGGGGTCAGACGCGGCGACGTACGCGGCGCCCGCCTCGACACCGGGGCGGGCGTACCGCTTCAGGAACTGCGGCACTTCGAGGAAACCCTCAATGTTCAAGGGGGCGTTCGCATGCGTCACCGGAGCACCTCCGTGCTCCGGCGGGCCGCAGCGTGGAACGGGCATGTCGCGGCCCTACGGAAGGCGGACGTAGAGCTCATCCACGGACCTGACGTCTGGGGTTCGATCCGAGCCCGCGCCAACTGCTGTCGGCGACTGATGCGACGGCCGGACAGAGGCGCTGGTGTCCGCCCTCGTCCAGCGGGAGTTCCACGACAGACGGCGCTCGCTCGCGTCGCCGTTTCTCACCCGTACTGGGTCGCCGACAGTAGTGGCATCACCGGACGAAGTGTCGACGAGAGCGCCGGGACCGGCGCATACCGAACAGGACCAGGTCTGCCACGAAGACCACGATGCCGATGATCAGGAGGTAGAACAGCCCCTCCGCCACTGCGCCGATGATTCCCAGGACGATGGCCACGAGGATCAGGAACAGGAAAAGCGCCATGGTGAGCACATCCTCAAGCCTCTGCTGCGGGCGATGAGCCCCCCGCTGTGACCAGCGATTTGGTCGGGCTTCGGCACTCCTGCGATGGAGGCTGGTCAGCGGCGTGCGAGGCGGCGCCCAGTACCGCGCTCGTAAGGCCTCTCGTAGTGTTTGAAGACCTCTTCTTCCCGCTCGACCGGCAGGACGTCATCCATGCCCATGGACGGCGCCTTCCTCACCAGCCCTCTCCCGTGCGCCACCTTCACGTACCCGGGACCCAGCGTTGCCTCGTCGAGGGGCACGAAGACCAGTCGGTGCCGAGTCGGCAGTCCGGTACGGACGGTGGCCATGGTCGGCGCGTCGGTGGT
This sequence comes from Streptomyces sp. NPDC056231, assembly GCF_048270745.1. NCBI lineage: Bacteria > Bacillati > Actinomycetota > Actinomycetes > Kitasatosporales > Streptomycetaceae > Streptomyces > Streptomyces sp. NPDC056231. The sequence goes on along the minus strand of NZ_JBLVKW010000096.1, from coordinate 7,092 downwards.
GGTGTCCACGTAGACCGCTTCCAGGGCTCCGATCTTGCGTCCCTTGGGATCGATCACGTCCCGGTTGCGCCACTCACGGATGTCGGCTGAATGGATCATGCCTTGCTCCTTGCGGCCGGCCCGCGCCTCCCGCAGGCACTGCATCCGATAGGAGGAATAGCCAAGCGCCACCTCCTCACTTTACTCTGACCGCTGGTGCATGCTCTCGAGAACGCCTGATCGCAGGCCGTCGCCTCCCCGCCACTCACTCCAGCTCCCGTCCCGTCCGCCGTCGACCCACACACCGTGGAGCGGGCGTGGTTCATGGCGCCCAGGTGGAGCACGCCACTGTACGAACGGCCTGGACGCCTGGGCCGCGTCTACTGCTCAGGCGCCCTCGCCGGTCATGACCGGCCTGCGGTCCGGGCCGGTAGCCCGATTCGGGCCGGTGAAGGTGCTCCAGCAGCCGGCAGGCGGCGCAGGCGGCGAGAATCCTGGTCATGGGCTGGGTGAGGTTTTTGCCCAGACGGACCGGACGGCCGTAGCGGCGACGCGAGGCGTGCGAGTTGCTCGGCGGGGATACCGCGCTCGATGAGCGCCTGCATCCGTTGCGCGTGCGTCCGTCGCGAGCCCATGGCACCAACGTACGCGAACTCGGGCGTCCGCAACGCAAGCTCCAGAAGTGGGATGTCGAACTTGTGGTCGTGGGTGAGCACCAGCAGCACCGCCCCGGCGCCCAGCCCCCCGTCCGGGAGACGGGGCTCCTTGCCAAGGTGGGGCCCGAAAGAAGCCGCCACCACCGCGATCCGTCCTGCCCTCAGCGGAGGTTTCCTGTGAGCCAGGCCAGGAGGCGCGGCTTGTCGTCGCAACCTCGGAGCGTGTCGGCTGCCAGGTGGTCGCTGAATACGGCAGCCATGACGGCGGTGGCTCTCACACTGCGCGGGGTGGCCTATGCGGGTCTCGGTATGGGCATGGCCGGCGAGCTTACCGGCCAGGCGATGAGAGGGTTCGGACACCGCGCTCGGTGTGCTGTGAGCAACACACTGCTGCAGCCTGGAGGCATGGTCGCTGCTCCAATTGTCGTACACCGGCCGTCTCCAACTGGAGGCCGGCAGGTTACCGCGTACGGAAAGATCCTCGGGCTTGCCCACAATGACCGGGACCTGGTGGAGTTCCTGCGCCGGGCCGGTCTCCCGGATACAGAGACGTTGATCGACGACCCGCAGATGGTCGAGTGGCAAGGCGGCCGCGCTCACAAATGGGACGCGGCTTGACTCACGGCCCGCCGTCGCGGCGCAGCGCAAGCCGAACCGTACACGGAGGAGGCGCGGCCGCCCTGGCGCGAGGCAGCTACACGGCTCCAGGCCGCGGTGACCGCGCATGCCTAGGCCGCCGGGGTGTCCCGGTACGAGCTGGAGATGGCCGTGAAGGCGGCCGCCCTGCATCCGGAGCCGGTAGACGACTGACCCCTTCCCGGTAACCAGGTCGTCACTTGTTGTGATCGCCGAGCTGTGCTGTGCCCCTGTCGCCGTCAAGTCCGTGCAGCCGTAAGGCCCCTGGTAGGAACGATCTTGCGACAGAAAAATCCGACCGAGGGGCCTCACGTGTCGACCGGAGTCACGTACACCGCCGTTCTCGATGTCCGCCGGTCCACCGCCGAGCACCTGGCCCGGCTGCTGCGCGACCACCGTGCAGTGATCGGCACCCGCAGGGGGCGACGCGCTCTGGGCTGCTTCCGTCAGGCCGTGCTCGTCCTGCACTGGTTCCTGGACGGCACCCGCCTGGCCCAACTCGCCCGGGACAATGGCCTGTCGTCCTCCACCGCCTACCGGTACCTGCACGAAAAACTGACCGTACTGGCCGCCGCGGCACCGGACCTGCAGACCGCGCTGGAGCGGGCGAAGACGGCCGGGCTGACGCATCTCAACCTCGACGGCACCGTGGTCCGCACCGACCGGGTCGCGGCCCCCGGCCCCAGCGATGCGGACCTGTGATGGTCGGGCAAGCACCGGCATCACGGCGGGAACGTGCAGGTCATCTCCACTCCGGACGGCTGGCCGATCTGGGTCTCGCCGGTCCGCCCAGGCCGCGAGCACGACACCACCTGCGCCCGTCGGCACGGCCTGATCGACGTGCTCAACCGCCTCGCGGCGGAGCTGGACATGCCTACCCTGGTCGACCTCGGGTACAAAACGTCGGAGACGGCTCCCGCCATCCGCTCAAGAGGCCAGCGGACGGCGAGCTGACCAAGGCCCAGCAGGCCTACAACAAGGTCATCCGAGGCGTCCACGGCGTGTGCGAACGAGCCAACTCCCTGCTCAAGACCACCTTCAAAGCGCTGCGACCCGTCAGCCTCGATCCCGGCCGGCCCGGAGAACCGCCGGTCACTGCGCGCGTTCCAGGTGTCGCTTGAGAATGAGGGGCAAGGTCAGCCAACAGCATGCGAACCAGATCAGTACGACCCCCGCGATAGCCCAGGCGAAGCCGGTTTCCAATGCGACCCGGAGAAGGAGAAGCACAGCGCAGATGATGGCAGCTGCAAGAAGGGTAAGTCCCGTGGCGATCAGACGCCCCGTCACTTGGATCAGCTGAGGCTTGCGACGGTGACCGGCAAGTGTGCGATGGAAGGAGACCGGCGCGACCAGCGCACCGGTCGCCAGTGCGCCGAGTACGACCGTGACCACGTAGAGATTCCTGTCGAACGAGCTCAGCTGCTCGAAACGGGGCGTAAAGACGACGCTGAGCAGGAAGCCGAACAAGATCTGCGCCCCGGTCTGCGCTACCCGTACCTCTTGTAGCATCTCCGTCCACTGACGGTCGGCCCGCTCCTCGGTCGTCTCGTGCCGCCCGAAGCCGTGGTCCCTGTCCCCTCCGGGAAGAGCGCTGTCACGCGAGCGTTCGGCGTCCGTCATTTTCCCACCTCCGGAATTGCGCAGGGAAGCGGGCGGCGCGGATGCGGCCCTCGCCGCCGTGACAGTCGCGGGCGGAGACCTCGCGCTGTAGGCAGGCGACCAGGTACTCGGTGTGGGTCCACGATTCGGTGCGGGCGCGTTCGGCCAGGCGCTCGGCGGCGTCTAGCAGGGCCGGGGCCTTCATGGCACGGGCGAGGAAGGCCAGGTCGGCGGCGGTCTGCCGGCCCGTGCGGGCGCCCTGGCCGTCGGGCTTGCCCGTGTCGGCCGTGGGGTGCGTTTTCGCGGGAGGGGTGGTGCGGGCCATCAGGTGTCCTCCTTCCCGCCGCCGCCCTCGATGAGGGTGAACATGCGGTCGTAAGAGCCCAGCTCGCGTTGTTCGACCTCGATGCCGAGGCTGTCGGGGGCCAGGGCCGCAGCTCGGGCGGTGGCCGCTCGGGCTGCCTGCTGGTGGATCACCTCACCGCGCAGGTTCCGGGCCGCCGCGGCATGCTCGGGGTCGGTCAGGCTCTGATGTTTGGCCCAGCAGCGGGTGTGACGGGCCACCAGGTCGTCACCGCAGGTCACGGTGATCTCCTCGGTGTCGACGTGGACCGTGACGATGTGGCCGATCGCGCGGGGGTGGACGGAGTAGTCGTTGGTGTCGACTCGGATGTAGTGGTCCCGGCCCAGGCGGGTGCGAAGCGGCCACCAGTGCGGCGGGCCGACGGGCGGGATGGCGAGCATCCACGCCCGGTCGCTCTCCCAGCGGTCGATGGGCCGGGCGTCGATCGAGCGGTGATGGCGCCGGTTGGCGATCTGCAGCCAGGCGGTCAGCTGGGCGTTGAAGTCGTTAGGGCCGGTGAACAGGCGGCCGGGCAGGAAGCTGGTCTCCAGGTAGCCGTTCGCGCGTTCGACCAGGCCCTTCGCTTCCGGGTCCCGGGGCCGGCAGAGGTGCACCCGGATGGCGAGCAGGCCCGCGAACGCGGCGAACTCGCTGGTCAGGCGCCCCCTGCCGACTCCGGCTTCGTTGTCCCAGACCAGCATCTTCGGCACGGCTCGCCACGCGGTCAGCAGCCGCCAGTGGGCGTCGATCAGATCGCCCGTCTGCCGTGAGGGCAGCATCCGAGCCGTGATCACCCGCGAGTAACCGGACACGATGACCAGCACCGGCGGACACCCGCTCTGGCCGTAACCGAGTGGGATGTCCACGGGCGGGAACCACAGGTCGCACTGCGCGAGTTCACCCGGCTCATAGACCGTCCGCGAGACGGGATCCACCGGCAGATAAGCAGGCCGCAGCTCACGCACCCGCTCCCGCAGGATCGTCAGCCCCCGTTCCCAGCCGACCCGCTCCGCGATCACCGTGACGGGCATCGTCGGGGTCTGTTTCAGCAGCTCCCGCACGGCCGGCTCCACCGCGTCCACCGCCGAGCCCTTCGGCGCCCGCCGATACCGCGGCGGACGGTCCGAGGCCAGCGCCCGCAGCACGGTGTTCCTGGAGATCCCCAGCTGACGGGCCACCGCCCGAGCCGACAGCCCCTCCACCCGGTGCATCCGGCGGATCTCAGCCCAGTCCTCCACGTGGATCACCCTCTCTTCCTCCCGACTTCAGCACCAGTGAAGTCAGGATGATCAAGAGATCGCAGAGTGGCTCACTTTTCATCCGCCGTCCGTGGCCCTCGTTTCACCCGTTGCCGAAAGACCGGACACCGCCAGCACATCCGCACTGAAGAGAGCGTCCCCCAGGACAGCCCGAACCCCTGTACTGCGCCCTCCGGCGCTGTGACACGACCGCCGGACAGGCCACACCGAGACTCTCCGTCCCACCCCCGTAACTGATCGTCCTGTCACTCTGCGCCGGGCTGCGGATCACCATCGGCGGGTCAGGCTGATGCCCTCACCCTGCGGTCCGGCTCAGCTCTACCGCATCGCAGCGCCGCTGTGTCCCCCTGTCACTTTTCTCACTTTGCATCCTGAGTAAGAGAAGTTCTTCGCGTTCACTCGTGTCGCGGGCGGCAGGTTTTGCGCGTGCACTGAGGTAGCCGGGTGTGCAAGCCATGCCCTGGAGAACAGCGTTCTCCCGTGTGCCCGGCGTCGTCGACCAAAGCAAAGACGAGAGCGTCAGTCATGCCAGCAGGATCCAGCCCTAAGCGTGAACGCCAGTACGAACACATCAAGGAAAGCGCCGAGAAGCGTGCGAAGGAAATTGCCTCGCGCACCGTCAACAAAGAACGTGCACGCTCGGGCGAGGCAAAGTCCTCGAGCAAAACCTCTACCCGCGACCCCAAGTCCGCCGCTCAGCGTGGCGGGCAACGCTCGCACAGCGACTCACAGGGACCCACCAAGGACCAGCTGTACGAAGAGGCCAAGAAGAAGAACATCGACGGCCGCTCAAACATGAACAAGCAACAGCTGCGCCAAGCCCTCGGCCGTTGAATCAGGTGCGCTGCGGGTGGAGGCGGCCCGGAAGTGGATGACTGCCCAATGTACGCAACACAGTGCGGTGTCTGCGTGGAGACGGGGCTGCGCTACGGAGCCTGGCTCCGGCCATCGCGGGCTCTCTCCCCAAATGAGCGGAGTCTCTACCTCGCTTTCTGGTGGGACACGCGAGCACAACAGCAGGGCCCATGGGCCGAACGTTCTTCCCTGACAGCCTCACGTCAAAAGCGTGAAGGATGCGGATGATTTCGGGGAAGAGGGCCTCGGCCCGCATGAGCTCAATCGGCCCTCTTCAACGATGGATGTACGCAAGGATGACGGCGGCGGGGCACTTGGCATTGGAGGCCCGGGCGGCTGACGGGTCGGCGAAACAGAAGGACTTGTCGTGAGCAGTGGTATCCCAGTGGAAGACAGCTGCATCGAGGCATTTCATGAGCTGAAGAGGAAGCGGAACGTCAACACAGTGATCTACCGGCTCAGCGACAACCTGGAGACCGTCATCCCCGATTTCAAGGGGAACCTGACGCACGACGAACTGCTGCAGGCCCTGCCGGCCGCCGAGACTCGGTTCGTCGTCTACGACCTAGTCTTTGCGACGGCGAACGGGGCCCGGAAAGACAAGATCGTGCTGATCTCCTGGTGTCCCGAGGCCGCAGAGATCGAGCAGAAGATCGCGCACTCGACCAGTCGCAACACACTCCGCAATCTACTCGACGGTGTCCAGGTCTATGTACAAACCACGGACCCATCCGACTTGGGGTACGAGGAACTCGTTTCGCGGACCTCTTGACCCGCCCCCTCCTCGGCTGCGTTCCAGAACACAGCACGGTCACGCCAACCCGCCACGGACGGTGCACAGGTATCTGACCGGATGACCGATGCCGAGTCTGGCAGCCTGATCGTTGATCCTCACGCTAAACACGAGAAGAGACGCAGAGTGGAACGGCGACCCCTCCCCCAACCCGCGCGCCACGCTGTCGAGCCGCTCAATGAGCACGGAACGAGTCTCTACAGCGCCGACCAAGCAGCGGTGGTGGTCACAGCGCTTGTCTCCCAGATTTACACCGCGGCAGCGGAGCTGGCCGGACTCGCCGAACACCTCCTGGCACTCCAGGAGCACCGATATGCCAAGACCGGTCATAAGCAAGAGGAGCCCAGCTCCTCGCACCGGTCGAGAGAGAGGGGCATTGCCCTGTGACCACCGGGAATGCGGAGGCGCAGGCAGTACCGCTGCGTGCTCGACGCGACCTGCCAGCCGCGGTGTGGGTGCGGCCTCGGCCGTTCTGCGTCCCGTCACGAGTGCACACTGCGGCCTTTCTCCCGGACTTCTCGCGCCGTTTCCTCGGCGCCCGCCCGGTCTCGATGCCAGGTGATCCCCACCTCCATACCCTGGGCCGCCAGCTTTACAGCGACGGCTCGGCCGTTCCCCGCATCCGAGTGCCACGGTCATTGGATGGCAAACACAGTTGCCCGCGAGGCCGACCAGTCCTTACCTGTCCCTGCCGTCTCGCGCAGCATGGGCGTCGCGTCGCGTCGCGTCGTGTCGCGTCGCGTCGTGTCGCGTCGCGTCGTGTCGTGTCGTGTCGTGTCGCGTCGCGTCCCCGACGGCCGGCACAGCACCGCGAGCAGGGCCCGCCATCCAGGCGGTCGGTGACGATGACGTCCAGCCTGCTGTGAGAAGCGATTCCCAAACCGGAAGGCAGGGGGCTTGCTCGAACTGTCGTCCAAGCGGGACTCGTTCGGGCGATCAAGGCTCGGCCGTGCATAGCAGCAGGGCCTCTTG
>NZ_JBLVKW010000095.1:0-26353 GCF_048270745.1 Streptomyces sp. NPDC056231 | reverse complement strand
CCGATCTTCGACCTCGTCGACTACGGCATCGTCGGCGACCTCTTCCAGGTCGTCCCCCAGCTCACCGAAGAAGTCACCTCCCGCAAGGGCTGATCTGCCGGGGCTGTACCCCTTCTCGATGGTCCGGGGCCGCGTGGTGTTCTCACCGCGCGGCCCCGGACCGTTTCTGATCACCATTGACGCAGGTCCGGTGGCCTTATAACTTCACCATACGGATTGTTGATTCCGTTAAACGGAAACAGTGACGCTGTGGAGGGTGTGGACATGGGTCAGCAGGAGAAGGTGGCAACGAGCCTCGCCGGTGCCGTCAGCGAGGAGATCAGTGCCTCCCTCACCGCGGTGGACGCCGAGCTCGCCCGCCGCTACCCGGGAGACCCCGGCACCCGCCAGCCCGTGCACACGGTCTACGTCCCCGGCGACACCTTTACCACAGACACCATCCGCTCCTGGGGCGACCAGGCGCTCCGCGCCCTCGACGAGCATGCCCCCGACGCGGCCTCGTTCGCCGCAGTCCTCGGCATCCCGGAGGAGCTCGCCGCGCCCGTCCACGACCGGGTCCGCGCCAAGCTGGAGCGCGAGCCCGTCGAAGACCTGCGCATCGACTTCGAGGACGGTTACGGCCCCCGCCCCGACGCCGAGGAGGACGAGGCTGCCGCCCGCGCCGCGCGGCTGGTCTCGGAGGCGTACCGGAACGGCACGGCCGCGCCGTACATGGGCATCCGGATGAAGTGCATGGAGGCCGCCGTTCGCGACCGGGGCATGCGTACCACGGACATTTTCCTCACCGGTCTGATGCGGGCGGGCGGGCTCCCCGAGGGCCTGGTGCTCACCCTTCCCAAGGTGACGTACCCCGAACAGGTCACCGCCTTCGTGCGGCTCCTCGACGCCTTCGAGCAGGCCCACGGCCTGCCGTCGGGCCGGCTCGGCTTCGAGATCCAGATCGAGACCAGCCAGTCCATCCTCGCCGCCGACGGCACCGCCGCCGTGGCCCGCATGATCGATGCCGCGGGGGGCCGCGCGACCGGCCTGCACTACGGCACCTTCGACTACAGTGCCTGCGTCGGCGTCAGCGCCGCTTACCAGGCCAGTGACCATCCGGCCGCCGACCACGCCAAGGCGGTCATGCAGGTGGCCGCCGCGGGTACCGGCGTACGTGTCTGCGACGGCTCGACCAACGTCCTCCCGGTCGGCCCCACCCACCAGGTCCACGAGGCGTGGCGGCTCCACTACGGGCTCACCCGCCGTGCGCTGGCCCGCGCCTACTACCAGGGCTGGGACATGCACCCCGGCCACCTGCCGACCCGTTATGCGGCCGTCTACACCTTCTATCGCGAGGGCCTGGAACAGGCCGCCGCCCGGCTCGCCGCGTATGTCGCCAAGGCCGGCGGCGACGTCATGGACGAGCCCGCCACCGCCAAGGCCCTCAGCGGATACCTGCTGCGCGGCATCGACTGCGGCGCACTCGACACTGCCGAGGTCGCCCGCCTGACGGGGCTGACACGGGCGGACCTCGACGCGTTCGCCTCGCCCCGGCGCGCAGGACTGACAGTGACGGCGCCGTAGGTCTCGGGCCCCGGCCCGTGCCGTCAGCCCCGCAGGAAGGTCTCGACGGTCCCGCTGAAGCGGACGGGATCGTCGAGCCACGGGAAGTGGCCTGCGCCCGGCTGGACGGTCAGTTCGGCGTTGGGGAACAACCCTGCGACGGTGGCCGCGACGCGAGGGAGCGGCCCGCTGTCCAGCTCGCCCGCAAGGACCAGGACCCGGGCGTCCAGTGCGGCAACGGCGTCGCGGGCCGCGGCAGGGGCGAAGGCATCGGGGGACGCGTAGATGTCTGCGGCCTCGTAGTTGCTCTGCTCGACGTCGGCTGCGGCGTGCGCCTGAGCGGCGGTGTCCCAACGGCCGTAGAAGAACGGGGCAATGGCATCCCAGTCGGCGTCGGTGGCGGAGCCTGCCCAGACGGCCTCGTACGCGTCGTGCGCAGCCTCGAACCACGGCTCGGCCCTGCGCAGCGCGGCGGCCTCGCGGCGATGCTCCTCGGTGAAGTCGACACCGAGGGCACGCGCACGGGCGGTGATCAGCGTGAGGGTCCGGATGCACCGGGGATGCCGGGCCGCGTGGAGGACAGCGAGATCGCCGCCCGCGGAATGAGCCAGAACATCCACACGGTCCAGACCGAGGTGATCGCGGAACGCTTCCACATCGGCCACCTGCCGGTCGACGCGGTAGGTGGCCGGGTCGGCGGGGATGCCTGAGCCGCCGGTGCCCCGCAGGTCGAGCATGACCAGTTGGCGCCGACTCGCCAGGCCGCCCAGATCGCCGAGGTAGGCGGAGGCGCGCATGGGGCCACCGGGCAGGACGAGCACCGGCTCACCCTCACCCACGAGGTGATAGGCGAGCTCGGTTCCGTCGGGAGCGGTGAAAGCAGGCACGGGGTCATCTTGATGACCGTACGACAGACACAGCAAGCGGACGGCGGTGATGCGTTGATCACTTGAGCTCGCCGTTGTCTGCCGACCTTCGAAAACTGTGGTCCGAGCTCCAGTGACCTGTGACAGGAGGGCGCGCCCGGAGCGGGCCATTGCGAGCGCCGCTGACCGACTTGGCCGTTGAGGATCAGGCCGGACTATGCGGCAAGTTCCTGCTCCAGGCCGTCGAGCAGGGCTTGGAGGCCGAACTCGAAGGTCTTGTCGGGGGCGGCTGCGTATTCCGCCGCCGCCTGGGTTTCCAGTCGGGCGCGCAGGCGCGGGTAACGCATGGCGATCTCCCGCGCCTTGGTCATGGCCTCTTGGAACTGCTCTTCGGCGGTGGTGGGTTCCTCGTTGTGTTTCCGGGTGAGTGAGGCGGTCGCGGCGATGCCGGCCGCGTTGCCGAGAACGTAGGTGAAGACGCTGGCCGCAGCCTGGTCGGCCTGGGCGCCGGTGAAGCCGGCGGCCTCATAGACGGCCAGGCTGTGGTCGTCGTGGCGGGCCTTGCCGTCGCCGTAGACGACGTGTGCGGCGAAGACCTGCACCAGCCAGGGGTGCCGGATGAACATCCCGTACAGGTCCGTGGCCATGGCGGAGGCCGCGGTGCGCCAGTCGACCGCGCCCAGATCGGGCAGCTTGAGCTCGCCCCACACCTGGTCGGTGGCGAGCAGAACGAGATTGTCCTTGTTCTTCACATGCCAGTACACGGCCGTGGCGGCGGAGTCGAGCCGTTTGCCCAGGGCGCGCATGTTCAGGCCCTCGAGGCCGTCGGTGTCCAGGAGCTCGACGGCGGTGCGGACGATCTGGTTACGGGTGAGCGTGTCGCGCGGCATGGACTCACGGTACGCAGTCCCTTGCACAAAGTTCAAGCAGGGACTTGCGCGGTGTTCAAGTCGCGGTCCATCGTCCTTCTCGACAGCTGGTTGAACTTAGTGCAAGTCGAAGCAGACTAGGTCGAAGCCCCGGCTCAGGCGGGCGGCAGTTCGCCCGAGCCGCGGGCGATGAGGGACGTCGGCAGCTCCACCCGCGCCGGGGCGTCGTCCGCGCCGTCCAGTCGGCGGAAGAGATGCTCGGCCGCCGTCCGGCCCACGGCCGCGGCGTCCTGGGAGATGACCGTGATGCCCAGCAGGTCGGCCAGTTCGATGTCGTCGAAGCCGACCAGGGCGACCGAACGCTCCCGCTCCGCCAGCACGCGCACCGCGGTGACCGTCACCCGGTTGTTGCCCGCGAAGATCGCGGTGACCGGTTCGGAGCCCGAGAGCATTGCCTCGGCGGCCGCCCTGACCCGCGCCGGGTCGGTGGAGCCGAGGGAGACCCAGGAGTCCTCGACGGCGATCCCGGCGTCCGTCATCGCGGCGTGATAACCGCGCAGACGCTCGGTGGCCGTGTGGATACGCGGCTGGTCACCGATGAAGCCGATCCTGCGGTGTCCGTGCGCGATCAGATGGGCGACACCTTGCCTGGCGCCGCCGAAACTGTCGGAAAGGACGATGTCGGCGTCGATCCGGCCCGCAGGGCGGTCCACGAAGACGGTGGCGATGCCCGCCTTTATCTCCGGCTCCAGGTAGCGGTGGTCGTCACCGGCCGGAATCACGATCAGCCCGTCCACCCGGCGGGCGCAGAGCGCAAGCACGAGCTCCTGCTCGCGCTCCGGGTCCTCGGCGCTCGACCCGTTGATGAGCAGGGCGCCGTGGGCGCGGGCGACTTCCTCGACGGCGCGGCTCAGCGGCCCGTAGAACGGGTCGGCGAGATCCTCCAGTACCAGGCCGATGGAGGCGGTACGGCCCTTGCGGAGCACGCGCGCGCTGTCGTTGCGGCGGAAGCCGAGCGCATCGATCGCCTCCTGGACCCGGCGCTCGGTGTCCGGTGTGACCCCCGGTTCGCTGTTGACCACGCGGGAGACCGTCTTGAGGCCCACTCCGGCCCGGGCGGCGACATCCTTCATGGTCGGCCGGTTGCCGTAGCGGGGCTCGGAGTGACGGGCGGTCTCTGCCACGATGCGCTGTCCTGTCGTCGGGTGCGGGCTGTCCGGCCGGTCGCAGACGGGTGCCGCGGAGGTGCCGAAGGCTGTGTCGTCGAGCATAGGCCCTGGACAACGTTGTCAACTGAATAGAGACTATGCAGACTATTCACTGAAGCCGCAGGTCCCCGCCTCCTCACTCATCCGGAGCCCACACCGATGCAATCCGACCTCGTCGCCGCGCTCGACATCGGCGGTACCAAGATCGCCGGCGCTCTGGTGGACGGCAACGGCACGCTCCTCGTGCGGGCGCAGCGGCCGACGCCCGCCCGGGAGAGCGGCGAGACGGTGATGGGCGCGGTGACGGACGTGCTGGCCGAGCTGACCGCCTCGCCGCTGTGGGGCCGGGCGACCGCCGTCGGAATCGGCAGCGCAGGTCCGGTGGATGCCTCGGCGGGGACGGTCAGCCCCGTCAACGTTCCCGGCTGGCGCGACTTCCCGCTGGTGGACCGGGCACGGAAGGCCGCCGGGGGGCTCCCCGTGGCGCTGGTCGGTGACGGGGTCGCGATGACCGCGGCCGAGCACTGGCTCGGTGCGGCCCGAGGCTACGACAATGCGCTGTGCCTGGTCGTGTCGACAGGGGTCGGCGGCGGTCTCGTCCTCGGAGGCAAGCTGCACCCGGGGCCCACCGGCAACGCCGGTCACATCGGCCATATCAGTGTTGATCTGGACGGCGACCCGTGTCCGTGCGGTTCGCGTGGCTGTGTGGAACGGATCGCCAGCGGGCCGAACATCGCCCGCCGCGCCCTGCAGGGCGGGTGGCAGCCCGGCCCGGACGGCGACGCCACGGCGGCCGCCGTGGCCGCCGCCGCGCGGGCCGGACATCCGGTGGCGGTCGCCTCCTTCGAGCGCGCCGCGCAGGCGCTGGCCGCCGGAATCGCCGCCACCGCAACGCTGGTCGAGATCGACATCGCCGTGATCGGCGGGGGAGTGGCCGGTGCGGGCGACATCCTCTTCGCTCCGCTGCGCCGTGCTCTGCGCAGCTACGCCACACTCTCGTTCGTCCAACAGCTCACGGTGGCACCCGCGGTGATGGGTACGGACGCGGGCCTGGTGGGTGCCGCGGCCGCCGCCTCGGCGGTCGGGCCGGGCGGGGCGGCGGCCGCGGCCGCACTGAGCGGCTGAACAGGGTCCGGCTGCCGGGCGGTGCGCGGCGCCCCGTCCCGTCCGGCAGCCGAACCAGGTTCGGAAGCCGGACGTGCCCGGTGGCCGCGCCCCTGCCCGGCACTGTTCGGAAAGCGGCTCCAGGTCCGTACTCAGGGCCCGCCCGGCCCTCCTACCGGGCGGGCATTCCTTCTATGGCGCCCGGCACCCGTGCCGGACTCAGCACTCGATCCGCAGGTCCGCCCAGTCGGCGTGGTCGTAGTCGATCCCGTCCCCGCCGTCGGTGACCACCAGACGTACCACCTGCGCGCCGCTCACATCCGCGGTGATCGGCTGCGCGGCCATCGCGTTGGTCAGGACTCCGGTCGATGCCACCTTCGTGCCGTCCGCCCAGATCTCGAACGACACCGTGCCATTGGCCCCCGTCTCGTCGTCGACTCCGACCTGGGCGGTCACGGCGCTGCACGCACCACCCGTGTAGAACTCGACGGCGCTGTCCGCGTGTACCCCGAGTCCCTTCGCGAAGACGGTGCCGCCGATGGTCAGCGGCTTGCCGTCGCCGGCCTTGCTCTCACCGTTGCTGGTGTCCCTCTCGACCGGACCCCAGCCGTTGGACGCGGAAAGCTGCGGCAGATCGCTCAGATAGCTGCTGCCGGCGGGAGGCGCCACCACCACATGCGTCTGGAACGGCACCGACGACCGCACGCGCGTCCCGGTCGGTGACTGGTACTGGGTGCTGAGCTTCAGATCGTACGTACCGGTGGCTGTGTCCGCGGGAGGCGTCACCTGCCAGCGTGTGGTCAGCGCACGGCCGGTGGGCACGACATCGGTGCCGGTCGGCGACAGCGCCTTGATCTGCCAGCCCGACGGACCGGTGAGTGCCGCGGAGACGCTCTTGGCAGGCGTACGGCCCAGATCGGTGACCGTCGTCGTCAGCTGGGCGTTGCGGCCGGCCTCCACCAACGGGCTGCCGGTCAGACCGAGTTCCACGGCCGGCGGGTAGGCGGCCCACTTGCTGTCGGCGGCGACCCTCAGCAGTACCGTGCCGTGCGCCGGGACGGTCGCGGAGATGCCGCCCGCCGTGTTGTACGTCGTGTGCTGCCACAGGTCGCGCGTCGTGTACGCGTCGGCCTCCGGCAGGCCCGCCTCCTTCGCGGTCGTCGAGATGTGCTGCGCGGACCCGGTCTCGTTGAAGAGCGCCACGACCCTGCTGCCGTCCTTCATCTCCTTGGCGACGACCCAGCGCCCGCCGGTGGAGGAGACCACAGTGCCCTGCTTTCCCAGCGGGTCCTGATCGACCGCGATGACCTCCTGGTTCGAGAGGATCTCGAAGGTCTCCGGAGTCGCCTTGCGCAGATCGGAGCCGATGAGCAGCGGCGCCGCCATCACGGACCACATGGAGAAGTGGGTGCGGTACTCGGTGTCCGTCATTCCGCCGTTGCCGACTTCGAGCATGTCGGGGTCGTTCCAGTGCCCCGGTCCCGCGGCGGCGGCGAGTGGCAGGTTCTGCTTCATGATCGACAGCATGCTGCCCCAGCTGTCGTTGATGTCACCCGTCGTGCGCCAGAGATGGCCGACGTCCGCAGCCCACTCCCAGGGCTTGTTCGTGCCCCACTCGCAAATGCTGTAGACGATGGGACGGCCGGTGGCCTCCAGTGCGTCGCGCATCATCGTATAGCGCTTCTTCGCGTCGACGCCCTGGTTGTTGCAGTTGTCGTACTTGAGGTAGTCGACGCCCCAGTCCGCGAACTGCTGCGCATCGCTGTACTCATGGCCGAGTGCTCCCGGCAGGCCGACGCTGTCGCACGTCTTCGTGCCCGCGCTGGTGTAGATGCCGAGCTTGAGCCCCTTGGAGTGGATGTAGTCCGCGACGGCCTTGATGCCGTGCGGGAAGCGCACCGGGTCGGCCTCCAGCTTCCCGTCCGCGTTGCGCTGTGGCTTCGCCCAGCAGTCGTCGAGGTTGACGTACTGGTAGCCGGCTGCCTTGAGGCCCTTCTCGACGAAGATGTCGGCGATTCCCTTGACCATCGCCTCGTTGAACTCGGCCCGGCAGTGGGTCGAGTTCCAGTTGTTGAATCCCATCGGCGGGGTGAGTGCGAGCCCGTCGTCGGACTGAGTGCTGACCGCTGCGGCAGCCGCTGTCGTCGGTGAGTCCGCGATGGCGGGAGCGGTTGCGCCCGCTGCGCAGAGCAGACCAGCGGTCAGCGCTCCGATGGCCGTTCTGCCGCTCATGCGGCTCTTACGGGTTGGAAGATGACGCATCGTTACGTTCCTCCACGCTCGTGTCAGATCGGATGACATCATGCGCACGTCAGGGGCGCGCGATTACGTTAAGGCGTGTTGGAGTCTGTTGGAAGGGGTGCGGTAAAGGTTGTTCGGTATCTCGTCAAAACCCTTGACGACACTCTGACTTGGGGGTGGGATCCAATCGCACGTTCGGTTGTGGTGGATTGCATCCCGGAGGAGGGGGCATGATGCACTCGTCGTTCGACAGGGCAAGCACGCCTGGCAGCGTGGCAGGACATCGGATGTCTCGACGGAGTCTGTTGCGTGGTGCGGCGGTTGGCGCGGGCGCGATCACGCTTCCCTCGCTGCTCACGGCATGCAGCAGTGGCCCCGGTGGTGACGGCAAGACGATCCACATGGGGTCGAATTCGTCCGACCCCATTCCCAAGAAGGCCTTCGCAGACGCGTTCAAGGCGTACGAGGCGCAGTCCGGAGGGCGGAAGATCGCGGTCAACACCGTTGACCACAACACCTTCCAGGAGAACATCAACAAATACCTGCAGGGCAATCCGGACGACGTGTTCATGTGGTTCGCCGGCTACCGGATGCAGTTCTTCGCCAAGAAGGGGCTGTTGCACGACATCAGCGACAACTGGCAGCACTACGAGGGGTTCTCGTCCGCGCTGAAGGCCCAGTCCACCGGTGAGGACGGTAAGCAGTACCTCACGCCGTACTACTACTACCCGTGGGCCGTCTTCCACCGGAAGAGTCTCTTTGCCGAGCGCGGCTACCAGGCGCCCAAGACCCTCGACGAGTACGTGGCGCTCGCCAAGCAGATGAAGAAGGACAAGCTCGACCCCATCGCGTTCTGCGACAAGGACGGCTGGCCCGCGATGGGCACCTTCGACTACATCAACATGCGGACCAATGGCTATGACTTCCACAAGAGCCTGATGGCCGGCGAGGAAGCCTGGACGGACAAGCGCGTCAAGGACGTCTTCGACACCTGGCGCCGGCTCCTTCCCTACTGCCAGCAGGGCGCCAACGGCCGCACCTGGCAGGAGGCCGCCACCAGCCTGCAGAAGAAGGAAGCCGGCATGGCGGTCTTCGGGCTGCCGCACCCCGGAGCCCAGTTCCCCAAGGGCGAACAGGAGGACATCGACTTCTTCCCGTTCCCGGTCATCAATCCGGAGCACGGCCAGGACGCAGTCGAGGCACCGATCGACGGGTTCCTGCTGGCGAAGAAGTCGAAGAACCTCAAGAACAAGAAGACGCTGGAGAGCGCCAAGGACCTCGTGAAGTGGCTGGCCACCGGCAAGGCCGAGGACATCTACCTCAAGAGCGACCCCAACAACGTCGCCGTCAACGATCAGGCGGACATCTCCCAGTACTCGGCGCTGCAGAAGAAGGCCGTGGAGCTCGTCTCCGGTGCCAAGCAGATTTCCCAGTTCCTGGACCGCGACACCCGGCCGGACTTCGCCTCGACCGTCATGATTCCGGCCATCCAGAAGTTCATCAGCAACCCGAACGATGTGGACGGGCTGGTCAACGACATCGAGCGGCAGAAGAAGACCATCTTCACCTCCGACTGAATCTGGAGTACCGACTGTGTCGTTCCTCTCGGAGCGGCGCACCGAACGGCGGGGCCCGCGGCGATTCTCCGGTCGCGACCTCGCCGTTATCGGTCTGCTGCTCGGCATACCCGTCCTGCTCGACATCGCCATTGTGTGGGGCCCGACCCTTGCCTCGATCGTGCTCTCCTTCACCAGCTGGGACGGCATCGGCGACATCAAGTGGGTCGGTACGCAGAATTACGAGAACCTCTTCACCAATTACCCGCAGTTCTGGCCCGCTGCCCGGCACAACCTGCTCTGGCTGGCCTTCCTCGGGCTCGTCGCCGCGCCGTTCGGGCTGTTCCTCGCCGTACTCATCGACCGCGGCGTGCGGTTCAGCCGCTTCTACCAGTCGACGCTGTACATGCCGGTCGTGCTGTCGCTCGCCGTGGTCGGCTTCATCGCGCAGCTGATCTTCTCCCGCGACCAGGGGGCTCTCAACGCGATCATCGGGGACACCGCGTCGCCGACCGACTGGCTCGGCGACCCGGACCTCAACATCTGGATGGTCCTGCTCGCCGCGGCGTGGCGGCACACCGGCTATGTGATGATCCTCTACCTTGCCGGGCTCAAGGCCGTCGATCCGTCGCTGAAGGAAGCGGCCGCCATCGACGGGGCGAACGAGGCCCAGACCTTCTTCCGTATCGTCTTCCCCACGCTGCGGCCGGTCAACGTCATCGTCGGCGTCATCACCGTCATCGAGTCCCTGCGCGCCTTCGACATCGTGTACGCCGTCAATCACGGCCGCAACGGACTCGAACTGCTCTCGGTGCTCGTCACCGACAACATCATCGGTGAGGCGAGCCGTGTCGGCTTCGGATCCGCCATCGCCGTGGTCCTGCTCACCGTTTCCCTCGGATTCGTCGTGACATACCTGGTCCAGGAGCTCCGAGGGGAGAAGAACCGATGACCGTCGACACCGCCCCAGCCCGCCCCGCCGCACAGCCCGCGCCCCCGCCACCCGCTGCGGTGCGCCGCGGTCTCCGCCCGGGCCGGCTCGGCGTGCACGCCTTCCTGATGGCGGTCTCGCTCGCCTTCCTCGCGCCGCTGCTGCTGGCGGTGTACGCCTCCCTGCGGCCGTACGACGAGACCTCCCAGTACGGCTACTTCTCGCTGCCGAGGCATCTGTCGTTCGACTACTACCGGCAGGCCTTTGCCGACTCCGGGATGACGAAGTACTTCGTCAACACCATGATCATCGCCGTCCCGGGGGTGCTTGTCACCCTCTTCCTCGCCTCGTTCGTGGCCTTCGCCCTGGCCCGGCTGAAGATGCGCGGCGGGATCGTGCTGCTGATGCTCTTCACGGCCGGGAACCTGTTGCCCCAGCAGGTGATCGTGACTCCGCTGTACGTGGTGTTCAACCGCATTCCGCTGCCGTACTGGATGTCCGACTCGATGACGATGTACGACTCGTATTGGGCAGTCGTCGTCGTCCAGATCGGCTTTCAGCTCGGGTTCTGCGTCTTCGTCCTCGCCAACTTCATGCGCACCCTGCCGCAGGAGATCCTGGAAGCCGCCGTCGTCGACGGCGCGGGCGTCTGGACGCAGTACTGGCGGATCACGCTGCCGCTGTGCCGCCCGGCCCTCGCCGCGCTCGGCACGCTTCAATTCACCTGGATGTACAACGACTTCCTCTGGGCCCTGGTCTTCGTCTCCGACGGCGACAAACTGCCCATCACCTCCGCCCTCAACAACCTGCGCGGGCAGTTCTTCACGGACTACAACCTCCTCGCCGCGGGCTCGGTGATCGTCGCCCTGCCGACGCTCGTGGTCTTCCTGCTGCTGCAGCGGCACTTCATAGCGGGGCTCACCCTGGGATCGAGCAAGGGATAGTTCCGGCCCGGGCAACCATGCAACGCCGACACCAGCCGTACGAGCTGCTCCCGGTTCACGTGTGCGCCGACAGCCTCTCTCGCAGTTGCGATCAACGACGTTGCGGCACCCTGGGCGGTCAATCAGAATGCGGGCATGACGGGTGAACCAAGGTCAGCTGGTGACTCTTCCGGGCACGGCACGACGCCTGAGCTGCGGGCATCCGACCGGGACCGAGACCAGGTCGTGGAGATCCTGCAGATCGCCGCAGGCGACGGCCGGCTCGCCGCGGCCGAGCTGGACGAGCGCTTGGACGCTGCGTTGTCCGCCCGCACCACCGGCGACCTTGCCGGGTTCCACTGGGCCACTGCTCGTACCGGCGCCGCCGTGAGACGTGGGCAGTGTCAGTGGTGGCTGCGATGCTGCCTGCATGGACGAAATCATGCGACGGCGGGTGTACGGCGCCGACCACGACGATCCTGATCCGGGCCCGCAGCCCGGGCATGCTTATCGAGAGCTGGTCGGCGGCCCGCTCGACGGGCTGCTCCTCGACGTGACGGGCTGGTCGAAGGTGGCACTCGCCGCCGGGGCCGCACTGATGACCGAGATCGGCATGCACGGCCCGGGTGGCAGGTCTGAATACGGGCCGCGGGCGGACGATTCACAGAAGTGGGACTGGCAGGGGGACACACCCTGAATCAGGTGGCCTCGTACTGGTGCGCTGCGGCGCCCTGCCATTCCACCAGGGCGGGAGTGTCAAGGGCCCGCTCCGGGTCCGCCATGCCGGCGTCGGCGAGAAACACAATGATGTCGTGGTCGCTGTGCGCCAGCCCGAGCCTTTCGTCGCGGCCGTTGATGTGCACGGTCACGAGCCTGGCGCCGGACGGTGTGGGGGCGTGAACGATGATAGGTGGAGTCGCCATGGTTCCAGGGTGGCGCGTGATGCCGGTCGGCGCGCATCTGGCTGGTCCGGATGTGTGGTGCCCGAGGACCGGGGGTACAGGCGGTGGGCCGGTTGCCCCGTCCTTCGGCCGACGTTCCGTAGCCGGCGGCGGTGGGCCTGGGAGTAGGTATGCCGGCTGTTGTGCGGTCCGGCGCTCTCGGATTCGCCTTGGTCGAAGAGCGGTGTCGCGCACGGGGGAGTACGTCCATGAGGGGACGTACGCACGCATCGAACGTGAGAGGCGGTTCCTGCTCGTAAGGCCGCCGAGCGCATCGCCCGCCATCCCGAGCGCTCCCTTCGAGGAGTGGCGCTCCACCGCTGCAGCATCCAGGTGGAAATCGGCTGCGGGCTGATCCGGACCTTCGTCGACGAATGGGTCGTCGACCCCACCGACCTCACCCCACAGGCCATCAAGAGGGCGGGACTTGTGCCGGGAGGGCAGGCCCCGAAAGCCCAGCGACTGCTCCCGTCGGAGCGCGTCCACCAGCCGCCCGAGAAATCCTGCACATCGACACGTGAACAGGTCGCTGTCGGAATTTCTGCTGCGGTGAAGGGAGTTGACCCCATTGAACCCGAGGGGTACCGAACCACCCACGACCCCGACCTCGACCTCGAACGAAGGATGACGACTGTGGCAGCCGAGCTCTCCGACGATCTGAAGAAGTACCTCGACGACTCGAAGGCCTTCGCCACTGTAGCCACCGTCCTGCCGGACGGGCGGCCGCACCTGACCGTTGTCTGGATCACCCGCGACGGAGACGACCTGCTGTTCTCCACGACCGTGGACCGGCTGCAGGGGAAGAATGCTGCCCGCGACCCGCGCGTCACCCTGCTGATCAGCCCGCCCGAGAACCCGTACACCTATGCGGAGATCCGTGGTACCGCCACCGTCACGCCCGACAGCACGCATGAGCTGTTGAACGAGCTGGCGCATAAGTACACCGGTCAGGACTACGCAACGTTCAATCCGGCCTCGAAGAACGACGGTCAGCGGGTTGTCGTACGGGTCTCCCCCGTCAAGGTCACCGGCAGGCTCTGACGCGACGGCCGGATTCCGGCCGTAGGCCGTGGCGGCGGACGCGGGGCGGAGTCACTGGCCCCGCTCCGCACCCTGCTGCGGCACGACCACCAGGAACGCGTCCTCCTTCAGATCCATCACGACCTCGGCCGCCACACCCTCGCCCCGGCGCGCAGCCGCGAACTCCTCCGCAGGCCAGCTGCCTCGCGGACCTCCCGCGGGAAACCGCTCCAGTACTGTGCGCTGCACCGTGCACCCCCTTGCCTCGTCGGCTCCAACGACGCCCCGCCGTTCCCGTTACGGCCGCTCGGGCACCTGACTTGTTCGGTGGGACGCCTGCCGACGGGCGTCCGGCGCTGGCTTTCGTGCAACAACATCGCCACAGCCGGGTTTTCGCGGCAGGGTGTTGCGGGCAAGCCACAGGGGGCTACGGAAGAGGGGGAACCGTGATCATCTGGATCAACGGTGCGTTTGGCGCGGGCAAGACGAGCGCCGCGCGCGAACTGATCGATCTGATCCCGAACAGCACCGTCTACGACCCCGAACTGATCGGCGGAGGGCTGCGGGACCTGCTGCCCCAGAAGAGGCTTGCCGAGGTGAGCGACTACCAGGACCTGCCGATCTGGCGACGTTTGGTGGTGGACACGGCTGCCGCTCTGCTCGTCGAGGTGCCCGGGGTACTCGTGGTGCCGATGACGCTGTTGCGACAGGAGTACCGCGACGAGATATTCGGAGGGCTCGCGTCCAGACGCATTCCGGTGCGGCATGTACTGCTCTCACCTGAGGAAACGATCCTGCGGCAGCGGATCGCGGACCGTGAGGAAGTACCGGACGACCCGGAAGCCGGCGAGCGGGTACGGCAGTGGGCGTACGAACACATCGAGCCCTACCGGACCGCGCTCGGCTGGATCACCGTGGATGCGCACACCATCGACACCAGCACGCTGACTCCGCACGAAACGGCCGAGCGCATCGCCGACGCGGTACGTAACGGAGATGCCGGCGTGTGCGAGATCGTGCAGACGCCCGCACCGACTGCGGAGACCCTCGCTGCCGGGGTGCTGCTCTTCGACGAACACGACCGGGTCCTGCTCGTCGACCCCACGTACAAGCCCGGCTGGGAGTTTCCCGGTGGGGTGGTGGAGCCCGGCGAGGCACCGGCACAGGCCGGGATACGGGAAGTGGCCGAGGAGATAGGGATTCAGCTCGACCGGATTCCCAGCCTGCTCGTCGTCGACTGGGAGCCGCCGTACCCGCCCGGGTACGGAGGGCTGAGGCTGCTCTTCGACGGCGGGCTGCTGCACTGTCAGGACGCCGAACGGCTGCTGCTGCCCGGTTCCGAACTGCGCGGCTGGCGGTTCGTCACGGAGGCGGAGGCCGCAACAATGCTGCCGCCGCACCGGTACGAGCGGCTCCGCTGGGCGCTGCGGGCCCGCGAGCGGTCAACCGTGCTCAACCTGGAGGCCGGAGTCCCGGTCGGCTGACGCCCGCAGCACGGCGTCGGCGTCGGTAGTGAGGGGATCACCGTGCCCGAAGCAGACCGTGGACGGGTCCGGCGCCGCCCGCTGCCGCAACGAGACCAGGGCCTCCGAACTCATCGACGGCGCGGTCCGTATCGCCGACGGGATGAGCGGCGATGGCGGTCGCTCACCGGTCGGGTCGGCCGCGCCCCTGCCCGGCAAGTTCACCGAGCACTTCGGTCTGCCCTGGAACAGCGGGACCGAGGCGGAGTTCGGAGTGGGCCAAACCGTATTCGATGCACGTCAAGTGACTTGCCTCATGCGAAGGTTGCGTGAATGCGCCCTGAAGTTACCCTGTGCACAAGGCCGTTTCACGTTACATTGCTGCTCCTTTGACGCCCCGTCAAGGAGGGAGACCGGTCGTGGAACAGCCCGAGGCCGCGGATCTCGCGTTGGGGCGGGCCATCGTGGCGCGGATCGCCCCCGAGGAGCTGCCCTACTTCGACGAGACCGCAGCGAGCCTGCCCCGCCGTGCGCGCCGCCACGGCGGGCGGCGCCCCAAGGAGGATCCGCTGGCCTTCGGCGGCGCCGCCGAACTGGTCGTCACCGGCATCGCCTGCGGGGTCGCCACCGAGGTGCTGAAGATGATGAGCGAGACGGTCGGCAGTGGTCTGGTGGCCCGGCTCCGGCGGCTGCTGACCCGTAGCCGTAGTGCGGATCCGGCGGCGCCCGATCCCGTCGGGCAGGCGTCGCCGCCCGCACTCACCGAGGAGCGGATCGCCGAGTTGGGCGCCGCCGCAGGACGTAGCGCCGTCCTCCTCGGTCTGCCACCGGACCGCTCCGAGTTGCTCGCGGAAGCGGTCCGGGACCATCTGAGGGCGGCCGACCGGCCCAGTGCATGACGGCCACCGGGAGTGGTGCATCGCCCCTGGAGACGGTGCCGCCGCCGCGCCGGCTGCTGCCCTCGGGGACACTCGTCGCGTTCGTGCTGCTGATCTGCGCGGTGCTGTCGTTCCTGTCGGTCCTGCACCCCGGCTACGCCGACTTCATCGCCGGTGACCGGGTCGCCCTCGACCTCAACGACTGTGTCCGCAAAGCGGTACGGGAGGCCGGCGGGACGGGCGACTTCATGCGGTCCCACCCCGGTCGGCAGCAGTGCGACTCCGGTGACGACCGCACCTCGCAGGGCATCCTCGTGTCGTATGTGATCCTCGCCGTGGCGACCGCCTGGCACTACCGGTTCCGGTCCGCCCGCCGCGCGCGTCGCCGCGGGGTGCGGCCGCTGGACGCGGCGCGCTTCCCCGCCCTGCACGCGGAGACCGCCCGCCTGGCCGCCGGTGTCGAACAGGTCCGCGAGGCCACCTTCCTGGTGGACTTCCTCGATGCCGGGGTGAACGGCGTCACCTTCGGCCGCGCCGGCCACCGGCGGATCATCCTCAGCCGCGGCCTGATCCGCCTCCTCGACGGGGACACCTCAGACCGTGCCGCCTTCCGCGCCGTCGTCCTCCATGAACTGGCCCATCTGCGCAACCGCGACGTCGACATCACCCTCGTCACCCTCGGGCTGCTGCGCTGCTACTTCGTGCTGATGCTGTTCCCCCGGATATTCGGGGACCTGGTCGGACTGCTCTTCCTGCCAGGCGGCACCTCGTACTCCGGGCTGGCGCTGTTCGACTCGGCCGCGGTCGGTGCGGTCTTGCTCGCCGCCCGCTCCGTCATCCTGCGGACCAGGGAGTTCCGGGCCGACGCCCGGGTCGTGGAGTGGATGGGGACGGCGCAGCCGCTGCTGCACGCCTTCGACCTCGCCTCGGCCGCGTCTGGCGGCCGCCCCCGGCGGTCGGTGCGCGGTTGGTGGGCGAAGATCACCCGCACCCATCCGACGTTCGCACAGCGCCGGGCCTGCCTGGCCGACCAGGCGCTGCTGATGCACCAGGGTTTCGGATTCGCCTTCGTCATCGGTTTCTGCCTGCCGGCCGCCTGGGACCCGGTCTCCTCGGTCACTGCACAGGTACGGCAGGGCGGCGGCATCAGCGGCTGGTGGCCGCCCGGGCTGATCACCCTGCTGCTGGTACTGGTGCTGCTGCTGACTGCGGTCCGCGCCTCGCTGCACCGGCTGGGGCATCGGGCGGGGGCGCCGTCGCCGGTGCCGTTCCGGCTGGGGGTGGGCCTCGGGGTGCTGGCAGGCTTCGCGCTTGCGCCCAGTGCGGTCGTCGACCATCTGCTGCTGCCGGGGGTGCGCCTCTCCTCGCAGGCCTCCGGCTGGCTGGTGGTGGCGCTGCTCGCGCTGCTGTTCACCATGTGGTGCCAGTACCTCGGTGACTCCTGGGCACGTGCGGTGGATCTGGCACGGCGGCCGTTCGCCACCCTCGCGGGGGTCGGTCTCGTGGTGGCGGGGGCGGTGGTCGCGGAGGCGGGCACCGTCTTCGGGCTCCAGTGGCAGACCGAGGTCGGCCAGTTCATGGACGAGCGCCTGGCCGCCCTGCCCGGCCCGCTGCACGCCGCGGTGTGGACGCAGTACGTGTATATGACGCGGCTGCTCTCCCCGTGGTGGCTGCTCACGCTGCTTGCGGTATTGCTGGGGGTGCCGCTGGCCGGAGCGATACGCGGGCGGCGGCTGGCCGGGTACGTGGTGGTGCAGGACCCGCCGGAGCGGCAGGCGCGGCGCGCCCTCGTCCCGGTGCTGGGTGCGACCGCGCTGACGGCGGTCCTGCTGCCGCCCGCCTATACCTGGTGGGCACACCAGCGCGGCCTCGATGTGCTGGCGTCCCCGTACTTCCTCAACCCGATCACGGTGGCCGCGGCAGCCGGGACGCTGGCCGGTGGGCTGGCCAGGACCCGCGGCATGGTGTGGGCGGTGGCCACCTCACTGGCAGCGGGCCTGCTGCTGTCGCTGCCGATGCGAACGGGCCTGTGGAGTTCCCAACTGGGCGTCGGGATCGAGGGCGCCGTCCTCGGCACCCTGTTCACATCGGCGATCCCGCGCGGCCGCCTCCTGCCCCGGCGCACGGCGGCACCGGGCCCGGACCTGACCGCGCCCTAGTGGGCTCGGGCGTCGGGCCGTCGTGCGTTGGCGAGAAGTCTGGGTGGGCGGCCGGCCAGGCGGTGACGGCTCGGTCCACTTCGTCGGTGCCGTAGGCGTCGTCGGCTGGTTGCAGGAGATGGCGTACCTGGGCTCGCATGACGACGGGATCGTCAAAGGCGCAAGCGGCCAGGGCAGCAGCCCGCCGATCCGAGGATGGTGAGCTCTCGGTGAGGCGTTGCGCCGCCCTGCCCCGAGAGGTGGGGCAGGCCCCACCTCCAAGTGGGCGGCGTACCCCAGTGACCGGCGACCACTGGTGGGCAATGGTGAGTGGCGGAACCGCGCCTCGACCATGACCCTGCCGCACCAGACTCCTCAAGCGAATGACCTGCAGGTCGGCGCGCCGTCGACACACTCCATCGACCCGAAGGAATCTCCTTGCACAGCCCCGTAGCCCCGCCGCGATCCGCAGGTGTCTCCGGTCGCGCAGTCGCTGTGCTCGCCGCCCTCGCTGTGGCCCTCGTCGCAGCCTTCGTCGTCGCCCCGAGCACGCTGGCGGCGAGCGGTTCGGGCGGCGGCCTCGCCGACAACCGCACCCTCGAGGAAGCGTTCCGCGAAGCGTTCGTCGGCTATTGGAGATCCGGCGGCCGGGATTTCCCCCCGGGCTTGGAGAGAGTTGTCGATTACTGGTTCCGTTACCACGTGGCCAAGGCGGTCATCGCTGCGACTTTGCTGATCGTGCTCGTGGCGCTCGGAGTTCTTCTCTGGAAGGCATTCTTGAGGGCTGGCGGACTCGGGGCGGGAAGGAGAGCCGTCCTCGCGTCGGCCGGTGTACTGGTCGCCATGCTTGCGCTGCTCTCGTTGATCACGGTGATGGCCAACGTCCAGGGTGCAGCAGCGCCGTTCGCCTCGTTGTTGCCGATGCTGCGGGTGAGCGCAACCGACGGACAGCTCGCCGATACGCTCGATCAAGTCAGGCAGCGACTGACTGACTCCCTGAGTAGGGGTGACCAATCTCCGCCCGCTCTCGAGGTGATGACCAGCAACTTCTCGCGATACCACGTGGCGCTGGCTGTGGTCGGTGCGATCGTGGCGGTCGTCCTCATCGCCATGAGCGTGGTTTTGTGGAAGAGGTTTGCGAGAACGGGGTCGTCCGACAGGCGGACGAGGCGCGTGCTGGGGTCGTTCGGCGCTTTGTCGGCGTTGTTGTCGCTGGTCGTGATGGTCGTCGTTGTGGCGAACACGACCACGGCAGCAGACCCGGCGCCGGCACTCCTGGCCTTCTTCGATGGCGGATGGTGATGCACCTCGTGGGCGATCGGCTTCAGGGGCTTGAAACTTGCGACCTCTCGTAATCGGAGGCCGCGCTTCTTCGGTTGTTGAGGGCTTGTGGTCACCGTGCGTGTTCGCCGGGGAGTAGCGCCGTCAGGCTCCTTCATCCTCTTCGGTGAGGTGGGCGGTGGCGTCGTCGTGATGGCTGAACGCGATCGTGCTGAAGGCGTGTTGCCAGCCGAGGTCTAGACCAAGTGGTCTAGACCTCGGCCGCAAGCTCGGGTATACCTTCTTCAATTCCGCTCGAACGGAGGTTGGAGTGCGCATAAACAGACATGCTGCTCGACTGGTCAGAGCGATAGCGCTCGGATTGTTCGTGCCCCTCCTGGCAGTGCCATCAGCAGGTGCCGAACCCGTCCCCGCGACCACCGAGGTCAACGCCCGGCCCGCCGTGGTGCCCGCTCTTCAGCAATGGGACGGCGGCACGGGCTCGTTCGAACTGCGCAAGAACAGCCGGATCGTGCTGGCCAAGAAGCAGGCCGACGAACTCGACGACCAGGGCGCGCAACTGGCCACCGAGATCGAACAGGTGACAGGGCACAAGCTGGACGTGTCCCCCCGTATCCCGCAGGACGGCGACATCGTCCTGTCGATCGATCCCTCCCTTGAGGATGCGACAGGGGGCGTCCGGTTCGCCGAGGAGGGTTACACCTTCACGGCCACCGATCGCAACGTGACGATCGCCGCGCCGACCGCGAAGGGTGTCTACTACGGCACCCGCAGCCTTCTGCAGATCCTGCTGCTCGACGACGGCCGCGACTCCGTCCCCGTGGGCACGGCCGTGGACTGGCCCAATTACAAGGTTCGCGGGTTCTCGCTGGACGTCGGTCGGCGGTTCTTCACCGCCGACTACATCCGCGACTACCTGCGAGTGATGGGATGGTTCAAACTCAACCAGCTGCAACTGCACCTCAACGACAACGGTTTCAAGGGCGACAAGCCCTGGAGCGAGGTCCAGGCCGGCTTCCGGCTCAAGACCGACAACCCCGAGCTGGCCGGGCTGGCTTCCCAGGACGGGTCCTACGACCGTGCCGACTGGGACTCCTTCGAGAACACCGCCGCGGCGAACGGCGTCACGATCATCCCCGAGATCGACGCCCCCGCCCACTCGCTGGCGTTCATCCAGTTCCGCCCGTCGCTCGGCCTCAACAACGGCCAGTCCGACCACCTCGATCTGTCCAAGCCGGAGACCACCACGTTCATGAAGTCGGTGTTCGACGAGTTCGTGCCCTGGTTCCGCAGTCCGGACGTGCACTTCGGCGCCGACGAGTACACCGTGGACAAGCCCCGCTACAAGGTCTACTTCAACGAGATGGCCGCCCATATCCGCGAGCTCGGCAAGCAGCCGCGGGCCTGGGGCAGCCTGTCGGTCATGGCGGGCAGCGCCGCCGGCTACGACCGCGACGTGACCATGAACAGCTGGAACAACGGCTGGTACGGGCCGCAGGCGCTCAAGCGGGACGGCTACTCCTTCATCAACACCAATGACGCCCTGCTCTACATCGTCCCGTTCGCGGGCTACTACCACGGCCATGGGCTGGACGGTAAGTACCTCTACGACCAGTGGGAGCCGCATGTCTTCCCCGACGGACAGAGCGTGGCTCCCCGTGACCCGCAGCTGCTCGGAGCCATGTCGGCGGTATGGAACGACCTGACCGAGGCCGCCTACTCGGAGCTGGACGTGCACCAGCTGGTCGAGCCCACGTTCGGCACGCTGGCGCAGAAGATGTGGAGCGGGAGCAAGGCAGGCGTGCCGTACAGCACCTTCCTCGACACGGTCCGCAAGCTCGGTGTGGGCACCGGGCTGACAAAGGTCTCCACGACGCTTGCCGCGTCGGCGTCGGGAGAGGTCAGCCTGGGCAAGGAAGCGACTGCCTCCGCCGGTGAGCCGGCCGCGGCCTTCGACGGGGTCCGCACCACCCAATGGGCCAGCGGTCCGGGAGACGAGGCATGGCTGCGGGTCAACCTCGGCAAGCCGGTGGCGATCAGCAAGGTCGAGCTGGACTGGGCGCCCGCCCATGGGCGCGACTACGAGATCCAGGTGTCACGGGACGGCGAGAGCTGGACCACCGTCGCGAGCCGTACCGGCCGCGAGGCCGCGGGAGCCGACACTCTGACGTTCGATCCGGTCACGGCACGGCATGTACGGCTCGTCGGCACGCAGGCGGGCACGAAGCAGAACGGATACGCCCTGTGGAGCATGCGCGTCTTCGAGGTGCCGGACCTGGCACTGTACCGGCCGACGACGGCGTCCTCGTCCGAAGTGGCGAGCCTGGGACCGGAGAACGCCACCGACGGCGACGGCAAGACGCGGTGGGCCAGTGACTACCGCGACGGTGAATGGATCCAGGTCGACCTCGGTTCCCCGCAGACCGTGCAGCGTGTCCTGCTCGACTGGGAGACGGCCTCCGGTCGTGACTACGACATTCAGGTCTCCGACGACGCCGCCAGCTGGAAGACGGTGGCTTCGGTTCGGGGAAAGCCGGCCGGCGCCCGCGTGGAGGAGCTCACCTTCGCTCCGGTGACCGCGCGGTACGTACGCATGCAGGGCATCAAGCGGACGTCCGGCTGGGGCTACTCGCTCTGGCGCCTGGAGGTCCGTTCCATGAGCCCGGAGCCCGACCCCGCGTAATCCGCCAGGGGGCACCGGGGCCAGGGCGTGTTTCGAAAGTAACGTTGTCCGGCAGGCGGGACTTTCGAAACACGCCCCAGGAGAACATGAGGGACCCGCGCCGGTCGTGGCGTCGCCCGCGCGACCGGCACGGATCTCCCGACGGCACAGCCCTGGCGAAGGACATGGCTGCACCTCCCGCGTACGGGAGGTGCAGCCTGCCCCGGAACAGGTGATGCGCGGTCAGGAGCGCTTGGATTCCGCGTATTTCTGCAGGAACAGTGCCTCGGCGACCGACAGCCGCTCCAGCTCCTCGGGCGACACGCTCTCGTTCACCGCGTGGATCTGTGCCTCCGGCTCGCTCAGGCCGATCAGCAGGATCTCCGCCTCCGGGTAGAGCGCGGCGAGGGTGTTGCAGAGCGGGATCGAGCCGCCCATTCCGGATGTCTGCATCTTCTCGCCGGGGTAAGCGGCCTCCATGGCCTGCGCCATCGACGTGTACGCCGGGCTGGAGGTGTCGGCGTGGAACGCCTGGCCCTGGCCGACCTGCTCCACCGAGACCCTCGCCCCCCACGGGGCGTGCGCCTTCAGATGGGCGGTCAGCAGCGTCGTCGCCTCGGCCGCGTCCTGGCCCGGCGGCACCCGCAGGCTGACCTGCGCCCGCGCGCTCGCCTGCAGCGACGGCGTCGCGCCGACCACCGGCGGGCAGTCGATCCCGATGACGGTGACGGCGGGCCGGGCCCAGATGCGGTCGGCGACGGTACCCGTGCCGATCAGCGCCACACCGTCGAGGACCTTCGCGTCCTTGCGGAAGTCGGACTCCGGGTACTGCAGCCCGTCCCACTCGGCGTCCGTGGTGAGCCCGTCGACGGTCGTGGTGCCGTCCTCGGCGCGCAGCGACGCCAGCAGCTGGATCATTGCGGCCAGCGCGTCGGGGGCGGCGCCGCCGAACTGCCCGGAGTGCAGGTTCCCTTCGAGGGTGTCGAGGGTGACCCGCAGCATGGTCATGCCGCGCAGTGTCGCGGTGACCGTCGGCAGACCGACCCGGAAGTTGCCGGTGTCGCCGATGACGATGGTGTCGGCGGCCAGCAGCTCGGGGTGCGCCTCGGCGTACCGCTCCAGACCGCCGGTGCCCTGCTCCTCCGAACCCTCGGCGATCACCTTGACGGAGACCGGGACGCCGCCGTTCGCCTTCAGAGCACGCAGGGCGAGGAGATGCATGATGAAGCCGCCCTTGCAGTCGGCCGCGCCGCGGCCGAACCAGCGGCCCTCGCGCTCCGTCAGTTCGAACGGCGGGGAGATCCAGGCCGACTCGTCGAGCGGCGGCTGTACGTCGTAGTGCGCGTAGAGCAGCACGGTCGGGGCACCGGCCGGGCCGGGCAGGAAGCCGTAGACCGACTGGGTGCCGTCGGGGGTGTCGAGCAGGGCGACGTCCTGGAAGTCCTCGGCGCGCAGTGCGTCGGCGACCCAGGCTGCGGCCGCCTCGCACTCGCTCTTCGGGAACTGCGCGGGATCCGCCACCGACTGGAAGGCCACCAGCTCGGTCAGCTCCGCCTTGGCACGGGGCATCAGCGAGGCAATGGTCTCGGAAATCGGATGGGCGGTCATGGGCACGCTCCTCGTGGGTGCGACGTTATGTGTACGAATCCGTCTGCATGAGCGTCGCGTGTGCGGCGCTGCATGCAGGGCGAACGTTCGGTCGATCCTCCCACAGCGGGGACCGGTCGCAAGGCGCCGTAGGATGCCGTGAGCAGCTTGGGCCACTGGTCGGGATCGGGAGCAGAAGCACATCGTGAGCAGCGAGAACGCAGACGCCGGACATGAGCTTGAAGAGTCGTCCGTGTGGGATGTCGTCGTAGTCGGCGCCGGACCGGCCGGAGCCTCTGCGGCATATGCGGCGGCGGTCGCCGGGCGGCGGGTGTTGCTGCTGGAGAAGGCGGAATTGCCCCGCTACAAGACCTGTGGCGGCGGCATCATCGGGTACTCCCGTGATGCGCTGCCGCCCGGATTCGAACTGCCCTTGCAGGACAGGATCCACGCGGTGACGTTCTCGCTCAACGGCAGGCTGGCGCGGACCCGCCGCTCCAAGCGGATGCTCTTCGGGCTCATCAACCGGCCCGAGTTCGACGCGGGTCTGGTCGAGGAGGCGCAGAAGGCGGGCGCCGAACTCCGCACCGGAGCGTCGGTGACCCGGGTGGAGCAGCACGGCGCGTCGGTGCCGGACCGGCGCACGGTCGCCGTGGTGCTCGCCGGCGGCGAGACCGTCCTGGCCCGCGCGGTCGTCGGCGCCGACGGCAGCGCAGGACGTATAGGTGCCCATGTCGGTGTCAAGCTCGACCAGGTGGACCTGGGCCTGGAGTCGGAGATCCCGGTCCCCGCCACCGTCGCGGAGGACTGGGCCGGGCGGGTGCTGATCGACTGGGGTCCGATGCCCGGCAGTTACGGGTGGGTCTTCCCGAAGGGTGACACCCTGACCGTCGGTGTGATCTCGGCGCGTGGTGACGGCGCAGGGACCAAGCGGTATCTGGAGGACTTCATCGCCCGGCTCGGTCTCGCCGGGTTCGAGCCGAGGATCTCCTCCGGTCATCTCACCCGCTGCCGCAGCGACGATTCCCCGCTGTCCCGCGGGCGGGTGCTCGTCTGCGGCGACGCGGCGGGGCTGCTGGAGCCGTGGACCCGCGAAGGCATCTCGTTCGCACTGCGCTCCGGGCGGCTCGCCGGTGAGTGGGCGGTCCGGATCGCGGAATCGCACGACGCGGTGGACGCCCGCCGTCAGGCGCTCAACTACGCCTTCGCCATCAAGGCCGGGCTGGGTGTCGAGATGGGTGTCGGTCGGCGCATGCTGAAGCTGTTCGAGCGCCGCCCGGGAATTCTGCACGCCGTGCTGACCGGATTCCGCCCGGCCTGGAAGGCGTTCGCCGGGGTCACCCGCGGGACGACCTCGCTGGCCGAGCTGGTCCGTACCCACCCGCTGGCACAGCGGGCTCTGTCGGCGATGGACCGTTAGGCCGCTCCTCGGTGCTCGACACGCTGGCCGGACCAAGACGCCGGTCAGCCGGAGTCCGGGCCGACGGGCGGTGGCGGTCCCGTCGTAGCGGGTGGTTCGGGCCTCGCCGTCCCGTGCGTCGGCTGATGTATCGACAGGCAGCGTCGTGCCCGCCGGGGGCGAACCCGTCGAACCCCGGTGGCCGGCACGGCCCGGCTGCGACGGGTGATCTGTTGGAGCCGTCGACCCCTGCCCGGCAGGGGCACAGGCAGTGCTGTGCCGGTCCGGGTCAGGATGTGATGGTGATGCGGAAGACGGGGTGGTCGGGGGCGATGCGGCGCAGCTCCTCGACGGACGAATCCGGGCCGACGCCGGCGAAGAAGACCCCTACCTCCGCCTTCCAGCGCTTGAGGTAGGCACGCAGCAGTTCCGGCTTCTCGTCGTCGGCGATCTCGGCGGCGGTGAAGACGTCGGTCTTCTTGCCGAGGTGGAGCTCACCGCCGCCGGCAGCACGCATGTTGTGCGTCCACTGGACATGGCCACGCGGTGCGACGAGGTACTGCTGCCCGTCCACGGTCAGGAGGTTGACCGGGGTGCGGCGCCACTCGCCGCTCTTGCGGCCGCGGACGGCCAGGACTCTCGATCCCCAGACGCTGATGCCGCGCCGGGTGATCCAGGCGACGGTGGGGTTGAAGACGTTGACAGTGAACCAGCCGGGCTTCTGAACATGCACGGACATGAGATTCTCCTCGTTGGAAAGTGTGAGCACTGCTCTCGCTTGAGATCAGTGTGCATGAGGTCGGCGCTCAAAAGCAAGAGCACTGCTCTCTTTATTGGTCGGTGCTCCAATCCGTGGCAGACTGAGCTCCATGAGCACCATCAGAGGAGCCAGGGAACGGGCCCGTCTCGAAGTCACCGCAGCCATCAAGGACGAGGCGAGAAAGCAGCTCGCAGCCGACGGCGCCGCGAAACTTTCGCTGCGCGCCGTCGCACGCGAGCTGGGCATGGTCTCGTCCGCGCTGTACCGGTACTTCCCCAGCCGCGACGACCTGCTCACTGCCCTGATCGTCGATGCGTACGATGCCGTGGGCGAGGCCGCCGAGACCGCTCACCGGGCCTCGTACGACGTCCCGCCCGCACCCGCCGCACATCTCGCCCGCTGGATCGCGGTCGCCTGCGCCGTACGCGAGTGGGCCCTCGCCCACCCCCATGAGTACGCTCTGATCTACGGCTCGCCCGTGCCCGGGTACACAGCACCTCAGGCGACCATCGGCCCCGCCTCCCGCGTCGGCCTCGTTTTCATCGGGATCGTCGAAGACGCCCACCGCACGGACGGCCTCGCCGTGCCGCCTCTCACCGCCGAACTGCGGCCCGAGGCCGAGCGGATGGCCGCCGACCTGACACCCGATCTCCCTCCGGCGGCCGTGGCCCCTCTCGTGGCCGCGTGGGCGCAGCTCATGGGGCTGATCTCCTTCGAGATCTTCGGCCAGTTCAACCGGATCGTCGAAGCCCGTGAAGCCTTCTTCCGGCACGCGGTCGCCGACCTCGCCCGTAACGTCGGACTGCTCGACGACCGGGCCGACCGCCCGGCCATCAGCAGCGCCGGTGCCTGAGAGCCTGTCGGGTGACCTCTGATCGGGCGGACAAGGCCTGGCACGCACGCTTCCCGCGTTGCCGAAATGCCCTAGTAGCTCCGCTACGAGGACATCCCGCCGCCTTGGAATCGCACGCACCAGGCCTTGTC
>NZ_JBLVKW010000094.1:0-26576 GCF_048270745.1 Streptomyces sp. NPDC056231 | reverse complement strand
CGCGGACGGGGCACTGCCCGAGCCGGCACGCCGCCTGCCCGAGCCGGTGCCGGGCGTAGTGCCGGCTCCGTCCGCGGATGTGGAACTGCTGCAGCACACTCTTCGCGAACGGCTCCCGGACGCGGTGGGCGCCTCCGACGAGGAGATCGCAGCGGTCGAGGCGCGTCTGGGCGTGCCGCTGCCCGCCGAGTTGAGGGCCCTGTACCAGGTCGTCCGGAGCCGGTACGAGGACTGGGACGACTACCGGGATCCGTACGACACCGTCGGCTGCGAGCTCTTTCCTCTCGACGAGGTGTACGTCGCCGACGCGGCTTCCCGGCATGTGCTGTGGAAGTTCGGCGCCATGGAGGCGGTGGAGACGGGTCCGGAGGACGCCGTGCAGGGGCTTGTCGGCTCGCCGGGCTGGATCGTCTTCGGTGACAACGGCGGCGGAGACCGTATCGCCATCGACCTCACACCGGGTCCGGACGGGCATGTCGGGCAGGTGATCATCATCAGTCACGAGGAGAACATCGGTGCCGGGCTGGTCGCCGACTCCCTCACCGACATGGTCGTCCACCGTCACTTCGACGGCCGGCCGGTCAGAAGAACCGAACGGCCGCCACTCGTCGCCTACGTCAATCACGCCTCCGTCCCCAGCATCGAGGCTGCCGCCCACCCTGGCCTGGAGGTCCTCAGTCTCGGGGTCTGGGAGAAGGAGCCCCTCAGCCTCGCCCCCGTCTTCGGCCTGCCGCGCCTGCGGACCCTCTCCGCCTATCCCGGTACTCTCGCCGATCCCTGTGAGATCGCCCGGCTCACCCACCTTGAGTATCTGGAACTCCCACCCGCGGAGTGGCGCGTCCTCCTCGATGTGGGGGCTGTGCCCACCGAGCTTCTCGCCGCAGGCATCGAGGCCCACCGGCAGCAGGACAACCCGTTGCAGACCATCGCCCTCGCCAACGAGATCCTCGCCCTGTACGGTCGGCCGCCGATCGCCGACATCACGGTGCTGGAGGGAGCGATCTCATAACAGGGGCCGTTGCATGATTGCGATCCGTCCGGAACGCCGGGCTGGCCCGGAGCCGGGCTGGACGTCCCGGTTCGGGCAGGGCGTGGACACAGTGCAGGCACGGTATCGGTGATCATGTGAGAGTTGTTCGCATGCAATAGGGCTCAGCGCTCTATCCGAGAGGACGTGGCGCTTTGCCTATCAGTGGGGACCACGCCGTGGTGGACGCAAAGAAGCCCACATGACGAGTGTGCCGAGATGCCAATTGAATCGTTCAGTGAGCCGTTGGACAGTGGAGCGGCGCAAGGTACATAGCCACACGTAACTACTCAAGGAAACGCAGAGACAACCCCAGCTCTGCCACCACAAGGCCCACATCGACGGATCTCGGTCGGCGAACCAGTACAGCGCCCAGGTAACTGAGGTGGCAAATCCCAACGCGACCAAGCCAGCCCTGAGTACCTGACCGCGAACCACCCAGCGAGAGGCAAGGATGCCGACAGGTATCTGGATGGCGACATGGAACATCAGGAACCAGGCCATCAGGCCGAATACCTGGCCGTACGTTGCCATGGACACGGCCGGAATCTGGAGCAAGCCGATGAGTAGCAAAGCGCCACTCAAGTGCATGGCTGCAACGTTCAACAGAACGTGCCACGCTCCGATCCGCTGAGGTTCGCGGTCACTCGTCTGCACTATGACCTCCCCCCTGGGCTCCTGAGCCGCCCGCCACTGCTGGCGGAGTGTACATGCCACTCATGGCGTGTCTGTAGACCTGCTGACATGCTCAGGTGCACCCGGCATCCACCCTGCACCCCCCATCCATCCCGTCCGCCGTCGACCCACACACCGTGGAGCGGGCGTGGTCGGTCACGCCGGCGCGGTCAGCAACAGGGAGGGGGACGTGGGCGGCATTGGTCGTAGTAGCCGGAGAGCCACCGAGCCCCTGCCGCACCAAACCCGAGAGCGCCAGAATCAGGGTCGCCGTCCGGTGGTGAATTGGTCGTGGACGCTCCAGCCTCAACGGGCGGGGCGGCCTGCGATGTGACGTGTCCTCAGCGGAGAGTGGCGGCCGGCCACCGGTCACGCTGTCCTTCCCCGCCTACAAGATCAACGAGCGTACGGTTGCCGAGCTGAAGCGCATCCTTACTGCGCACAAGGGCGAGAGCCCGGTACGGATGCGAGTCCAGACGCCCACGAAGACCGTCCTGTACGAGCTCGGATTCCTGGTAGTCCCGACCTCGGTCGCCTCCGACATCAAGGGCACCTTTGGCCCTGACGCCTGGCAGGGCGTGGCGTGAGAGAGCCCTACACCGCGCCCGAGCGGAACGCGCGGCGCGTGAGGCCGGAACGGCGGCCGCGGTCCTGCGGTCGGCACCGCTGGGGAGGACCGCATGAGGGGAGGGGTGCGCGGGGCGTCAGGGACGGCGGGCTTCAGGCGGCGGTGCCAGATGCCGTCGGCGTAGTCGTACCAGACGGAGATGTCGTCGCGGCCGTCACCAGTCGTCTGCCTGATCTGTGTTTCGGCGCAATGAACGGGCGCCGTTCCGGATGCGCAATCTCCGGAACGGCGCCCTGTCCTCGAGGTTCGAGTGACCTAGCGGAGGGTTTTACGGGAAGGCCAACTTCCAGCCATCGATGTACCCGGTGTCACCGGCGTACATGTCCTGGACCTTCAGCTGCCAGGTGCCGTTGGCCGGGGCGGAGGACGCGTTGACCGAGTAGGTCTGGTGCACGTCGGCCGCCGAGTCGGAGATGCTGTTGTTCTTCAAGCGGTACGACGTCCCGTTCGGGGCGACCAGGTCGATCCGGAGGTCACCTCGCCAGGTGTGCACGATGTCGACCGTGACCTGAAGGTTCGACGGGGCGTTGCCGCTCACCCCGGAGACGGTGATCGGCGAGGTGACCGCCGGGCCGGCGTCCGGGATCGACACGTTGGACTGGTTCTCGAACACGGTGCCGCCGGGGTTGCCGCCGCCACCGGAGCGCGAGCCGACCGCGACCGCCGCCCAGGCGTCCATCACCGCGTTGTACTCGGGGCTGGAGGTGCCGTACAGCTCACCCGCCGCCGCGAGCGTGCCGGTGCGGGCCGCGGCGTAGTTGGTGGAGGCGGTCCACTTGGTGGTCAGCGCCCGGTACCAGATCTGCAGCGCCTTGGCCCGGCCGATGCCGGTGACCGGAAGCCCGTCCACCGTGGGCGAGTCGTAGCTGACGCCGTCGATGACCTTGGCGCCGCTGCCCTCGCTGAGCAGGTAGAAGAAGTGGTTGGCGATACCGGACGAGTAGTGCACGTCCTTGTTTCCGGCGGTGGAGGTCCAGTAGTCGAGGGAGGCGCCGTCCTTGCTGGGCTTGTCCATGTAGCGCAGCGGGGTGCCGTTGCCGTTGATGTTGATCTTCTCGCCGATGAGGTAGTCACCGGGGTCCGAGGCGTTGTTGGCGTAGAACTCCACGCCGGTGCCGAAGATGTCGGACGTGGCCTCGTTCAACCCGCCGGACTCGCCGCTGTAGGTGAGGTTCGCGGTGGCGGAGGTGACACCGTGGCTCATCTCGTGGCCGGCGACGTCCATCGAGGTCAGCGGGTTGTTGTTGGCCGAGCCGTCGCCGTAGGTCATGCAGAAGCAGCTGTCGTCCCAGAAGGCGTTGACGTAGTTGTTGCCGTAGTGGGTGCGGGAGTAGGCGCCCACGCCGTCATTGCGGATGCCGCTGCGACCGAAGGTGTTCTTGTAGAAGTCCCAGGTCTCGGCGGCGCCGTAGTGCGCGTCCGCGCCCGCGGTAGCGGCGTTCGTGTTGGTGCCGTCGCCCCAGGTGTCGTTCGTCTGCGAGAACAGCGTGCCGGTT
Source organism: Streptomyces sp. NPDC056231 (assembly GCF_048270745.1). NCBI lineage: Bacteria > Bacillati > Actinomycetota > Actinomycetes > Kitasatosporales > Streptomycetaceae > Streptomyces > Streptomyces sp. NPDC056231. The sequence continues at coordinate 22,750 of NZ_JBLVKW010000094.1, read as the reverse complement.
CCGGACGAGCCGCGGTTGAGGTTGTACGTCTTGTGGCCGCCGCGCGCGCCGTCGGTCATCGTGTACGTCGACCCCGACTGCGTGGTGGTCAGGGGGACCTGCCCGCTGTACCGGGTGTTGCCGGTGCCGGTCTGGATGCCCTGGTAGCGGTAGAGCTCCTTGCCGGTGGAGGCGTCGGTGATGACATGCAGCTGGTTGGGGGTGCCGTCGTCCTGGAGGCCGCCGACCACCGTCTCGTACGCGAGAACCGGCGTGCCGCTCGCCGCCCAGATCACCTTGCGGGGGGCGCCGTCGGCGTCGGTCCGCGTCGAACCCGCGTCCTTGGCGGCGGCCAGCGCCTGCTGTTCCGCCTTCGAGGCGGCGATCGAGGGTGCGAGCGAGGCAACCTTGATGGTGGCCTTGGAGCCCCTGATGACCTGCTTGGTCTTCCCGGCCGAAGTAGTGTCGACGATCATGTCGCCGCCGAGGACGGGGAGTCCGGCGTACGTGCGCTCGTAGCGCGTGTGGACGGTCCCGTCGCCGTCCTTGACGACGTCCTTGACGACCAGCTTCTCCTGCGCGCCGAGGCCGATGTCGCGGGCGGTGTCGGCCTTCGCCGCGTCGGCGGTGCGGATCAGTTCGGCGCGCTGCGAGGGGGAGAGCTTCACGGCCGTGTGGGCGGGGTTGATCTTCGACGGGGCGGGCCCGGCCGGGGCGGCGCTCGCGGTGCCCGCCTGGACGGCGGCGGCCAGCAGGGCGGAGACGCCGACGAGGGCGACCACCGCGGCACGACGGGAGGGGGCGTGGGCGGTGGGTCTGCGAGAGGAACTGCGTCTCAACACTGTCTCCTTCTGCGTGGCCGCGGATCGCGCGGCCAAGGGGGGCCGGACGGCGGGTGACCGTCCGGGCAGAACAAGGCGGAACGCGGAACCAGATGCACGAAGGTGATGAGCCACGACACAGCGGTGGCACAGCGGGGCTGCTGTGGAGTGACCTTGGGAAGCCTGACAGGAGAACGCGTGAACTGTCAGGTGCGCATCAAGAACTTGGCTGGAATCGGTCGTTGGTCGGATGGTCATGTTCGCTGTACGAACCGTTCACCGAAGTGGGTCGGCGCCGCCGGTCCGTCATCCGTGCCACGAGCGCCACAGCGCCGCGTCCGCCCCGCCCGCCGCCACCAGGTTGTCGCGCGGCCCGACCTCGGTCAGTCGGCCGTCCTCCATCACCGCCACCCGGTCAGCGTCGTGCGCGGTGTGCAGGCGGTGCGCGATGGCGATGACGGTACGGCCCTCCAGCACGGCGGTCAGTGCGGCGGGCGGTAGTCGGGTCGAGGAGGGCCGTCGCCTCGTCGAGGATCAGGGTGTGCGGATCGGCCAGAACCATCCGGGCCAGGGCCAGTTGCTGGGCCTGGGAGCCGTCCGTACGGTGGCCGCCCTCGCCCAGCGCGGTGTCCAGACCCTCGGGCAGCTCGCGCACCCAGTCGTCGGCGCCGACGGCGGTGAGGGCCGCCCACGGCTCCTCGTCCGTGGCGGACGGCTCGGCGACCCACAGATTGTCGCGTACCGTGCCCAGGAAGACATGGTGCTCCTGGGAGACCAGGACGACCTGACGGCGCGGCCGCTCCGGTGCGAGACCGGCCACCGGCACCCCGCCCACGGTCACCGAACCCGAGGTCGGCGCGTCGATGCCCGCCAGCAGCCTGCTCAGCGTCGTCTTTCCGGCGCCGGAGGGGCCCACCACCGCCAGTCGCTCCCCGGGCCGCACGGTCAGGTCCACCCCGCGCAGCACCTCGCCTCCGCGGTCGTAGGCGTAGCGCACCCCGGTCACATCGATCCGGTCGTCCGCCGGAGCGGGACCCTCGCCCTCCGGCACCGAACGGGGGAGCCGGGCGAGCCCCTCCACCCGGGCGAAGGAGGCGCCGCTGCTCTGCAGTTGCTCGACCCGCACCAGGATCTCGTCGAGCGGCTGGCTGAACTGGCGCAGATACAACGCCACCACCGCGCCCAGACTCACCGTCCCGTGCGCGTGCAGCACCCCGCCGATCAGCAGCACCCCCGCCACGGGCAGGGCGTACGACGCCTCCACCACCGGGAAGAACACCGTGCGCAGGTACAGCGTGTAGAAGCGGGTTCGCCGGGAGGTCTCCAGCGCCTCGCGGCTCGCGGCGGTCCGCAGCTCCCCCAGCCGGAAGACGAGAGCGGCGTACGAGGGGTAGCGCGGGTCGTCGCGGAGATAGCCCGTCGAGTAGATCTGCACGCAGGTGGCGACGACGCCGACCAGGATGGCGACGAGGGCGGCGAGGCCGTCGATCTGCAGGGCGAGTTCGATGGGGACCGAGCCGGTGGGCGTGAGCTCGGTGGCCGTGTCGATGACCCGGCCACCGCCCTGGCGTGCGGCGACCAGCACCGCCGGCACGAGTGAGGTGAGGGTCGGCAGGACGGCGAGCGGGCGGGCGAAGCCGGGGGCCGTGCGGCCGAGCAGCAGGCCGGCCATGGCGCCCCCCGAGGCCACGGTCCACGTCGTCTTCTTCTCCACCGAGCTGGACGGCACCGGCGAGCTCACCCTCACCGAGCACGAGAGCAAGATCGACGGCCTCCACTCGGCCCTCGGCCGCATGGGCCGCACCAGCAACCACGCGGCGGTGGAAGCGGTCGTCACCCACCACGAGAAGTCCTCGGATCCCGTCCTGCCCGCCCTGGTGATCTTCCAGACGGACGGCGCCCCGGACACGAAGACGCCCGCCACCCAGGCGCTCACGGCCGCCGCGAAGGACCACGCGGCCGTCTTCTTCTCCTTCATCGCCTTCGGCGACCCGGAGAACAAGGCCTTCGACTACCTCCGCAAGCTCGACCGCCTTGCGGGCGTTCTTCGCGACCGTCGAGCCCTCGCCGGGTGCGGCGGCCGCGATCTGGCCGAGCCCGCTCGGTCAGGGTACGGCGCTGGGCCTGCGGATGGGCCGATAGGCCGGCTGTTGCGGGGGCGGTGCTCGTCACGGTGTTCCTTCGCTGGGTGGCCGTGGCCGTCGGGTGGGGGCCCGGCCGTCCTGCGCGGGGCGGGTGGCCGGACTACGGGCGCCGCACAGGTGTTCCGCTCGGCCGGGGCCGCGGACGTCCTGGACCTGGGCGCCGGGCATGGCCGCGACGCCCTGTACTTCGCGCGCGAGGGCTTCGCCGTCCGGGCCGTCGACTTCAGCCCGATCGGCCTGGCGCAGTTGCGGGGCGCCGCCCGCGCCCAGGGGATCCGGGGACGGGTGACTACCACGGTGCATGACGTGCGGGAGCCGCTGCCGCTGCCCGACACCTCCGTGGACGCGGTCTTCGCCCACATGCTGCTCTGCATGGCCCTGTCCACCGAGGAGATCCACGCACTGGTCGACGAGGTGCGCCGGGTCCTGCGACCCGGTGGCATGTTCGTCTACACCGTGCGGCACACCGGCGACGCCCACTTCGGCGCCGGAACCGGGCACGGCGACGGCATCTGGGAGAACGGTGGCTTCGCGGTGCACTTCTTCGCCCGGGATCTCGTCGACGCCCTCGCCGACGGCTGGGAATCGAACGAGGTCCACGCCTTCGTGGAGGGCGGACTTCCCCGCCGTCTGTGGCGCGTCACCCAGACCCGGCCGCGGTAGCGCCGCCGCGCGCTGACCACGACGGCACTTCTTGCACCAGGAGAGCGTGAATGGTCTCCGCCGCTTGTGGGTACGGCCTACCAGGTTGTGGTGGTTCCGCGTCGCGTTGGCGGGTTCATGTCATGCATTTGCCACGCACGGCCCTCTTGTCGAGGACATGCCCATGATGCATTAGTTATCTCGGTGGATGAATCCATCCACTGTCGACCGAGAACCAGCGCACGGGTCGACCCCAGCTCAGCAGCATGGGAGTCACACATTGCGCACTTCTAGGTATTCCAGACCGGCCGCGCGGAAGAACTCCGCACGGTTGGCTGCGTTGACCGCGACGGCCATCGCCGTCCTGGGTTTCCCCGTCGCCCAGGCGACCAGCGCCACGGCAGTCACTCAGGGCACCGCCGCAACCGCGGCCATCGGCTCGCACGGCGAGGTTACCGGCGCCGTCACCGACAGCTCCGGTAAGGCGCTCGCCGGCGCCTCCGTCGTGGCCGGTGACTACCGGGCGACCACCGACGCCCAGGGTCACTACACCCTGACGATCCCGCCCGGCACCTATGACATGGCGGCGTACGGCTACGGGTACAAGGCCAAGAAGGTCCGCGGCGTCGTCGTCGACGCGGACGGTACCGTCACGACCAACTTCGCGCTGGACGCGGTGCCCCACCAGACCGTCACCGGTAAGGTGACCGATGGCTCCGGCCACGGCTGGCCGCTCTACACGAAGATCACCATTAACGACGTGCCCGGCGCCCCGGTCTTCACCGACCCGTTCACCGGCGAGTACAGCGTCGACCTTCCTGAGGGTAACGACTACACCCTGAACTTCACGTCCGTGTACCCCGGCTACAAGGCCGTCACCAAGCAGGTGACCGTGGATGACGCGGCGCAGACCGTGAACGTCTCGGTCCCGGCGGACGCCCAGGCAGCCAAGGCGCCCGGTTATGAGGTCAAGCGGTCCGGCTCGACCGAGCCCTTCGACTCCACCACCGACGCCCCCGCGGGCTGGGGCATCGTCAACGCCGACGGCACCACCGGCGGCTGGTCCTTCACCGACATCGGTAACCGGGGCAACAAGACCGGTGGCTCCGGCGCCTTCGCCATGGTCGACAGTGACAAGCTCGGCAGCGGCAAGAAGCAGGACAGCTCGCTGATCACGCCGGTCTTCGACCTGACCGGTAACAACAGCCCGCAGCTGGAGTTCGACACCGACTACAAGAGCTTCAGCAACCAGACCGGCAACATCGACGTCACCACCGACGGCGGTGCGACCTGGACCAACATCTGGAACCGCACCACTACCCTGGCCGGCCCGGCCCACGTCGAGGTTCCGCTGACCGCCTACGCCGGGAAGCCCGGTGTGCAGCTGCGGTTCCACTTCACGGGTAGCTACGGCTACTGGTGGGAGCTCGACAACGTGTTCGTGGGCAAGCGGTCCTACGAGCCCGTCAACGGTGCTCTGGTCGCCGGTTCGGTGAAGGACGCCAACACCGGCGACGGTGTCGTCGGTGCCACGGTCGTCAACGCCGACTCCCCGCAGGACAAGGCCACCACCGCGGCCACCCCGGACGACCCGGCGCTCGGCGGCAACTTCTACTGGATGTTCACGTCCAAGACCGGCAGCCACAAGTTCACCGCCTCCAAGTTGAAGTACGGCGACACGGACAAGACGGTGGACGTGGCGGCGGACACCACCAACAAGGCGGACTTCAGCCTGAAGGCCGGCAAGCTGGACTGGACCCCCGGCTCGGTCGACAAGACGGTCGAGTGGGGCACGAAGGGCACCCAGAACCTGACGGTGAAGAACACCGGCGGGGCGCCTGCCAGCCTCACCCTGGGCGAGCAGCCGGGCGGGTTCACGCAGCAGGTCAACGGCGGCGGTGCGCCGCTCAACCTGGTGAAGGGTGACTTCTCCCCGCTGGCCCTCAGCAAGGGCAAGACCTCGGACGCGGCTCCGGCCGCCAACGCGGCGGGTGACGCCTGGCAGCCGGTGGCCAACCTGCCGGGCGCGGTGCAGGACAACATCGGCGCCGTCTACGGCGGCAAGGTCTACTCCGGCTTCGGCTACACCGGCAGCGCGGACAGCAACGCGCTGTACGCCCTCGACCCCGGCGCCGGCACTTGGACCAAGCTGGCCTCCGCGGCCGACACCCGTGAGGGCAACCCGGCCCACGGCTTCATCGGCGGCAAGCTGTACGTGGTCGGCGGCTGGGGTGCCAGCGGTGACCCCGACGCCAAGATGGAGGTCTACGACCCGGCCTCGAACAGCTGGTCCACCAAGGCGTCCTCGCCCAAGCCGTACGCCGGTTCGGGCAGCGCGGTGCTCGGCGGCAAGCTGTATGTCGTCGGCGGCTGCACCAGCACCTGTGGCACCGCGGACGCCACGGTCTACGACCCGTCGTCCGACAGCTGGTCCCAGATCGCTTCCTACCCGGAGCCGATCGCCTGGCAGTCCTGTGGCGGTATCGGCGGCAAGCTCTACTGCGCCGGTGGCAACACCGGCTCGGCCTCGACCAAGCACGCCTACGTCTACGACCCGGGCGCCAACAGCTGGTCGGCCATCGCCGACATGCCCGCCGACCTGTGGGGCTCGGCGTACGGCGTGGGCAGCGGCAAGCTGGTGATCTCCAGCGGTGTCGTCAACAACAGCGCCGCCATCACCAACCAGGGCTACGCCTTCGACCCGGGCACCGGCAGCTGGACCGCCCTGCCCAACGCCAACACCAGCGTCTACCGCGTGGGTGCTGCCACCGGCTTCTACAAGATCGGCGGCAACACCGGTGGCAGCGGTACGCCGCCGGTGTCCACCGTCGAGATGCTGCCCGGCTACGACCAGGGCAGCGAGTCCTCGGACGTCTCCTGGCTGTCCACGAGCAAGGACAAGGTGACGCTCCAGCCCGGGGAGAGCACCACGATCACCGTCAGCCTGGACTCCACGGTCGCCGAGGTCACCCAGCCCGGCGACTACACCGCGGTGCTGACCGCCCAGACCGACACCCCGTACTCGGGCTCCAATGTCGACGTGAAGATGCACGTCAACCCGCCGAAGGACTGGGGCAAGTACGCCGGCACCGTGCTCGGCGAGGACGGCAAGGGCGGCACCATGCCGCTGGCCGGGGCGACCATCCAGATCAACGCCGCGAGCACGAGTTACACCCTGCGGACGACCAAGGACGGCACCTACGGCCTGTGGTTCGACAGCCGCCTCAACCCGGTCAAGGTGATCGTGTCCAAGGACGGCTACCAGCCGGTGACCACCACGGTGAAGCTCGCGAAGGGGGGCACCGTCACCGGTAACTTCACGCTGAAGAAGGTCTCGTGACCCAGTTCCGGTGAAAACAGCGCGGGCCGGTCCCTCGGGACCGGCCCGCGTCGCGTTCAACGGCTGGTCGCCGTTCAGACCGCGCGCCTCTTGTACAACTCGCCGACGTTCGCGCGCGGTGCGGGACGGTGGTGTGCGGCGGGGCCCTCCGCGAAGGCGCGCAGGAGGTTTTCCGTAGTGCGGGTCACGAAGGTGCGGGTACGGGCGTCCATGCCGTGGTCGCGGCCGCCGTCGGGGGTGCCGTCCATCCGTGATCTTGCGTGGGTATCCCCGGCTTCAGCCGGGGAGGGAAACGCATCCTCGGCCCGGAGGCGCGAAGCGCCAAAGTTCGCTGCGTTGTCAGTGGCCTGCACTATGTTGATCACGACAGCCGAAGGGGGGTGGGCCGGATGATCCGTGCGTACAAGTTCCTGATGCGGCCCACCGTGGGCCAGCAGGGCGCGCTCGCCGAGATGCTGCGTGATCACTGCTCGCTCTACAACGGAGCGTTGCAGGAGCGCCGTGACGCCTACCGGCACGGCTCGAGGACGACGGTTCGGTACGGGCAGCAGTCCGCGCAGCTCAAGGACATCCGGACGTTCGACCCGGAACGTCAGGGCCGTTGGTCGTTCTCCTCGCAGCAGGCGACGTTGCGGCGGCTGGACAAGGCGTTCGCGGCGTTCTTCCGCCGGGTGAAGGCCGGGGAGGCGCCGGGCTATCCGCGTTTTCGTTCGGGCAAGCGGTTCGACACCGTCGACTTCCCGAAGGACGGCGACGGCTGCCGCTGGGACTCGACTCCGCATGATCCCGTCACCCGCGTCCGCCTCCAGGGCGTCGGGCACGTCAAGGTGCACCAGCACCGGCCGGTGGTCGGCAAGGTCAAGACGATCAGCGTCAAGCGTGAAGGGCGGCGCTGGTACGTCATCCTCACCGCCGAGCAGACCGCGCCCGACCCGCTTCCCGCGACCGGCAGCGTGGTCGGCATCGACATGGGCATCGCGAACTTCCTCGCCGACTCGGGCGGCGAGTTCGTGCCCAACCCCCGTCACGGGGCGAAGGCCGCCGCCAGGCTCGATGCCGCACAGCGGGCCCTCGCCCGGTGCAAGCGCGGCAGCAAGCGTCGCCGCAAGGCCGTAGAGGTGGTGGCCCGGCTGCACCGCAAGGTCCGCCGCCAACGACTCGACCACGCGCACAAGACCGCGCTCGGCCTCGTACGCGAACACGACTTCATCGCGCACGAAGCCTTAAGGATCCGCAACATGAGCAAGGCCCCGGCCCCGAAGCCGGACCCCGACCAGCCGGGCGGCTTCCTGCCCAACGGGGCCGCCGCCAAGGCCGGGCTGAACCGTTCGATCGCTGATGCCGGATGGGGGGTGTTCCTGACGATCCTCACCGCCAAGGCAGAATGCGCCGGACGGGAAGTGATGGCCGTGGACCCCCGCAACACCTCCCGGCGGTGCCCTCAGTGCGGGCACACCGCCAAGGAGAACCGGCCCACCCAGGACAAGTTCCACTGCGTCTCGTGCGGCCACCACGCGCATGCGGACACGGTGGGCGCCCTGAACGTCCTACGGGCCGGGCTGGTCCGTCGCGAAGCCCAACCGGCATAGCGAGAAGCCCCCTCGTTTACGAGGGGGAGGAGTCACGAGCCCCTCCACCCAGCGCATGGCGGTGAACGAGCCCTGCTTGGCGGTGCTCACCAGCACCTGCTTGAGCCGGTCGGCGGTCCAGTCCGGGTGGCGCTGCGCGAGGATCGCCGCGACGCCGGACACATGCGGGGTGGCCATCGAGGTACCGTTGGCCGAGGTGTAGTTGCCGTCGACCAGGGTGCCCATCGCGGTCTCGGCCGCACGCGCGGCGACAATGTCGACGCCCGGTCCGGTGATCTCCGGCTTGACCGCGAAGGTCTCCGTGACCGGGCCGCGGCTGGAGAAGCCTGCGAGCTGGTCCTGCTTGTTCACCGCGCCGACGGTGTGCCGTTCGGAAACTCGTCGTCGCTGGTCAGGCTGCATATCTGTACTCGTTGATGACACCGCCGAATACTCGGGTGCGAAGGATTCGGCGCGCGGTCAGGTCGGTCGCGGCCGCAGGGTGCGCCTGAGCGAGGGGAGCAAGCTGTCCCCGGCCCTGATGCGGGCGATGGTGGTTGTAGTGCCGGGCGTAGCTGTCCAGGACCTGCCGGGCGTGGGCCTCGTTCCAGATCAACAGGTAGTCGAGGGGTTCGCGCCGCAGGGTTCCGATGACCCGTTCGCAGTGCGCGTTCATCCGAGGAGCCCGCGGCGCGGTCCTCAGGGCCTCGATGTCGTCGGCTGCGAAGACCGCGTCGAAGGACTCGGTGAACTTCGCGTCCCGGTCGCGGATCAGGAAGCGGAGAGAGTCGAGCCGGACACCCAACTCGAGGGCGAGATTTCTCGCCTGCTGCACCGTCCACGGCCCGGTCGGATGCGCAGTAACCCCCGCGATGTGCAGTCGGCGCGTGCCGTGCTCGAGGAAGACCAATGCGTACACGCGGCGCAGGTCGATCAGGTCGATGTGCACGAAGTCGCAGGCGATGATGCCCTCGGCCTGTGCGGTCAGGAACTCGCGCCATGTCGGTCCGCTGCGACGCGGGGCCGGATCGATGCCGGCAGCCGTCAGGATCTCCCAGACCGTCGTGGTGCCGATCGGATGCCCCGGACGAACGAGTTCGCCCTGGATCCGACGACGCCCCAACGCGGATTCTCCCGTGCCAGCCGCAGCACCAACGCCTTTACCACGCTCGCGGTTGGCGGCCTGCCCGGCCTGCCCCGGCGCTTGCTGTAGTCCCACTTGCGTGCGATGAGTCTTCGGTGCCACGCCAGAAGGGTCGCGGGCGTGACCGGGAACACGCGCGCCCACCGACGTCGCGGGATCAGCCCGGACAGTGCCGCGAACCACAGGCGGTCCGCCGGCTCGTACCGCACCGGGCCCGTGAGCTGCCTGCGCAGCACCACGTTCTCATGCTGCAGCGCCAGCAACTCGGCATCCTTCGCCGCGCGCCGACGCACCAGCACCGCCGGGACCGACAGCAGCTTCCGGGCCACCTGGTACACCAGTGAGACGAACATCCGGCCAGGGTTCCAGGAGGCCATCGTGGTCCGCCAGATCTACTCCAAGCAGCAGCGATGAGTTTCTGAACGGCACACCGTGCAGAACGGCCCCTTCACCATCGCCGAACGGCCGCGCAAGGCGGCCGGTATCCGCGCGGTGAGTTTGCCAGTCGATGGCTTCGGCGATGGCCTGGCGATGTCCTGCCCAGTGCGTCACTTGTCCGGCTCTGCCCGAGGTACCGGGCCGGGCGGGAGGGCCTCTAGCCGGTAGCCGTGACCGCGCAGTGTGGTGATCTGCGGCAGGGCCGGGGAGCGGGGCGAGGCGTTGGTAGCCGCTTCGTTGAGGCGTCGGCGCAGTGAGGCCAGCGTGACGTCCAGGGTTTTGGTGGGTCCGAACCAGTTCTCGTCCCAGACCTGCGCCATCAGGGCTTCGCGGGAGACGGCGACACCCGCGTTCCGGGCGAGGACGGCGAGCAGATCGAATTCCTTGGGCCGCAGCGCGACCTCGTCGGCGGCGAGAAGGCAGCGCCGTGCGGAGGTGTCGACGGACAGGCCACCGACGCGAATCGGGCCTTCCTCCGGAGTTGAGCTGGGTGGGCGGCGGCGCAGGTGGGCACGGAGACGGGCCAGCAGCACGGTCAGGGTGAACGGCTTGACCAGGTAGTCGTCGGCTCCGGCGTCGAGGCCGGCGATGACGTCGATCTCGTCGCTGCGGGCGGTGAGGATGACGATGAGCAGCTCGGGGAATTCGGTGCGCAGGGCGCGGGCGATGTCGATGCCGTCGACGTCGGGCAGACCAAGGTCGAGCAGCACAACGTCCTGGGTGGTGGCGCGGGCTTCGGCCAGTGCGTTCATGCCGGTGCGGCACCAGGTCGTGTGGTAGCCGTGGCCGCGCAGTCCGGCATCCAAGTGCCGTCCGATGGTGTCGTCGTCCTCGACGACCAGGACAAGGGTCCCCTCTGGGGGTGCCGGCGCGCGCATGCTCCGAAGCGTAAGGGCCGCCTGAGGCGAGGGCGGGCGGCGGCGCTGGTCGTGAACGAACGAGACCGGGACGGGCGCCGTCGGGGATACAGCGGTGCCCGTCCCGGCCGGTGGGGTGGCCCTCACAGTTCGCGCAGCTCCTCGACGGCTGGGCGGGAGGAGCTGCGGGCAGCATTCACGGCCGCCGCGGCGATCGCCGTGACAGCGGCCCCGAGGGTGAGGGCGAGGTACGTCCAGGGGACGGCGATCGCGGACGGGGGTGGGTCGAAGACGCCAGTGAGGACCTTGACGAGCATCTGGGACAGGGACCAGCCGATGAGCGCGCCGCCGGCCAGGCCGCCGACTGTCATGACCGCCGCCTCGCTGAGGACCAGTCCGCGCAGCTGGCGCCGGGTGGCCCCCAGGACAGTGGCGATGGCGAAGGTACGCCGGCGTTCGGCCAGGCCCAGGGCCAGGACGATGCCGCCGGAGGCGGCGGCCAGCAGGACCGCGAAGCCCAGCTCGATGCGGGTGAGTCCGGCCAGGTCGACCGAGGTGAGGCTGGAGCCGACCGCGGAGCGGGTCTGGGTGACGTCGGTGACGGTCGCGGAGGTGCCCACCTGCCGGCGCAGCTGGGTGGCGACGCTCTTTTGGTGGGTGCCGCCGGTGTCGATGAGGAACGCGCCTACCGCGTTGCTGCCGGTGGTCTTGGCGATGTAGCTCGCGTTGGCGATGAAGAAGCTGTCCTTGGGTGCGGTGGGGAACTCCTTGACGATGCCCGCGTAGTGGAAGGGCACGGTGTGCAGGGCCTTGGTGCGGCTGTCCTGCAGGCGCAGGTTCACCGTGTCGCCCGGGGTGAGCTGGAAGTCCTTGACCGTCTCCTGGCTGACGAGGAGGGAGTCGGGTCGGGCTGCGAGCTTGTTCATGAGGCTCTTGGCGGTGCCGCCGGCGAAGTAGGCGTCCTGCAGGGAGGTGGCGGAGGTGATGGTGGAGGGCTGGACCCCGTACAGGTCCTGCAGATCGGCGCCGACGTAGGCGAAGCGGTGCTGGAGGGGTTCGACGTGCCGTACGCCGGCCACCTTCAGGGCGGAGCCGGCGCCGGGGCCGACGCTGACGCCGGGTGACTGGGTGACGGTGACGTCGGCACCGTTGGTGAGCTGTGCGTCGACCTCTGCCTGCTGCTTGTAGGTGGCGTTGAAGGTGGCGGTGGAGGCGGCGAAGGAGATGGCGAGTGCGAGGAGCACGATCGCGCGGGCCAGCGGGCGGCGCTGACGGGACATGCTCGCCGCCGTAGTGCCGGCGAGGGTGCCGGTCAGGGGTCGGGCAAGGCGCGCCAGCGGTCTGCGTCCGTGGGCCAAGACCAGGGTGGCCAGGCGCCACAGCAGCAGAGCGGCGCCGAACCAGAGCAGCGCCGGCCCGAGGAAGGCCCAGTAGGACACCGAGATGCTCGCCACGCCCTCCGGGGCCAGGACCAGGGCGTACTGGTTGCCGCTGGAGGCCCGGAAGACCAAGAGGGATGTGGTCAGCAGGATGAAGTCCACGCCGAAGCGCATCCACCACGGGGAGCGGGCGCGGCCGACGACCTTGCGGGCATCGGCGACGGTGCTGGTGCGCAGGTCGCGCAGCGCGGGCACCAGCACGGCTGCGGCGGCCACGGCCAGCCCCAAAATGAGGGCGAGGGCGAACCAGCCCGCCGCCGAGGCGGTACTCGCGCCGAACGAGGCGGTGCCGAACGCGGTCCGCCCGGCGAGGGCGGCGATGCCCACCCCGAGCAGGCCGCCGGCTATACCCACCACGCCAGCCTCCGCGCTGGCCGTGGTGGCGACCTGGCGGGGCCGCAGCCCGCGGGTCCGCAGTAGGGCCTGCTCACGGCGGCGCCGGTCGGCGCCCGCGCCGGCCACGGCGGCGGTCAGCAGTGCGGCGAGGACCGCGCCGGGCACACCCAGGAACAGGAACAGGATCTGTGCGTACAGCGCGTCCTGGCGGGCTGCGTCGAGGACGGCTCCGAGGTTGTCGCCGACGACCGCTGCGCCGGAGGTGCGGGCCTCCAGGTTGCGTGCGGCGGCGGTGACGGAGGTGTAGGCGGCGGCGGGGTCGGCGGGCAGGGGAGCATTGCGGGCGATGTGGATCTGGGTGGTGACGGCGGCCGGGTCGATTGCTCTGACCGGCGCGGTCAATGTGTTGAACATGGCGGCCGGCAGCAGGATGACGTTGTCGGGCGGGGCTGCGGGCTGGGACTGAGGCGGGGCGCCGACCTTCTGGAACAGCGAGTCGGCCTGCGGCAGGTCGACCACTCCGGCCACCTTTACCTTCACCGGCCCGGTGCCGGGCAGGGTGACGGTGACCGTGTCACCGGCGGCGACGTGCAGGTTCGCCGCGGTCTGCTGGGCGATCAGGACCCCTGAGGTCGCGCCGGTCAGCTGGCGGATCTCTTTGGGGAACGTGGCCCGGTAGGTGTCGGGCAGGCCCAGGACGACACCGGGGCCGGTGCTCTGGGTGCTGCCCGCGCTGGTGGCCTGGAAGCCGGTGCTGTGGGCGAACCCGACGCTCTGGGCACTCTGGACGCCGGACGCGGCCTTCACGATGTTCAGGACCGTACCGGGGTCGGCGCCGGGCTGGACCTGGACTTGCCAGTCCACCGCGACCGAGCGCACCGCGCGGCCGGTCATGGTGGACTTCGACGCGGTCAGGAACGAGCCCAGGGACGCCACCAGGGCGACGGCGAGGGCGATACCGAACGCGGTGGCGATCAGCCGTCCCCAGCGCCGGCGGAGCAGTCCGCCGATCCAGGTGATGATCATGACGGGTCTCCCTGGGGTGCTGCTGCCGCGGATTGCCGGTGCGGCTCGGGCGCCGGGTACAGGCGGCCCTCGTGCATCGGCCACCGTTCGCCGAGGCGCTGGGCGACGGTGGGGTCGTGGGTGGTGACCACCAGGGCGGCGCCGATCTCGTCGGCGGTCGCCAGGAGCACATCGATGATGTGCTGGCTGGTGGCGCGGTCCAGCTGCCCGGTGGGTTCGTCCGCCAGGACCAGGCGCGGCCGCAGGGCCAGCACCCGGGCGATGGCCACGCGCTGGGCCTGGCCCCCGGACAGTGCCTCGGGCAGCTTGCCGGCCAGGTCGTCGGCCGCGACCAGGGTCAGGGAGTCCAGGGCCCGGCGGCGGGCCCGATCCTCCGGAATACCGGCCAGGACCAGGGGCAATGCGACGTTCTCCGCCACATCCAGCGCCGGGATCAGGCTGGGCCCCTGGAAGACGACGCCCACCTGCCCCGCCACCGGCCCTTCGGTCAGACCGGGCCACGTCACCTCGCCGGTGGTGGGCTTTTCGAGTGCAGCCATCAGGTGCAGCAGGGTGGACTTGCCGGAACCCGAGGGCCCGGTGATCGCGATCCGGTCACCGGCGCGGACCTGGCAGGTCGCTCCGTGCACCGCGACGACCGCGGCAGGCCCCTGACCGTAGGTGCGGGCGGCGTCCTGGCAATGGACGAGCACCTCTGGTTGGGCGGTCATGAACCGATCCTTCCGTCACGCAAGGTGATGACCCGGTCGGCGATCTTGACGGCTTCGGGGCTGTGGGTGACGAGCAGCACCCCGCCGCCTGCCTGCGCGCGGTCGCGCAGCAGGGCGAGGATGCGCTGCTCGGTGATGCCGTCCAGTTCCCCGGTCGGCTCATCCGCGAGGAGGATGTCCGGGTCATTGGCCAGCGCAACGGCCAGCCCCGCGCGGGCGAGTTCCCCGCCGGCCAGCTCCTGCGGCAGGGCGCGGGCCCGGTGCCCGAGCCCGACCTGCTCCAGCAGCTCCGCGATGGACTGCCTGCTGGTGCGGGGGGCGGCGGTGCGCGCGAGGCGGATGTTGGCGCCGATGTCGAGGTGAGCGATGAGGTTCCCGGACTGCAGCAGGACACCGATCCGGCGAGCTCGGACGTGGGCCCGCTCGGCCTCTGGCCGGTGACTGATCCGCTCCCCGCCGACGTGGACGGTACCGCCGTCGGGTTCGTCCAGCCCGGCCAGACAAGCCAGCAGGGTGGACTTGCCCGACCCGGACGGTCCGATGACCGCGACGCTCTCCCCGCGCCGGACCTCAAGGGCGACTCCGCGCAGCGCCAGGGTTTCCTCCTCGCCCGCCCGGTAGAACCGGTACAAGTCCCGCGCCGTCAGCGCGTCAGTATCCGTGGACTGCTGGGTGAGCATGCCGGAGGTGTTCATCACTGCCACCGGAAGGAGTCGGTGACGATACGCCACGGGTCCACGTTGTCGGCGCCGACCGGCCCGGACAGCGTCAGGTCGACCTGCCGGCCGCCCCGGAAGAAGGAGTAACGCTCGAAGGCGTCGTGCACGGCCTTGCCGGTCACCGCATCGGGGGCGCTGTCGCCCTGGTAGGTGAGCAGGACGGCCTGCCCGGCTGGGCGGGAGACGACGGTGACCTTCCCCATCTGGAACTTGGGCACCTGCCGTTGCAGAACAGGCACCACGGCGGACTTCACCGACTGCGGTGTCGGAGCGGCCTTGGCGTTACCGGAGGCGATCTCGATCCGATTCAGCTTGTCCGTGAAGGTGACCGTGCTGCCGGTGGCGGTGCGGGCCCAGCCCTCGGGCACCTTGACCGTGAACCCGCCCCGGGCGGGTTGGTAGGCGACATATGCCTGGTTGTCGGGGATATCCCCGGCAGGATTGGATTCCGCCGGTGCCGGCTTCGTGCTGCTGGTCGTGCTGCCGCTGGGCGGTGCGGAACTGCTGCCGCTGCCGCATCCCGCCACCACCCCGCCGGTCAGGGCGAGGGCGGCAAGGGAAAGAACGAGTGTGCGTCGCATGATCGTGGTGCCCTTCACGAGTGAGGCGGACGGCCATACCCGTGACGCTAGGCAGCCGCCGGTTAACGCCCTGCTTGAGCACGGTTAGACGACGGCAAAACCGCACTCCCAGGGGCCTGCCGGACCGCTCCATGAGAGGCCGCCTGCCCTCATGATGGGCGGCATGAGACAGCGTGTGGTCCGCATGGCCTTGGTGGCCGCCTTGGTGGCCCTTGTCCTGCTGGCCGTGCCCCTCGCCCTGGTGATCCGGGCATCGTTCTTCGCCGACGAACGCGGCGAACTGGAGCGTGATGCCATGGCCGCCGTCATCCACGTGAGCCCCGACTTCGCCGCCGGCGACCCCGTCGAACTACCCCCGGGGCAATCCGAGGGACGGCTCGGCGTCTACGACACGGCGCTGCGCCTACGTGCCGGAACCGGCCCGAGCACGGCCGATACCGCCACCCGCCGCGCGCTCGCCGGCGCCATGGTGCAGCAGAGCGCCCGCAGCGAACTCGTCGCCGCCGTCCCCGTCTCCCACAACGAACGCGTCATCGGCGTGGTCCGCGCCGCCATCAGCACCCGCAGCGTGTGGAACCGGATCCTGACGGCCTGGGCTGCCCTGCTGGCCGCGGCCCTGGTCGCACTTGGCGCCGCCATCCTCGTCGCCCGACGGCAGGCCCGCGCCCTCACCGCCCCGCTGGAATCCCTCTCCCGCGCCTCCCTAGCCATCGCCGACGGCGACCTCAGCGCCCGGGCCGCCACCTGCGGCATCAACGAAATCGACCACGTGGCCGACACCCACAACGCGATGGTCCAGCGCCTGGCCCAGCTGCTGCACCACGAGAAGAACTTCACCGCCAACGCCTCCCACCAGCTCCGCACCCCCCTCACCGGCCTCCAACTCGGCCTGGAACAGGCCCTGACCACCCCCGCCACCAACCTGCGCGCCGCCATCGAAGATGCGCTGGAGCATGCCCGGCACCTCAACGACACCATCGATGAGGTTCTCCAACTCGCCCAAGCCGAAACCGCCACATTCTCACGCACCACATTCCAGCCCGTCGGCGAACTTCTGGAACGCGCCGAACGCCGATGGCACGGCCCCCTCGCCCAGGACGGACGCCGCATCCGATTCACCCTCGACCCCGCCGCCACATCTCTGCCCGTCCCTGGCCGTACCACCGAGCAGATCCTCGAGATCCTCCTCAACAACGCCCATCGGCACGGCCGCGGCACCGTCACGGTCACCCTGCGCGACATGGGAGCGGCCCTCGCCGTCGACGTCACCGACGAAGGAAACCTCGCCCTCCACCCGAAGGCCCTCTTCGAACGGGGCACCACCACCGGGCCCGGTGAGGGAATCGGACTCGCCCTCGCCAAAGACCTGGCCGACACTGCCGGAGCCCGGCTCAGCCTGACCCACACAGCACCGACGACATTCACCCTGCTCCTCCCACACACGGAATGACAGCAGCCCCGCTCAGACAGCGAACGTCCCCTCGACTGCGCGTACGCAACTGGCCAGCGCCCGAGCAGGTCGATAAGCGCCATGCCACGTCACCGGTCTCGTCGACGACCAGCACCGCTGCATCGTCGTGGAGGTGCTCGACGACGTATGCGCGCACGTCATCACGGACGGCATCGGAGCGAGCGGTGACCTGGCGCAATGGCGTCGATGTACTCCTGCACAGAGTTCATGCGACCCATTGTGGTCCTCCCGCGAACCCCCACTGCTGCGGCTCGGCCGGTCGCGCCCGACCGTCGCGGCTTCATGACCGGGCAGGGGCGTGCGGCACCAGCGGCCTGCTCCCGACCCTCAGGCGGCTGACCAGGGCAGATGGAGAACTGGGACGGGAGTATCTAGGGTCAGCACGTGGCTTTCATCATGGTGTGCGAAGACGACGCGGCGGTCCGCGGCGTCCTCAAGCGCGCCCTGGAGCACGACGGCCACACCGTCTCCGTCGCCGCCACGGCCGACAGCCTGCTGCGGCAGCTCGCACCGGCGCCCCATCTGGTCGTCCTGGATCTCGGGCTCCCAGACGCCGACGGCCGCGACGTCTGCCTGGCCCTGCGGGCGCGCGGCGTCGACGCGCCGGTGTTGATGCTCACCGCCTTGGACGGCCTGCATCACAAGGTGGGCGGCTTCGAGGCCGGCGCCGACGACTACATGACCAAACCCTTCGACATCCCGGAACTGCTGGTCCGCGTCCGAGCGCTGCTGCGCCGGGCCACCGTGGCGCCCGCACCGCGTGAGGTCGTCCTCGATCCGGCGAAACACGTGGTGACCTACGATTCGGTGAGCATGAGCCTGACCCCGACCGAGTTCCGGCTGCTGGGCCGCCTGATCGCCTCGCAGGGCGACGCGGTACGCCGCCACGCCCTCATCGCTGCCGGCTGGCCGCACGGGGCGCAGGTAAGCGACAACACCCTCGACTCCTATGTGCGCCGGCTGCGGGCCAAGCTCGCTCCGCTGGGTGTGGCCGAGCGTCTGGCGACCGTCCGCGGCGTGGGCTACCGATGGCAGTGACGGGATTCCGCAGAAGCATCGTCGCGCTCACTGTGCTGATCGCCACCGCCGTGGTGGCGATACTGGTCGTGGTCTCGCACGTGCTGCTGAGCCGGGTGACGGACGCCGACGCGCACGATCTGGCACGTACTCGCGCCGAGGCGGTCGCGGCGAACGTTACCGCCAAAGGCGGCCGTGTCGTACTGACGGAGAACAGCAGCGAGGGGATGGACGAGGTCGCCTGGGTGTATGCCGACGGCCGCCTGATCGACGGGAACGTGCCGTCGAGCGTGGTCGAGCGCGTCGAGGAGCTGGCGGACTCGGGGCGATCGCAGACCGCGTCGGTCGGCGATTACCTCCTGTACGCGCGGGAGGTCCCGATCGACGGCCACCACGTCATGGTGATCGTCCGGGTGGACCTCACGCCCTACGAGACATCCGAGCAGCGCAGCCTGACCTTGTCGCTGATACTGGGCGGCCTCACGATCCTCCTCGCCGGCGGTGTTGCGCACCTCGTGGTGCGCCGCGCGCTGCGGGTCGTGCAGGAGATGGCCGCGCTCGCCGACGACTGGGGCCATCACGAACCCGGGCGCCGCTTCAACCTCGGAGTCCCCCGCGACGAGTTCGGGGAACTGGGGCGGACCCTGGACCACCTCCTGGAGCGCGTCGACAACGCGCTGGCGGACGAGCGCCGGCTCACCGATGAGATCGCCCACGAGCTGCGGACACCGCTCACGGTCCTGCGGGGCGAGGCGCAGCTGGCGCAGCTGTCCGGCGAGCTGGTGACGCCGAAGGCGGTGTTGAGCGAGGTCGACCGCCTCGATGCGGCGATCACGACGATTCTGCGCGCCGCGCGCGCACGGAGAGACGCTGGGACCCGGTGCGATCTGCGCTCCGCCGCGCGGCAGGCGATCGCCGGCCGCGCGGTCGAGGTCGCCTTTCCCTCGAAGGTCGAGGTCGCCGTGGCGGCCGACGTTGCCGTGTCGCTGCTGTCGCCCCTGCTGGAGAACGGCCTGCGGCATGCGCGGTCGCGTGTGTGGATCACCGCGCGCATCCAGGGTGAGGCAATCGTGGTCGATGTCCTGGACGACGGCCCCGGGTTCGATCCCGCGGAGGTCGACCGGGTCTTTGAAGCGGGTGTGACCGGCGGCGGCGGGTACGGGCTGGGGCTGCCGGTGGTCCGGCGCATCGCCACCTCGGCCGGTGTGGAGGTCCGCGCGATCGCGGACGGCCGCGGTCACGTCGAGGTGACGCTCCCGGCCGCGCGTGCGGCCACGTAGTCAGGTTGCGTGCAGGTTCGCCGTGTAAACCTCCCCGCATGACAACGACAACAGAAGCACGCACGCGCAGCGGGCGGCTCATGCTCAACAAGGTTCCCGAGGTCACCATCTGGTTCTGGGTGATCAAGGTCCTGTGCACGACGGTCGGTGAGAGCTTCGCCGACTGGATCAACACCCAGCTGGGCGTCGGCCTGGTGAACACGGCCTGGATCTTCACCGCGGTTCTCGTGGTGGTCCTGGCTGTCCAGCTGCGGCTGAAGCGGTACGTCCCGTTCCCCTACTGGCTGACCGTGGTCGTTGTCAGCGTCACGGGCACCTTGTACACCGACATCCTGACCGACCAGCTGAACGTGCCGCTGTGGATCAGTTCCGCGGTCTTCTCGGTGCTGCTCGCGGTGGTCTTCGGCGTGTGGTGGGCGCGTGAGCGCACGCTGTCGATCCACTCGGTCACCACGCTCCCGCGGGAGTCGTTCTACTGGCTGACTGTCCTGGTCACCTTCGCGCTCGGCACCGCGACCGGCGACTGGACTCTGGAGCTGACCGGCTGGAGCCCGGGCGTCTCCGTGTTGCTGCCGCTCGGCCTCATCGCGGCGATCACGGTGCTGTGGAGGTTCGGCGCGAACCCGGTGCTGTCCTTCTGGCTCGCCTACATCCTGACCCGCCCGCTGGGCGCGAACATCGGTGACTGGCTCGCCTCCCCCAAGGTCGCCCAGAACCCGGGCGACCCGACCGGTCTCGCGCTGGGCACGTTCACCACCAGCCTGATCTTCCTCGGCCTGATCCTGGCGACGGTGGTCTACCTGACGGTGACGCGCTCGGATGTGACCGAGACCCACGAGGCGACCCACGCCGCACCAGTCACCAGCGACCCGCGCAAGGAGCGCGTCGCCCTTGCTGGCTTCGGGGTGCTGGCCGTCGCCACCGCGGGCCTGCTGGTCTGGGCCCATGGTCAGCCGCACGTCGGCCCGGCGCCGGAGACCGACACCACCTCCGCCGTCCAGATGGCTCCCGGCCAGGCGGTGAAGAACTTCCCGCCCGCGAAGGTCGGCGCGCTGCGGACCCTCGCCTCCACCTCGCTCAAGGACGCACACTCGGGGAACGCGACCGGCGCGCACGCGGCCGCCCAGTCGCTGCGTGACCTGTGGGACGCTGACCAGGCCTCGCTGCAGCCGCTGGACCAGACCGGCTGGACCTCCATCGACGCCCAGATGGACAAGGTACTCAAGACCTTCGGCATCGACCACCCGAACCCGCCGATGTCGCCGGCGCAGCAGGAGAAGGAACTGAACGCCCTCCTGACAGACATGGGCTGACAGACCGCACAGCGCCCAGCCAGCCCACCCGGCCGACGTCGTTCCTGGACAATCCCCTGTTCACCGAGTGGTTGCTCAAGGCGTTGAGCGCCGGGGTGCAGGAGCCGCATGCCATGACGCTGGCCACGGCGGACGCCAGCGGTGATCCGACCGCCCGCGTACTCATCCTCAAGGACGCGAGCCCCGAGGGCTGGCAGTTCGCCTCGGACGCGAGCAGCCTCAAGGGCCGCGACCTCGCTGCCCGCCCCTATGCGGCGCTGACCTTCTACTGGGCACCGCTCGCCCGCCAGGTCCGGGTGCGCGGACCGGTTGTGCGAGCCCCCTGAACTGTGCGCTGCGGACTTCCTCGCCCGCAGTGCGGGGGCACGGGCGGAAGCCCTGCTCGGTCGGCAATCGCAACCGCTCGCGGATCTGGCCGAGAGGGATGCGCAGGTGGAGGCATCGCTCACGCAGATCAAGAACGAGCCGGACCTCGTGGCGCCAGGTTGGACGCTGTACTCAGTGCGCCCGGAGTCGGTGGAGTTCTGGCAGGGCGACAAGCAGCGCCGCCACACCCGGCTCGTCTACCTACCTTCGACGGGTGGACCAAGCAGCTGCTGTGGCCTTGATTCCTATCCGATCCACAAGTATTGACAATTGCTCGCCGTCGACGCCCAACGCCCCGCGACAGCAGTCCCTCGCGGCCGCGCCTCACACGACGCCGACGATCGACTGGCCGGAGGCCGCCGCGCCTGGTCGCCCGGCTGCGACGCCGACCCGACAGCCACAGAGCACCGCCCCGTCCGCCGGCGACGCGTCCCCCGACCGCTCCGATACAACGGCGGAACAGCCCTCGACGCCCGCGCCCACCAACGCCGCGGACTCGGGTACGTCCCAGGACGGCCCCGCACGGGTATCGACGTCGCCGACGGAGGCTTGTCTGCTCGGACTGTGCCTCAGCTGACCACGCCTGCACCCGGCCCATTCCAGGTCGAACGATTTTCGGAGTTCGCGGGCCGTGTGTCAGTCTGTGAGAGCAACAGCCCCAGCCGACGGAAGGATAGGAGGCAGAGTCCATGAGTCCCCGCGACGAATTCCAAGTCCTCCTGCGCCGCATCGGCCGGTGGTGGGCCATCGACATTCCCCGCCTCGACCTCCACACCCAGTGCCGCACACTTGAAGGTGCCGAGGACTTGGCGCGCGGCCTGGTCGCCGAAGCCATCGGGGCCCCTGTGGACGTGATCGTCCTGAACATGGTGGTGCCCGAACTCGCACCCGTGCTCGGACCGGTGGCTGAAGCGCGGCACCGTCGGGCTGCCGCCGTCGCCGCCGAGGACCAGGCGATCGCCGCCGCTGTTCACGAGCTCGTAGACAAGCAGCACGTGAGCCAGGGTGACGCCGCGCGTCTGCTCGGCATGCCCCCGAGCGAGGTCGCCCACTTCACGCCACAACGCGGCTCGGCGACCGCCGACCCAGGGCAATGCACAGGGCAGCGCACCCCCGTGCCTGTGCCCACTCCGCCGCGACCGGGCGCGGCCCCTGCTTCCACGCGCGCCGGCCTGCCACGGCGACCGCGGCAGACGGCCGCCCGGCCCGCCTGGGCGACTTCAGACGACGGCACCGCAGGCCGAGGCTGACACGGCTTCGCCTCCAGTTTGTCGATGGCTTGGCGCCGCTGCTGTTTCCGGCCGCCATGCCTGGCGTAGGTGTCGGGGCCTGCTGCGTCTGTTCGGAGCAGTAGGCGGCGACGTTGTTCTTGCCGCCGGCGGCCGCGAGGAACCGTTGCCAGGCAGTCGATTCCAGCGCCGGCTTGCTGATTTCGACTGCCTCAGTGCGTGGAGCGGATTCCGCGTCGCACGTGTCACACGGCGAGCTGGCGGGCCAGGCGCCTCAGCCCTTGGCAGGCGGCTGCCCGCACCGCGCGGGGACGCCTGCCCAGGACGCGC
>NZ_JBLVKW010000093.1:0-27062 GCF_048270745.1 Streptomyces sp. NPDC056231 | reverse complement strand
GCACTCAGTTGATCTCGAATCTCCTGCGTTATGCCCATACCACATCAACGAGCCGCATCGCCGGAAGCAACACGTTGATTCTCTGCGAGCCCTAACGCAGAACCGGGGGGGCGCGAACGCCCCCCCGGTTCTCCCTCGGCCACCGCCTTCAGGCAGCCAGACCCTTCTCTCCACCGCCGCCCGACCGCGGGCGCGGCTCGGGGATCCCGAGCGGGCGCCCCTCGGCCGCGGCCGGCACGGGCCGCCGCGACCGCACGAGCCATCCCACCCGCTCCGACCGCGAGACGGCCGCGACGACCGGCGTCAGCAGCGCCATCGCGAGCGGGGCGAGCAGCAGCGCGGCGGCCGTGCCGAGCGCGAATCCGCCGATGACGTCGGTCGGGTAGTGGACCCCCATGTAGATCCGGCAGAACCCTTCCGCCAGCGCGAGGGCGATCGCGGCGAGCCCGAATTTCCGGTTGGCCACGAACAGCCCGACGCCGAGGGCCATCGCCATCGTGGCGTGGTCGCTCACGAACGAGAAGTCGTTCTTCCCCGACACCAGGACATCCAGGCCCGGGTGGTCGCGGAACGGGCGCGGCCGCTCCACGAAGCCCCGGATCGGAATGTTGACGAGCAGCGCGATCCCGGCGGCGAGCGGTGCCCAGACGATCCCGGCGACTGCGGTCACCGAGTCCTCGGCCGTGCCGCGCCGGCGGACGCTCCACCAGCACCACAGGACCACGAGGACCATGCCGAGCATGATCCCGTACTCGCCGACGAACTCCATGACCCGGTCGAACCAGGTCGGAGCGGACTTCGCGAGCCCATTGATGTCGTAGAGCAGGCTGACGTCGGGGTTCGACGCATCCAGTGCGAGTCCAGCCATCCGCTGCAGCCCCTTGCCTTGTCTGCTGCCGCGGCGCACACCCGTGTGCACCGCAATTGACGAACCCCCGTTTCGGTTCGACCACTACTTCGATCACTGCTGCGTGAGGTACGCGACTGTGCCGGTCAGCGCCGCATGGTCAGTGCGCGTACTGTCCCAGTCCAGGGAACGACGCTCTCCGCTTGTACGTTCCACTCTCCACCGAATGATCACCATGACGTTATCGAAGAGAGACTCGTCGTCGCAGCTCAGGGCCCAGGCTTCACAGAGAGTTCCGGCCACGGCCGACTCCCCGTCACGCCGTCGGCTGGGCGGTCGGGAGTGCCGCGGCGCCGTCCTTCGTCACCCGTGTCGCACCGAAGTAGTCGGGCGTGTCGATCTTGTCGAAGCGGATCACGGCCCCGGTGTACGGCGCGTTGATCATGTACCCACCGCCGACGTACAGCCCGACGTGGTGGATTGCCCGGGAGTTGGTCAGATCGTCCGAGAAGAAGACCAGGTCACCGGGGAGCAGCTCGTCCCGTGAGGGGTGCGGACCGGCGTTGTACTGGTCGTTCGCCACCCGCGGCAGCTCGATGTCCACGGTCCGGTACGCGGCCTGCGTCAGCCCGGAACAGTCGAACCGTCCGCCCTGCTCAGGCGTTCCGTTCCCGCCCCACAAGTACTTCGTGCCGAGTTTCTTCTGTGCGAAATAGATTGCCCCGGCCGCCTGCCGCGAGGGCTCGATCCGCCCGACCGGCCGGGCGAAGCTCTTCTCCAGCGAACGGATGATCTTGACGTAGTTCTGAGTCTCCGCGATCTTCGGTACGCCGCCCGAGCTGATGACCCGGTACGCACCGGCGTTGTAGGCGGCCAGCATGTTGTCCGTCTGATCCCCCGGCACCTTCTTGACGTAGCCGGCGAGTTCGCAGTCATAGCTGGCGGCGGAGGGGATGGCATCGGCCGGATCCCATACGTCGCGGTCCCCGTCCCCGTCCCCGTCGATCCCGTGCCCGGACCAGGTCCCGGGGATGAACTGCGCGATGCCCTGCGCGGC
This sequence comes from Streptomyces sp. NPDC056231, assembly GCF_048270745.1. NCBI lineage: Bacteria > Bacillati > Actinomycetota > Actinomycetes > Kitasatosporales > Streptomycetaceae > Streptomyces > Streptomyces sp. NPDC056231. The sequence goes on along the minus strand of NZ_JBLVKW010000093.1, from coordinate 25,158 downwards.
GGCCTTGCTCTGGGCCCGCGGGTTCCACCCACTCTCCTGGTACAACTGCGCGGCAAGAAGCGCGGGGTTGATGGCCGAGCAGAGGTTGCCCCACTTCTGCACGAGTGGCTGGAACTTCGCCGGCACCGCCCCCTTCGCCAGCCCGACGGCCCCGTTGCTGCCGGCGCTGCCGAGGCCGGCGGCAGCGGAGTACGTACCGACGACGAGCAGGGCCACGAAGCTCATCGCGACCCCGATGCCGATCCCACCGACCACCCAGAATTTCCGCACCCCTCAACCATCCCCCATCCGGGGCGGGTTCAAGGCCGGTTTCGCGGGTGTGTGCGAGTTGTCCGGAGCACCGGCAGGCTCACCGGGGTCACCGACCGGAGCGGCCGAGCACGGATTCCCGTCGTTGACGCGCCTTCAGGATGCCTCGGCGGACCAGTAGTCGGAGTGCACGTTGGGACGGGGCAGGGGGTAGACGCCCTCGTACGCCGGACCGTTCGGCTTGGACGTGGAATCGGCGACCTTCGACTCCTTCACACAAGGACTGTCCGCCTCGAAGAACGCCTGCCCCTTTCCGCGGAAGCTGACACTGATACCGAACCCGGCGTCCGTCTGGGCATAGACGGCCGGGAACTCCGTGTCGTTGTTGATCGCCTTGATCCGGTAATCGCTCTTCCGCCAGAACGCCTTCACCTGATCCAGGAAATCCGTCCGGCGCGACGCCGACACGATGGTCATCACGGTGCGCCTGCGGGTCACATCGCACGTCCCCGCAGTCGTCGGCCCGTGCGCCCATTGCACCTCGGGATCGATGGCCTTCAGCACCGCGTCCAGCATGCTGTCGGACCGCTCGGCGGCCTGCTGCATGTCCATGCGCCCCTTCTTCCCTCCGGCGTCCCCTTGTACCTGGTGTTCGCTTCCGCATGCGGACAGGGAGAAGCCGAGGGCCAGGGCCACCGCAACGATCTGGAACCGTCGCTTCATCGCTGTGCCTCCATCTTGAGCCTGTCGGCGTGTCCCGACACGATCAGAGCGATGCTGTCCGCCGAGACGGCGTCCCTCACCGGATCGAAGTAGAGAGAGTGAGCATCAAAGCTCAGGCCGGAGCCGCTGACCACCGGTGGCCCGTCGCCCACGGGGAAGCGCCTGGCGCCGAATGCCTTGCTCGCGGGGTCCTTGCCGAACCAGAGATCGTCGTCCCCCGGGTCGGCCAGGTCCCCGGCGAAGTATGCACCAGCAGGACCGAGCGCCAGCATCCCCAGCGTGCCCACGGCAACCTGCAGCTTGGACGGGAGCTTGGTCACCGGGTCGTTCGCCGCGGCGCCGACGAAGACGTGTCCGGCACCGACCCCGAGATCCACGGCCTGATCCACACCCACCCCCGGGCTGCCGACCAGAATGATGTCGTCGACTCCCGGGATTCCGCCGATACGCTGCGCAGCTGCTCCCACGGTCCGCGAACCGTATGAGTGCCCGATGACCGTCAGATGCGGATCCTTGTTCTGGTTGGTGGCGACCAGCCCGCTCATGAAGTCGTTGTACGCCGCGCCGCCCTTCTCCGCCCGCCCCGTACCCATGACCGCCAGGCTGCTCAGCCCGTCCGGCGTCTGCGGCGCGTCGTAGCCGAGCCAGACGATCGCCGCACTGGACTGGTCGTACCCCTGGGCACCGATCGCCGTGTCGCGAGCCCGCTTGAGATCGTTCTTCGCGAATTCCTCGTCCAGAGAGGTATTCAGACCGGGCACATACGCCGACACGTTCTTCGACGTGTCCGGATTCCCGAACGAGACGATCGCCCGGCCGTTTCCCTCGTCCGATATGCCGAGCAGGTACATCGGCGGCTGCTTGCCGTTCTCCTTCAACTGCCGCTCGATCTCGCGCAGTCCGGCGAGCTGCTTCTGCGATTTCGCGTCGTTCTGCCCCGACAGCTTCTCGATCAGCTGAGTCAGGTTCTTCCGGTTGGCCGCGTCCCTGGTCGCCGCCGGGATCCCGTCGAGGTTGCCGATCTGATCCGGGGAAAGGGCGAGGTACTGGTCCCGCTGCTCCTGCGTGAGCCCGTCCCACCACGCCTTGCGCCCGGCGGCAGTGCCGTTGCGCGGGATGCGGGCGTTCAGATAGTCACGCTGGTCCGCCTGCACGGCCGCCCCGACACGGGAGCCGGAACCGGGCAGCCCGGCACCGACGCCACCGACCCCGGTGGCCCCCTTGATCAGCTCCCCCGCCGCACCGGCGCGGTCGCCCTGGGACCACTTGTCGCTCGCGCTCTGCGCGTACTGGGCGACCTGGTTGCCGAGGTTCTTGCCGTTCGTGACGGGGTGCAGGACAGCATCCGCGGCACCGCTGACATCACCCCAGAGGCCGTCGCCGACGAGCCCGGTGAAGAAGCCGCCGTCCGATGCGTGACCGGCGGCGCCCGAACCGCCGCCTCCCTTGGCGGCCTGGGTGGTGCTGCCGCCGTCTCCGCCGGAAGCGGTGGACCCGCCCGAGGCATCCGTGCCACCCGAGTCCGAACCACCCGACGCCGCTGAACCGCCGGAGTCCGATCCACCGGAGTCCGATCCACCGGATGCTGCGGAGCCTCCCGAGTCCGTCCCCCCGGATGCGCCCGACCCGCCGGACGAGGAAGTCCCTCCGGCCACCGTCGACCCCCCGGAGTCCACACCGCCGGACTCCGTACCGCCACCAGAGGCACCACCACCGCCATCGGTGCCATGGCCGGCCACCACACCGCTGCCCGCCGCCGGACAGGCACTACCGGTCAGCTGGCAGATCGCACTCCGGATCTCACCGGTCAGCTGCCCGCCGATCTGCGTCGCCATGAGCGCACCGACAAGGGCCACGACCACCAGGACCGCGCCGAGGTACTCCATCGCGGTCTGGCCACGGTCACGACGGGTCCTGATCACCCGCGTGAGAATGAACGGCCTCTGTGCGGCCCGCTGTTCAGGATCCAGATCGAACCACGCGCGTAGACTCCGGCGAAAAAGCAGACCAACGACGACAATCGGCACCACCAGTTGGGGCACACCCTGCACGCCGCCGTCCCCGCTCAACGTCGCCAGCGCACCGAGCACGAGCCAGACATGGACGGCGAGAAGTGCACGCCGGATCCACACGCCGCCGGTCCGGACGTAGAGCGACAGCACGAATCCGACTGTGCCGGGCAGCACCGCGTACAGCAGCATGCCCAGCAGCCGGCCGTCCACCGCATCGACCGAGGACGCCACCGACAGCACGTCGATCGCGCCCACGACTGTGACCACGAAGAGCACCCGGACGAGGATCAGCACTGCTTGCAACGTGCTCGGCAGGGCCTGCCTGCCCGGATGGACCACGACAGCATCCGGGTCAACGCCACCCGGAACCGCTAACCCTCGTATGCCAGACACGGCGAGTCCCCTACCTCGTGAGTGGGTGCAGTGAGCAGTGACAACTCCGCCACTCCACGTATGCGACCACACGGGCACCGGGCGGGGCATGGGCCCCAGGGCCCAATGCAGGACTCAAAGCGCGCGGTACATCCGGAGGTTCAGGTCATCTTGTCCTGATGTGGCGTCACGTTGCCCTGGCGGACCAGAAGTCGGAGTGCACGTTCGGGCGGGGAAGGGGATAGACGTCCTCGTACGCAGGGCCGTTGGGCGGGGTGGTGGACTCGGCCACCTGTGATTCCTTCACGCAGGGACTGTCGACTTCGAAGAAGGCTTGCCCCTTGCCACCGATGCTGAGGGTGACACCGAAGCCGTCCGTTGTCTGGGCAAAGATGGCGGGGACGTCCAAGTCATTATTGATTGCCTTGATTCGGTAGCCACTCTTGCGCCAGAAGCGATCCACTACGCCCAGAAAATTGCCGCGACGCTCGGCCGACACAATCGTCATAACCGTGCGCCTTCGAGTCACATCACAGCTTCCCGTGGTGGTCGGGCCATGCGCCCACTGAACTTCCGGCTCAATCACGTTCAACACAGCGTCAAGGATGCGGTCAGCACGGTCGGCTGCCTCTTGCATGTTCATATCTGCTCTTTTCCCATAATTTACGCAGCCAAAGAGCGGCATGCAGACCAAAAGCCCCGCTGCCGCAGCTAAGAGACGAAGCCTCATCGATACTCCTCGACCTTCAGTTTGTCAGAGCGTCCCGCAGCGACCAGGGTGATGCTTTTCGCTGATACCGCGTCCCTTTCCGGGTCGAAGTACTGAGAATGTGCATCAAACGAGATTCCTTTCCCGCTGATCAGCTCCGGACCCTCATCCACGGGAAAACGTCTCGCGCCAAACGCTTCGCTCGCCGGGTCCTTGCCGAACCAGAGATCGTCATCCCCCGGATCTGCAAGATCGCCAGCCATATAAGCAGCGAATGGTCCTCCAGCGATCAATCCCACAACACCGATAGCTGCCTGCTGCTTAGAAGGAAGCTTGGTCACCACGTCATTCTCAGCCGCCCCGACAAAGACGTGATCTTCTCCGACCCCAAGGTCCTCAGCGTGGTCCAATCCGACCCCGGGACTGCCGACCAAAATGATGTCGTCCACGCCAGGGATTCCGTTACCTTGCTGTGTGGCAGCGCCTACCGTGCGCGAACCATAAGAGTGCCCAATGGCTGTCAGGTGTGGGTTCTCATTCTCGTTCGTAGCCACAAGGCCACTCATGAAACCATTGAACGCCTGTCCGCCCTGCTCGGCCCTGTCGTTGCCCATTACCGCCAGACTGCCGAGTCCATCCGGCGTCTGCGGCGCGTCATAGCCAAGCCAGACGATTGCCGCGCTGGCAGCTTCTTGCTCAATGGTGCCGATCGCCGTGTCACGAGCACGCTTAAGGTCCCCCTTAGCGAAGTCCTCATCCAGCGACGTATTCAAACCCGGCACATAAGCCGACACATTCCGAGACGTATCCGGATTCCCGTAAGCAACGATCGCTCGCCCATTCCCCTCATCGCCAATCCCAAGGAGGAACATCGGCGGCTTGCGGCCGTCGTGCAGCTGCCGGTCAATCTCCCGCAACCCCGCCAACTGCGTCTCCGCCTTGTCCCCCTCCTGCCCTTCCAGCTTTCCGATGAGCAGCTGCAGGTTGTCCCGGTTGGCGGCGTCCCGTACGACCGCCGGGATTCCGTCCAGGTTGCCGATCTGGTCCGGGTACACCGCGAGGTACTCTTCCCGCTGTTCCTGCGTCAACCCGGCCCACCACGCCTTGCGTTCGGCCGGACTCGCGTCGTGCGGGATGGCTTCGTTCAGGTAGGCACCCGCAGCGTTCCGTACCGCTGCCGCGTCCGTCGCCGCGTCCGCCCAGGTCGAGTCGGGGACCTTCAGGCCCTCCTCTGCCTTCAACTTCCGCAGGATCCGCGTGTACCGCCAGTCGATGTCGGCCGCTGTCCGCACGGCCTTGACCACCCGGTCGGCGATGTCCTGCGCCTTGGCCACATTCGGGTTGGGGGCGACGAGACCCGAGGGCTGCAGCAGCCCTGGTACTCCTCCCCCGGTCACCGTCCCGCCCGGCATCGGCTTGCCGTCGATCAGCCCCTCGCCGGCCTCCGGGTAGGTCACCGACCCGTCCGGGTGCACGGTGAACTTCAGGGCTTCCGCGTCCTCCAGCGCTTCCTGCAACGCGCTTTGCTGGCGCCTGATTTCGTGGGCCATGCTGTTCAGCGTGGTGCGGAGCAGACCGCACTCCGTGTACACGTACTGGAAGTTCCGGCTGAGTTGTCGCAGCCGCCCCACGGCCGCGTCGGCCGCCTCGCCCTGCTGCGTCCCGCGCAACTCGTTCAGCAGCTGCTTGTCGACGCGGTCCCGGCCGGCGTCGGCCAGGTTGCTGGCCCGGCCCCATCCGTCGGCCGCGCCTTCCAGCCCGGCGCAGTTCACGTCGCGCAGTTGGGCCCACGTGATCTTCGAGGTCATTGCCCACCGGTCCTCGACGCGACCGCTGCGAAGGACGACTTCACGGTCTCGTCCGTGAGGTTCTGGACCCGTGCGACGGCGCGGAGTTTCCCGGCGAGGCTCCCGCACTCGCAGCGCGCGGCTTCGATCCGCCGCTGCCACGACTCGCGTACGGCGCCGAGTTCGGCCAGCGCCTCGAGTCCGGCGGTCCCCGTCACGACCAATTCGTGCGCGCTCTCCAGCTCGGTCTTCACCGGCCCCAGCAGCGTGTGCAGCGACTCGGCTCCCCCGGCGGCCCGCAACCAGGGGCCGTCGCTGTGCTTCAGCTGATCCCTGCCACCACCACCCGCACCGTCACCAGCCCCGCCCGCCCCGCCCAGATCGCTCAGCCCCTGCCGGCCCATCACGGCCACGCCGCTCACCCCGCTCCTTGATCGTGGAGCGGCACTGTCCCAAAGACGGCGCACCCGACATGCCATGCCCGTCGGCCCTCGGGGCGGGCGTACGGCCCTGAATTGCAAGGCCGAACGCCCGCCCCGCCCCAGCAGGATTTCACCCGATCGGTTGACCGTCGGAGGGCGTGTGCTCAGGCGTTGCCGGCCGGGCAGTTGTGGTATTCGGCGACCAGCCGAGCCCTCCCCGCCCCCTGGCCGACCGTCCTCGCCAGGACCCATGTGGCGAGTACGAAGCGGTCGGCGGGAACTGCCAACTCGCCGGCCAGCTGGATTCCACTGCGGCTGATCACCACGACGTGATCCTCGAGATGCCGTCGTTCCTCACCTGATACGTCGGGCGCGAGCCGCGACGACACCAACTCGATCCCCGTTGGCCGGAGCGTGCACCACACGCTTGGTCCATCCAGACCCGCCTCATGACGAAGCATCCGCTTTCTTATCATTTTGCATGGTTTCATCTCGCCATGGAGGCGATCAGATGATGGCTGAAGATCGACAGCAGGACACGCACACACAGGTGCCCACGTCGCGGCGGCGCGTGCTGGCCGCAGCGGCGCTGGCGCCGATGCTCGCCGGAGTCGGAGCAGGGGCCGCCGCTGAACCCGTGCCGACCGGAATGACCGGGATGCCCGGGCACCGGCGTCACCGGCGGGTCAAGCCGGTGACCACCACCGTGGCGGACTGGGCCGACGTCGCACATGCGCTGGGCCGCCCCGGCAACATGCTGCGGGGAACGACCTATCACACCCCCTTCCCTCGTGGGGACCTTCGTGTGGTCTCCGACGGCATCGCCATCACACCGGAGCTCGCACTGGGCACCCACGTGGCCTTCGTCCGTTACGCCGACGGCAGCACGATGTGCATGGGCGATGTAGCAGTCACCGAGAAAGAACTGCAGAAGGTGATCGACGCCTTTCAGGCACACGGGATCGCGCAGACCGCACTCCACAAGCATCTGCTCGCCCAGTCACCCGACATCTGGTGGACCCACGTCCACGGGCACGGCCATGACGCAGTGGCCCTGGCGCGCGGCCTGCGCGCGGGATTCGACCTCACCGGAACCCCGCCGGCCGTACCGACCGGCCCGCCGGTCCGCAGCGACCTGGACATCGCCGGAATCGAAGCTGCGCTGGGCGCCAAGGGTTCCCCCGACGGCCTGGTCTACAAGGTCGTCTTCGCCCGTCGGGAAAGGATCTGCGACGGCCATCTGGTACTGCCTCCCGGTCTGGGATCGACCAGTGCGTTCACCTTCCAGCCGCTGGGTCGCGGCCGGGCCGCACTCAGCGGCGACTGCGTCATGCTCGCCGAGGAGGTCCAGAACGTACTGGGAGCATTGCGGCGCGCCGGGATCAAGCTCGTCGAGGTGCACAACCACCACCTGACGGATCACCCTCGCCTGTTCTTCACCCATTTCTGGGCCGTGGGCGACGCCGTCAAGCTCGCCAGAGGGCTGCGCCCCGCGGTGGATGCCACCAACGTCGTGCCGGCCAGCTGAGAAAGACGGGCCGGGGAGCGGGTTACCCTCGGGTACCCGCTCCCCGGCCCCTGGGCGTCCTCGGCGCCGACAGAGCGCGTTCCGCAGGCGTGCGTACGCGGCACCGGCATGCCCCGCCCCTTCCACGGGCCAGAGCCTTCCGCATCACCGGGATGGTCACTTCCAATGGACCAATTGCCCCGGAGCGGTGCGTGCCTCGGAAGACGATCGGGTACTGATGACCTGTTCATCCCAGTAAGTGCCGAATCACCCGTCAGATCCGATATCTGGAGCTCCGTATGGAACCAGTCTCCACCCCGCGGAACTGCCCGTTCGACTATGCCGAGGCCCTCGAATTCGATCCGCTGCTCAAGCAGCTGCAGAACGACGGACCCGTTACCCGCATCCGGCTGCCCCACGGCGACGGGGAAGCATGGCTCGTCACCGGCTACGACGACGTACGCACGGTGACCACCGACCGGCGATTCAGCCGCAGCGCCATCATCGGCCGGAACTTCCCGCGGATGACCCCTGAACCCATCGTTCAGGACGAGGCGATCAATGTGATGGACCCACCGGCCAGCAGCCGCCTGCGCAGCCTGATCTCCAAGGGTTTCGCGCCGCGCCACATGGAGCGCATGCGGGTCCGTACCCAGCATGTCGTGGATGAGCTGCTGGACCGGATGGAGGAGCACGGTTCCCCCGCCGACCTCTTCGCGCACCTCGCGGATCCGCTGCCCCTGACCACGATCTGCGAGGTCCTCGACATTCCCGAGGGCGACCAGGCTCAGCTGCGTGCCCACGCGCGGACCATGATGGACGTCGGCATCGACAACCGGGAGAACGCGATCCACGCCAAGGCCGATCTCCGCGCCTACTTCGCGGAGCTGACGGCGCACCGGCGCGAGAACCCGGGCGACGACCTGATCAGCGCGCTGGCCGCCGCCCGCGACGGGGACGAGCTCCTCAACGATCAAGAACTGACCGTCATGGCCATGGTCCTGCTCATCACCGGCCAGGACACCACCACATACGAGATCGGGAACATCGCATACACCCTGCTCACGCGTCCCAAGGAGCTGGCCATGCTGCGCGCCCGCCCCGAGATGCTCCCGCAGGCCATGGAGGAACTGCTGCGCTTCATCCCCTTCCGCAAGGGTGTCGGCATTCCCCGCGTCGCCACCGAGGACGTGGAACTGAGCGGCGTGAAGATCCGAGCGGGGGACATCGTGCACGTCTCCTACCTGACGGCCAACCGGGACGGCCGAAAGTTCGACCGGCCTGACGAGCTGGACCTGGAACGCACCGGTCCGTCCCACATGACCTTCGGCTGGGGTGGCCACCACTGTCTCGGCGCCCCGCTCGCCGCCACGGAGCTCGAAGTCGCATTCGGAACCCTCCTGAAACGCTTCCCTGACCTCCGGCTGGCAAAGCCGGCCGAAGAAGTGGCCTGGAACAAGACATCGATCTGGCGTTATCCAGTCGCACTGCCCGTCGCCTGGTGACGTCGGTACCCCAGCAGGGCATCAGGCACTTCGTGCAACCGCAGCACGCGATCCGGGCCACCGATGAGGTGACGCCCATGGCGACCCACCGCGCTGCGGCCCGGGTCCGGCCATGGCGCAGGAGCGCCCGGACTGCGGCGCGCAGCCCGGGCGCGGCCGAGCAGGTGAATCGATGCCCGCCGGCAGGGCGGCCCTCGCGCCCGGCTTCGTGGCTCGTACCGTGCGACGGAGCCGGGGGCGGCCCGCTCCGACCGGTGATCACCGGTCCGCGGGGTGGGTGACCGCCCCCGCAGCGGCGCGTCTCGCGCCGTGGGGCGGCCCCTCGGCGGGCCGGTCGGGCCCGCGCCGGGCAGTGCCGAGCAGTGCCAGGCGCGGGTGGTCCGCCAGCCCATGGCCACGGACAAGCAAGTGCCGCGTCGGCCCTCGAAGGGCGGAAACCCGGAAGATTCCGGGGCTCCCGGACAGCGCGTTCCGTCCGACGTGCGACCCTCACCCGCCTGTCGTAGCGTGATCCCCAGAGCCGATCGAGGTGCGGCCGAAATTCATCTGCCCATACGGTGAGAATTCAGCCCATTCGTCGATCGGTCCGTCCATGCCCGTCCCAGGGGCATCGAACTTCGGCGCCACGGCCAAAAAAGCCTGTCCCGCGCCGCTCCACGCACGGTGCCGCAGTGGCTACCGTCGGCCGACACCCGTCCCTGCATCCCGTCAGGCCTCGGCCGTGTGGTTCATCGTCCGCTAGGAGGAAATCCATGGCGGTACTCTGCAAGCCCGCAATCGCAGTTCCCGAGTACGTCATCACCAACGACGAAACCCTCGAACTGGCACGTCGGCTGCACGGCGACCATCCGCAGCTCGATTTGGTCCTCCGTCTGATCGAACACACCGGGGTTCAGAAACGGCATCTGATCCAGCCGATCGACAAGGTGCTGCAACACCCGGGGTTCGATGCGCGCAGCGAAATCTACGAGGCGCAGACCAAGGCCCGCGTCCCGGCTGTTGTCCGCCAGGCACTGGACCATGCGCAACTCGAACCGTCGCAGATAGACCTGATCGTCTACGTCTCCTGCACCGGTTTCATGATGCCTCCGCCAACCGCGTGGCTCATCAACACGATGGGCTTCCGGCCGCAGACGCGACAGATGCCGATCGCCCAGCTGGGGTGTGCGGCGGGTGGCGCAGCCGTCAACCGGGCCCACGACTTCTGCACGGCGTACCCCGACCGCAACGTGCTCGTCATCGCTTGCGAGTTCTGCTCGCTGTGCTACCAGCCCACCGATCTGGGTGTCGGGTCCCTGCTGTCCAACGGCTTGTTCGGCGACGGGATCGCCGCCGTCGTGGTACGGGGCCAGGGCGGCACCGGAGTCCGCCTGGAACGCAACGGGTCGTACATCATCCCGGAGACCGAGAATTGGATCTCCTATGCGGTCCGGTCCACGGGCTTCCACTTCCAGCTCGACAAGCGCGTGCCCGGAACCATGGAGCCACTTGCCCCGGCCCTGAGCGCCCTCGCGGAACAGCACCATTGGAACGCCAGCAAGCTGGACTTCTACATCATCCACGCCGGCGGTCCGCGCATCCTGGACGACCTGAGCCGCTTCCTCGACGTGCCGCCCGAAGCGTTCCGCTTCAGCCGGGCCACGCTCACCGAGTACGGCAACATAGCCAGCGCGGTGGTGCTCGACGCCCTGGCCCGCATGTTCGACGAGGCGTCAACCCTCGACGGTCAGCGCGGCATCATGGCCGGCTTCGGGCCCGGCATCACCGCCGAGATCTCCCTGGGAACGTGGACCTCGGAGCCCGAGACAAGGACGTGAGCCACGCATCCGCACGGTGTGTGCACAGGGCGACCTGAACGGGAAGCCCGCAACCACACCGACCCCGGCCCCCGGGCCTCAGGCGCTGTCCGCAGCTTGAGGACCGGGGGCCGCGCTCATGCCCGTCCGATGATGGAGGGGGTGGGGGTTCCTTGGCCGCATCGCGCTGTGCCTGGGGGCCATGGCCAGCTCTCCCGTGGCTCTGTTCACAAGAGACGACGGCGCAATATGGGCTTCGGGCTTGAAGTTGCCGCTGCGGCAGCTTCTACCGTCGTGACCAGGGCCGGAGAGACCGGCCGGGCGACACACGCATGCGGGAGTCGTGATGGACTGGCCGATCTCGGAGGTGGCCCGGATGTCGGGCGTGCCCGCCCGGACACTGCGCCACTACGACAAGACCGGCCTGCTGACGCCGGCCCGGATCGGCGCCAACGGTTACCGCTACTACGAGGAGCACCAGCTTCTGCTGCTGCAGCAGATCCTTGTGCTGCGGGCGCTGGGCGTCGGGCTGCCGGAGATCGGCCGGATCCTTGCCGCGCAGGTCGACGAGGTGGATGCCCTGCGGGGCCACCACCGGCGGCCGCTCGCGGAGCGGGACCGGCTTGATGCCCTGGCCGGCACCGTCTCCCGCACGATCGCCGAACTGGAGCAGTCCAGGAAGGACGGTTACCCCATGACCATCAACCGACCGGAGAACTTGTTCGAGGGCGTGCAGCCCTCCCAGTACGCGGATAACCTGTCCGACTTCCCCGAACACGCCGAGGTGGTCGGACGCCACGCCGAGACGATGAGCCAGGCCGACGCAGATGCCGCGCACCGTGAGCGCACCGCGCAGATGATCCGGCTGGCCGAACTCATGGTCGCGGGCCACCCGGCCGACGCCGAGCCGGTGCAGGCCGAGATCGACGCCCAGTACCGGGCACTGATCCAGTTGCGTGCCGTCTCCGCCGAGGAGTTCCGAGCCATGGGACGCTCCTGCGTGGACAACGCCGCCTGGCGCGCCGCGTACGAGGCCATCGCCTCGGGTCTGGCCGCGTACCAGCGCGACGCCATCGAGGCATACGCCACCACCCGGCTCAGCTGAGCCGCGGCGCAACCGCCATCGCGGGACCGACCCGCGATGGCGCCGACCGTATGCCACCGCGGACAAGCGCTGTTCGGGCACCGGACTCCCTCTCGACCGATCCGGCACTGCCGCTGCACACAGTCACGGCAGGTCACCCCACTGACAGTCCGGCTTCCACGCGCACTCCACCCAGAGCAGCTTCCCGCCGTGCCCCGGCAGCCCGCCATGCAGCGGATACGCGCCCCAGCTGTCCGCCCACAGGGTGACGAGGTGCAGACCCCGACCGCACTCGGCGAGCGACTTCGGAACCTCCGCGCCGCCCTGGAACGGTGGCGGAATGTCCGGGTTGGTGTCCCAGACGCTGAGCCTGATCCGGTGTCGGCCCACGTCGCGGAGCCGGAGTGAGTACGGCCCCGAGGAGTACCGGTACGCGTTGGTGACGAGCTCGCTCGCCAACAGCTCGGCGGTGTCGATGAGATCGCCCATGCCGTGCGCGCGGAGTACGGAGCGGAGGGTGGCGCGGGCGATGCCCGGAGCACGGGGATCCTGCGGGAGTTGGAGTGTGTACGCCCAAGGCGGCGTTACGGTGGCCAGGACCATGGAAGTCTCCGATCACGGAGGGACGTTGTGCCGAGCGTTTCTGATTGCCCGGTGACGAGACCGCTCCGTCGAGCGGGGTGCTTCCGGGCGGAGGCCTGAGCACTAACGTAGCGACCGATAGCTAACGTGTTAACCGATTCCCGAGTAATCCATAAACTGACACCCCTGTGGGTGACCAGCCGCTCAAGGAGGCGAACACGCCCGTGAGATCAAGGCCGACGGGTCGTCAACTCCGGTTCGGTGGCGAACTGCGCAAACTCCGCGAGGGTGCAGGACTCACCGCTACCCAGGCCGGTCAGTTGCTGGGCGTGAAGCAGAACCAGATCAGCAATATGGAAGCAGGCCGCGTCGGCGTAAGCCCGGAACGGGTTCGCGCCCTCGCCTGCCAGTACGACTGCCCGGACAAGAACCTCATCGCCGCCCTGAGCAATATGACCGGCGACCGTTCGCGCGGCTGGTGGGAGGAGTACAGGGAGATCCTGCCCGCCCCACTGCTCGATCTGGCCGAGGTCGAGCATCATGCACAGCGGCTCCGTACAGCCGTTACTGTCCACATTCCCGGCCTCATGCAGACCCCGGACTACGCACGGGAAGTCTTCCGCCAAGACGTACCGGAGCTGTCGCCGCCCGACATCGAGCACCGCATCTCATTCCGCCTCAAGCGACAGGCAGTCCTGTTCCGAGAATCGCCGACGCCGCACCAGGCGGTCGTCCACGAGGCCGCGCTGCGGATGCAGTTCGGCGGCTCGAAGGTGACCCGTCAGCAGCTCCGGCATCTTCTCGACATGAGTGAACGCGAACACATCACCCTTCAGGTGATCCCTTTCTCCGCCGGAACCTACGCCGGGTCCGGACAGTCGATCTATTACTTCCTCGGACCCGTGCCGCAGCTCGACACGGTCAATCTGGACCAGTCGCATGGGCCCGTCTTCCTCGATACCGAGTCTCAGCTGGAGAAGTACCGCGTACTCCTCGGCCGCATGGAATCCACCGCGCTCAGCCGCGGCGAGTCCCGAGACTTCATCCACAACATCGCCCGCAGCCTGTGAAGGGACCCAAAATGGCCGATCTCACCTGGCAGAAGTCCTCCTACTGCGCCCAGGGAAACTCCTGCGTACACGTCGCCGCCCACGACAACACGGTCAACGTCATCGAGAGTAGCGACCCGACCGGAGCCATACTCCGCACCACCCCCACTGTCTGGGCCGCCCTCCTCCGTACCGTCAAGGACGGCACCAGCCATGGCTGACCGTCACGTCTCCACCGACCTCACCTGGGTCCGCGCCGCCCCCGAAGGGGAAGAGGGCCCCGGTCCCTGGATCGAAATCGCCTTCGGTCCGGACGAGCTCGTCCGCCTCCGCGTGACCGACGACCCGGCCAACATCGTCACGACCACCCGAACGAAATGGGAGGCCTTCACCAAGGGCGTCCTCGCCGGCGAGTTCGACCACTTCGCGGAGCTCGGTGGCGAAGGCGGTCCGGCTGCCCAGGCATGACGGTCCGGGTACCCGGCCATTCCGTGCCGGTACCCAGCCCCGCCACTGCGGTGCCCCGCTTCCCTACATCCGCGTCTGCCGGCCTTGGGCCGGGAACGCGATCGGCAGTACGTACGCTTTCAAGCATGCTGACGTTAGAGCGGCTCCGGGCCGACCATGCACACGCCTTGCTGGCTTTCGAGCGGGAGAACCGCGAGTACTTCGCACGCTCCGTGCCGGATCGCGGCGACCTGTACTTCGCTGAGTTCGCCGCTCTTCATCGTGCACGGCTCGCCGAACAGGACGCCGGTGTGTGTCAGTTCCATCTCGTCGTGAACGACCAGGGAGAGCTGGTCGGCCGCGTCAATCTCGTGGACATCGAGGAAGGGACCGCTGAACTCGGCTACCGGATCGGCGAGCGCGCCGCGGGACGGGGCATGGCAACGGCCGCGGTCGAGGAAGTGTGCCGCCTGGCCGTCGTGGCATATCGGCTCTCCGCGCTCACCGCAGTCACCACCCTCGACAATTTGGCGTCCATGGCCGTGCTCCGACGCAACGGGTTCACTGCGGTGGGGGACGTCCGCATCGACGATCGTCCCGGTACGCGTTACCAGCGCCGACTTGTTGCCATGCACGGATCGCCCACCCACCAGGCTTGAGCGCTGCGGGACCTGACGGGGGCCTGTCCCCCGGCGGAGGCGGCTCACTCCGAACCAGGGCTGCGGCAGCTGTACCCACTCTCCAGCCGCTGGATGCTCTGCTTCAGCGGCTGCACCGCATTCCCATGCGCGGTGCAGGCTGCCGTCGTCCCTTCGCAGGAGGGCCGCTACCGCAACCACCCCTGTTCCGAGCCACGTCCGGGCAAGGCGAGATGACCCGGACGAGGCAGCAGTAGGGAGCAGATCAGTGCCCCCGCAATGCCATGGAAAGCGACGACATGTTCCGTCCTGCGCTCGTTGCAGCGGTGCAGGGGATGGCATCCGGTTGGCCAGGACCTGGTGCACGCGATAACCCGGCGACGACATCTGCGCATAAACGGGTTCCTGACCAGGCGAAACCGGGCACATCCACACCACTGACTCCGACCGCAAGGAGTGATTCATGAGCCGACTCGCCCATGTGCTCAACACCATGGACAACGTGCCGGGCCGGATTCTGCACTGGAACTTCTTCATCGGCGGCCACTTGAGCGCCTCGGTGCCCGTACGCCTCGTCGACCGCACGGACGAGGGCCAGCTGGTGTGGATGGAGACCGGCGCGCCCATGTGGCGCACGGAGCTCCCGGGAGGCGCACACCTCCGGGACATCGCCCCGGACGACCGGCCTGCCACCGGATACCCGGTGGTCCCCGACCGGTGGCAGATGAGCAGCGCCCTCTTCTACCAGCCCACCGACGCCGCACACTCCGTGCTCTGGCTCTTCGGCCGCAGGGGAAAGTTCCGCGGCTGGTACGTGAATCTGGAGCGTCGTGTCCACCACGGCGACGACATCGACATCGCCGACCACGAGCTCGACATCAACGTCGCGCCGGACCGGTCCTGGCAGTGGAAGGACGAGGAGTCCTTCGCCCAAAAGACCGGCCACCCCGTCTACTGGTCGGCCGATGAAGCGGCCGCCATCCGCGCCGAGGGCATCAGAGTCGCACGGCTGGCCGAGGCCGGAACCTTTCCCTTTGACGGCTCTTGGTGCGACTTCCGGCCACCGAAGACCTGGACGACACCGCCCCGCCCGCCGAGCCCCCGCCGCTCTGTCCTCTGACTGCCCCTCACCCTGCCTGCCCTGATGGGTGTGAGGAGGGCCCGGGGCGAGTCTCGGCCAGGGTGGCAAATAACCATGATTGCTCAGTGTCACCACACGTGATACACAGAGTAATCATATGCATGTGGTCACACAACGATTCGATCCGCAGGTCAGGGCGGTCGGACCGGTCAAACGTGCGAGATCCCATGAAAGAGAGGGCGCTAAGTCGTCGTACCGAGGCGCATTCATCAGCGAAGATAGAGAGTGACCCGTGCCATGTGGCAGGGGGCAGTGAACTACCCAACAGGGGCGGTGACTTACATGGTCCTGGCAGCTGACACTGATAAGGGCGGTATCAGCACCATCATCAACGGCATCGCTCCCAAGTGGGGGCCGTTCGGAGCCCTGGGCGACGAAGCCAAGGTGATGATCGAGGTCGTCATGGCCGTCGCCATTCTGCTCTGCTTCGGCATCGCCATCTGGGGAGCAGCCAAGCAGCGTATCGGCGCGACGGCGTTGCGCGACACGTTCAGCGCAGAACAGGGCAAGGGTCTGATCGTTGCCGGTCTGACTGGTGTGTTCATCATTGGATCACTGGGAACCCTGTTCACCATCGTCTACGGGATGGCCATCTAACCGTCCATCAGCCTGCTCGGGGGAGGCTGCCACCGCCCCCGTTCCGCTTCCATCCCATCCGTCCGTCGTGCCCACCGGCAGAGGTTGCGTCTCTCTGATGTCGAGTCACCACACCGCGCCCGCGCGGAAACCAGCACGGCTACCGTCGTACTACGCGGAATCGCACACGGTTGAGGGGGCCTACGCAGCATGAGTGTCGGCAACGACCACGGCTACGGAAGTGACTCGGGCTCAAGCCGTACGGACGATGGATACAGCACCATCGGCGGAACGCGCCAGACCCGTACACGATTCCCCGACGGCGAGGGCGGCGACGGCTTCGGCGGATCCCGTCGGCCGGCCCGCAGTTCGCGGTCCCTGATCATGGTGGTCGGCGTGGTCGTCCTGCTCATCGCGGCTATCGCGTTCGCGAACTTGGGCGGTGGCGGCGACGACGGCGGCGCCTCGGGCGGGAGCGGCGGCAGCAAGGCGGGGGCGGCGCCCACGGCGGCGACGGGCACGAAGCCGGTGACGGGGAAGAACGGCACGATCGCGTCGGGGTTCGCACACGACGCTCAGGGTGCGCAGAGCGCGGCGGCGAACTACTCAGTGGCGCTCGTCTCCGCCGACATTCTTAAGCCGATTCAACGTGCCGCGATCGTGCGGCAGGTCTTCGTTGCGAGCAAAGTCGACGAACTCGAAGCCAAGTTCAATGAGGCGTACAACAAGACCTTCCTTGACAAGGTCGGCCTCGACGAGAACGGCAACGCCGCCGCAGGCATGACCTACGTTTCACGAACCGCTCCTGTCGGAACCAAAGTGACCCAGTCTTCGGCTACCTCCACCACCGTGGAGGTGTGGTGCACAGGGGTATTCGGCACAGCCGGTGTCAGTTCGACCAACCCAGTCAGCAACGACTGGTTCACCATGACGCTGAAACTCCAGTGGGAAGCCAACGACTGGAAGGTCGACAGCTTCTCCCAGAAGGAGGGACCGGCTCCGGTCAACACCGACCGTACGGCCTCCAACGCCGACGAGATCGCCAAGGCTGTCGAGGAGTACGGAGGGTTCACCTATGCCCGCTAGTTCACGCCACCTAGTCAAGATCGGTGCGGTCCTGGCGAGCGTCCAGGTAACGATGGTGATCCTGGCAACCCGTGTTGCCGCAGCACCCTCACCGTCGCCCACACCGTCTGCCTCGCCCTCCAAGGACAACTGCAGCCTCATCGTCGGCCCGGCCAAGGACTACTGCGAAAACGGCGACGCAGGCAACCCCAGAACCACCTCCCCCGACGACGCCGCCAACGCCCTCGACCCCCTCTCCTCCCTCGCCCGCGGCTGCGCCGACGCCGCAGCCTGGATCGTCGGCAAGCTCAGCGAGGCAGTCAAAGGCACCGCGAACGTCGACTTCACCAACCCCAAGTTCCTCCAGCAGTACGCGGTCATCTTCGCCGCCTCCACCGTGCTCACTCTCGTCCTCTGGCTGCTCGCCGTCGCCAAGCGCGCCATCCGTGGCGTTCCGGTGGCCACCGCGATCTCCGAGGCTGTCGGATTCCTCTGGCTGACTGTCCTCGCGTCCGCGTTCACGCCGCTCATCCTCTACACCGTCGTGTCGGCGACCGATGGGGTCACGGACGTCATCGCGTCGTCCTCCGGCGGGCAGACCGATGTCTTCTTCGGTTCGTTCGCCGAGGCGCTGAGCAAGGGCTCCGACATCGGCGGCGGGCCGATCATGCTGATCGTCGTCTCGCTCGTGTCGATCCTCGCCGCGGGCGTGCTCTGGCTGGAGCTCGTGATCCGGGCCGCCCTGCTCTACGTCGGCGCGCTGCTCGGCGTCGTCGTCTACTCGGGGCTCGTCGACAAGAACATGTGGGGCCATGTCCGCCGCTGGGCGGGCATCATGATCGCGGTGATCATGGTGAAGCCGGTCATCGTCATCGTGCTCGGGCTGGCCGGCGCGCTCTCCTCCGACGGGGGACCGAACGCGTTCTCCGCCGTTGTCTCCGGGCTCGCCATCATCCTCCTGGCGATCTTCGCCTCGGCGATGATCTACCGCTTCGTCCCCGGCTTCGGCGACGAGATCCAGGGTGCCCGCACCAACCGCAAGCAGGCCACCGACGGCGCCCAGGCCGCAGCTCTGATCAGCTCCCCTGCCGCCCTCGTCTCCCAGGGCATCAAGACCCACAGCAGCCGGAGCGGCGGCGACAACGGCGGACAGGGCGGCGGCAACAGCGGCGGCAGGCCCGCCAACCCGGTCAGTGGCGGTGTGGCCGCGCACAGCTCCCGCAACACCGGCGGGAGCGGGGTCGGCGGCGGATCTGTCCCCTCCGCCGCACCTCCGCCCCGCAGCGGATCGGGACCGACTTCCGGCACCCCGCACAGCAGCCGCGTCAACCGGGGCGGCGGTACCGGCAATTCAGGTAACAACAGCACAGGAGGTGGAGGGCGTTGACGACCCAGTCCCATCCGGTCGCGCCCCGCCGTACGTATCTCATCGGCCGGGCCCGGCCGAACGCGATCGTCGGCAAGAACCGCGAGACCGGCGAGATCGCGCTGATCATCGTCGGCGCGTTCCTCGGCATGATGAGCGGGCTGATCGTCCCCGTCCTGTCCCTGCGGATCGTGCTGCTCACGGGCTTCCCGCTGCTGGCGCTGGCGATCGTGTACGTCCCGTACAAGCACCGCACCTTCTACAAATGGTTCGAAATCAACCGCAGTTTCAGGCGGTCCGTGCGCCGCGGTGCCACCTACCGTTCCGCCGCCATGGAAGCGGGCGTGCGGGGCGACGGCCGTGAGGTCGAGATCGGACCGCCTCCGGGCATCGGCCGCATCAACTGGCTCGCCGCCCCCTTCGGCCCGGACGAGATCGCCGTACTGCTGCACGCCGACCGCCGCACCGTCACCGCGGCGATCGAGATCGAGGGTCCCGGCGTCGGACTCCGCGACAGCGAGGACCAGGAGGCGCTGGTCGACCGGTTCGGCACCCTGCTGAAGCATGTGGCCAACGGCGACGGATTCGTGACCCGTATTCAGATGCTGGCCCGCACCCTGCCCGCCGACCCCGACGCGCATGCGAAGGACGTCGCCCAGCGCGGCGACAAGGCGGCCCCGGGCTGGCTGCAGGAGTCGTACGACCAGCTCCAGTCGATGGTCTCCACCTCCAGCGAACAGCACCGCGCCTACCTCGTCGCGTGCATGCCCTTCAACCGCGAACTGGCCGCCGAGGCAAACGCCATGGCCCGCGCCGCTCGCCCCCAGGCAGGCCGCAAGCTCGACCGGGACGGGGGGCTCGCCGTCGTCATGGCGCGCGAACTGACCGACATCTGCGCCCGCCTCGCCGAGGCCGACATCCGGGTGCGCCAGCCGCTCGGCCAGAGCCGGCTCGCCTCCCTCGTGCACTCGATGTACGACCCCGACCACCCCATCGACCACATCCAGGCGATGACGAAGCGCAACGCCTGGCCCGCCGAACTGGACGCGGTCGAGCCTACGTACCTGCAGGCCAAGACCCGTGAGTCGGCGACCCGTGCGCCCTGGTGCCACGCCACGGCGTGGGTGAAGGAGTGGCCGATGACGCCTGTCGGCGTCAACTTCCTCGCCCCGCTCCTCGTCCACACCCCGGACGTCATCCGTACGGTCGCGGTCTGCATGGACCTCGAACCGACCGAGATCGCCATCGAGCGGATGCTCACGGAGAAGACGAACGACGAGGCCGAGGCGAGCCGCCAGGCCAAGATGAACCGGACCGTCGACCCCCGCGACATCGCCGCCCACGGCAGGCTCGACCAGCGGGGTGAAGATCTCGCGAGCGGCGCGGCCGGAGTGAATCTTGTGGGGTACATCACCGTGTCGTCGCGATCACCCGAGTCCCTCGCCCGTGACAAGCGGACGATCCGCGCCTCGGCCGGCAAGTCGTATCTGAAGCTGGAGTGGTGCGACCGCGAGCACCACCGCGCCTTTGTGAACACCCTGCCGTTCGCCACCGGCATCCGTCGCTAACCGAGAGGGCAGTCACGCCATGCGAGATCCGCTGTCCGCGTTGTCGGATGCCTTCACTTCCTTCCTCTTCGGGAAGGTGGAGACGACCAGACTGCCCGTGCGTACCTCCACCGGCCAGGCGCAGGCGGTGTATCTGCCCACCGCCGCGCCCGGTCTCGGCGACTCCGGCGTGATCATCGGCCGCGAGGTGTACTCCGGCAAGGGATACATCTACGACCCCTTCCAGCTGTACGGGCAGCAGCTCCCCGCCCCGCACTGGCTGGTGCTCGGCGAGTCGGGCAACGGCAAGTCCGCGCTGGAGAAGACGTACGTGCTCCGCCAGCTCCGCTTCCGCGACCGCCAGGTCGTCGTCCTCGACGCCCAGGGTGAGGACGGCGTCGGCGAGTGGAACCTCATCGCCCAGGAGCTCGGCCTCACCCCCATCCGCCTCGACCCGACCGCAGCCCTGAACGGCGGCATCCGGCTCAACCCGCTGGACCCGTCGATCACCACGACGGGCCAGCTCGCCCTGCTCCGTACGATCATCGAAGTCGCGATGGGCCACGGCCTCGACGAACGGTCCGGCTTCGCGCTGAAGGTCGCACACGCCTACGTCAACCAGACGATCGACGACCGGCAACCCGTGCTGACCGACATCGTCGAGCAACTGCGCCACCCGGAACCCGAGTCCGCCGAGGCGATGAACGTCGACATAGACGACGTGCGCGCCTGGGGCCTCGACGTCGCCCTCGTCCTGGACCGGCTCGTCGACGGTGACCTGCGCGGCATGTTCGACGGTCCGACCTCCGCCGGCATCGACCTGGACGCGCCCCTGATCGTCTTCGACCTCTCGCACATCGACCGGAACTCGATCGCGATGCCGATCCTGATGGCGATCGTCGGCGTCTGGCTGGAACACACCTGGATCAGGCCCGACCGGAAGAAGCGCATCTTCCTGGTCGAAGAGGCCTGGCACATCATCAACTCACCGTTCGTCGCGCAGCTCTTCCAACGGCTGCTGAAGTTCGGCCGACGGCTGGGCCTGTCGTTCGTCGCCGTCGTCCACCACCTCAGCGATGTGGTCGACGGGGCCGCGGCACGCGAGGCGGCGGCGATCCTCAAGATGGCGTCGACCCGGACGATCTACGCGCAGAAGGCAGACGAGGCCAGAGCGACCGGGCGCGTCCTCGGGCTGCCCCGCTGGGCGGTCGAGATCATCCCCACCCTCACCCCCGGCATCGCGGTGTGGGACGTCAACGGGAACGTACAGGTCGTCAAACACCTGATCACCGAGGCGGAACGACCGCTGGTCTTCACCGACCGTGCGATGACTGAGTCGTCCGCGGCCGATCTGCTGCCGGAGGACGTACGGGCCGCGGAGCTGGAGACCGAACAGCGCGCGGCACACATCGAGCACCAACAACGGCTGAACGAGTCGTCCGAGTCAACGGTGGCATGACATGGCAGGGCGTACAGAGCAGCAGACCGGTCCGAGCACCGGCGGAATCCCGGACGGTCTGCTGGTCGGCCTGCTGGGCTTCCTGCTCGGGCTGGCCCTCCTGGCCTGGACGGCCACCGGTCTGTCCGGGCTGTTCGCGCACGGCGCGTGGCCGAAGGGCGTCACCTTCACCGAGACGCCGCTCGCCATGCGCCGGCTGGCGGCGTCGCCGCACGACATCCCGGCGGCCTGGCCCGACACCCCGGCGGACGAGCTCTCCGGGTACGGGCTGTTCTGGGGCCTCTTTATAGGCGAACTCATGGTGCTCATGGTGCTGACGGTGTTCGTGATGGGCGTGGTGGCACGCTGGCGCGCGGTACGGGCACGTCGGCGGGAAGAGCGTCGCGAGAAGCGCTCCGAGGAGCGTTACGCGAGACACGCGGCGCACCCGAGGCGCGAGGAGTCCACCGAGGTGGACGTCTCCTCCCCCGCGCCTCTCCCCGCTCCTGCTCCCGCTCCCGCGGCCATCCCCACGCCCACGGCCACCCCAGCACCCGCCACCCCGGCACCGGCCGAATCCATCGAGGACCTCGCACCCCCTCTCCTCGCCCCGGCCGTCCCCTCCCCCCGCACACCTCTCGTCGTCTACGGCCCGGCCGCCACCCGCCGCCCCACGGTCGTCCAGGCCATCCGGGAGGCGGACGGACCCGCCCTCGTCATCACCTCGGACCCCACCGTCTGGGCCGAGACGAAGGACGCCCGCGCCAAACTCGGCCCGGTGCTCGTCTACGACCCCGGCCACCTCTGCGACACCCCGGCCCGCCTCCACTGGTCCCCCACCGCCGGATGCGAACAGCCCGATACGGCAGCCGCCCGCGCCGCGGCACTCCTCGCCCCGGTCCGGCCGCAGGCCCGTATCGACGCGATGACGGCCGAGACCGCGGAGACTCTGCTCCAGTGCTGGCTGCACGCCGCCGCCATAGACGGTCGCCCGTTCCGCCAGGTCCACCGCTGGGCCCTCGGCGGCAACGCCCATGAACCCGTACGCCTGCTCCGTACCCATCCCAAGGCGGCCTCCGGGCTCGCCGGTCTGCTGGAGTCCTCGCTGACCGGTCATCCCGAACGGCGTGAAATGGCCCAGGAGCTGACGGTACGGGCGTTCGCCGCGCTCTCCTCGATCCACATCCGTGAGGCCTGCACACCGAACCGAGCCGATTCGCTGGTCCTGGAATCTTTTGCCGGCGAAGGGGGCACGCTTTATGTGGTCGGTGAACCCATCGAGGATCCTCGCTCCGCACCGGGCGCGATGCCCCTGCTCACCGCCCTCGCCTCACACGTGGTCGAGCACGGCCGCCGCATGGCCGCACGGTCAACCGACGGTCGGCTCGACCCACCAATGGCCTTGGTGCTCGACGACGTCGCGGCTGTGGCACCGCTCCCCCAACTTCCTGAACTGCTGTCGACCGGCCAGGACCAGGGCCTGCCGACGCTCGCGCTGCTCCGCTCGAAGGAACAGGCCCGGGCCCGCTGGTCGTCCCCGCTCCAGGACGTGTTTCGAAAGTAGGGTCGTCCGCCCGTAGGACGGGGCAGGCGCTGAAAGCCATCAGACGGGACGGACGATCTCGTACTCCAGGTCCAGCGCCGTCGGATCGTCCGGCTCGGGGACGGTCTCCCCCGTCGGCACGAAACCGAACCGGCGGTAGAACGCACTGGCCCGCGGGTTGTTCTCGTGCACATAGAGACGCACTCGTTCGATCCGCGGCTCGCCCAGTGACCACGCCCAGTCGACCCCGGCCCGGAACAGCTGGTCGGCCAGCCCGCTGCCCCGCGCCTCGGGCCGCACATAGACCCCGACCACATGGGCCTGGTGAACCTTGGCGGGCTCACCGAACCCCGGGTCCTCGCCCGGTCGCTCGATGAGCACGCTGATCGTTCCGGCCCAACGCCCGTCGGGTGCCTCGGCGATGAACTGGCGTACCTCGTCGCCACTGGACTCCGCTGCACCGGCCGCGCGCCCCTGCCAGAACTCGTCGGGCTGAGCCACGCCCTGCTCGTACGTCTCCAGGAACGCCACCGGAGCCGCGGGATCCTGCAGAGCGGCGAGCCTGAGGTCCTTGACCCGTGCCCATTCCTCGGCGCGTACGGGGCGAATCACGTAGTCCATACGCC
The DNA here is from genome assembly GCF_048270745.1 of Streptomyces sp. NPDC056231. Classification (NCBI taxonomy): domain Bacteria; kingdom Bacillati; phylum Actinomycetota; class Actinomycetes; order Kitasatosporales; family Streptomycetaceae; genus Streptomyces; species Streptomyces sp. NPDC056231. Next base: position 974 of record NZ_JBLVKW010000093.1, on the reverse strand, counting down.
GATCCTGTCCGGCGCTCCCTCCTCAAGCAATCGAATTCGTATCCCCGTGCGGTACGCCATCACCTACTGTCCACTCCCGTGACAGACATGAGAGGCCTGCTCGAGGCCTACGACGAGCAGATGCGCGGCGTGCCGCCCCACCCTCCGGCAGAGGTCAGCTACGAACAGGACGGGCCCCTGATCCGGACCGTCGGCCAATTCCGCGGCTTCATCAGCGCCCCGCGGGACGTGGGCGTGCAGGGCGCCGAACTCGATGACCTGATTGCCCGGCAGCGTGACTACTTCGCCGCCCGGGGCGAGTCCGTGGAGTGGAAGATACGGGGCCACGACCGCCCCGCCGACCTCACCGAGCGCCTGCGTGCCGCCGGCTTCGCGCCGAAGGACGAGGAGACCATACTCATCGGTCACACCAAGGACATGGCGTCACCGCCCGTGCTCCCGGACGATATTGCAATCCGCCAAGTCACCGAAGCCGCGGACATGCACCGCATTGCGGCGATGGAATCGACGATCTGGGGCCAGGACCTGAGCATGATCGGCGACGACCTGGCGGGCCGGGTGGCCGCTGCCCCGGACGACATTGCCGTCCTGGTCGCCGAAGCCGATGGCGAACTCGTCTCCGCAGCCTGGCTGGTCGTCAGGCCAGGAACCGAATTCGCCGGCCTGTGGGGCGGCTCCACACTCTCCGCCTGGCGAGGACGCGGCATCTACCGCGCACTGGTCGCCGCCCGCGCCGAAATCGCGGCAGCCCGCGGAGTCAGGTATCTCCACGTGGACGCATCCGACGACAGCGCACCGATCCTGCGCCGCCTCGGCTTTCACGCAGTGACCACGACGACCCCGTACGTATGGTCGCCGTCGGATTGAGCAATGCATCGTGAACGCAGAAAAGCCCCGTGCCACAAGGGCACGGGGCTTTCCCGGAATAATTGTTCGGCGGCGTCCTACTCTCCCACAGGGTCCCCCCTGCAGTA
>NZ_JBLVKW010000092.1:0-27501 GCF_048270745.1 Streptomyces sp. NPDC056231 | reverse complement strand
CCCGACCCATTCCCCCATCACCACGAAAACGAGTCTGGCCCCGCCGCTCACGCGGCGGGGCCAGAACCCCAAGATCTTCATGAATCTTCTAGGCCCGTGCGGGCGGCCGTTACGCGCTGGTCGCCGAGGGCTGAGCGAACAGCGCGGTCACCCGCGCCGCCGAGATGCCGAGCCCCGTGGGACCACCGAGGTGCCACGGAGCGGCGGTACCGCGCCGCAGATCCTCCTCGCGGTAGCGCCGGCAGCCCCGGTGCCAGATCAGGATGCCCGCGATCCAGTGCTTGAGTTCCTGGACATAGCCCGCCAGGATCTCCCTCGCCTCGGCATCGAGCCCGAAGTCGTCGTAGAGGAGCGGGAGTTCCTGCTCGGCGACATGGAGGAACTGGCGGAGCCGGGAGTCCATCAGGTCGTGCACGATCGCCATCCCGGTCGGATAGTCGACCCCGAAGAAGTTCTGCACGACCAGGACGCCGTTGTGCACCTCACCTTCGTACTCGATCTCCTTCTGGTACGAGAAGAGGTCGTTGAGCAGGCACGCGTAGTCGGCGGCGGCGTTCTCGAGGGAGCGCAGCGGACCGCTGCGGTAGATCTCCTCCGGCAGCTTCCTGCCGTGACCGAGCCGGGACAGACTCAGCGTGAGATCCGAACCGAACGTCAGCCGCCGCATCTCGATGTAGTCCACCGGATCCGGGATCCGGTTCTGCGCCTGATTGGCCAGTTCCCACAGCCAACTCGCCGTCATCGACTCGACGGCCGTACGGAACGCGCGTCGTGCGCTGTCGTCAATCGGCGTCGAGGTCCGCGCCCAGAGATCGGCGAGACCGCGCTCCAGCGCGTTCACGGGGTCGGGCACCGCGGAATCGTCCAATGGCATGAACAGCGACAGCCGCTCGTTGGCCAGCCGCGCCCCGGCCAGGTCACGGGTCCTCCCGTGCACCACCGGGAACCAGTCGTCGCCGTATGTCCCCCAGGTCAGCCACTGCGAGGACAGGTCCAGCTCGTCGGGCGTCGCGTCCGGATGCAGACCCGCCGCGCACAGCGGCAGATCGATCGCGACGAGCCGCTCCTCGTCCCAGATGTGCGAGCCCGGCACGCCCGGCTGTGCCTCCAGGATCCCCATCCGGCGCGACCAGTCGACGATCCGGACCCGGGCCCCGTCCAGATGCGGACTGAGCGTCGTGCCGAACGGCAGGTCGAAGTCGGGCAGCAGCGACGGACCGACCCGCTGGTACGGCACATGGGTGTGGCTGCGCAGCCGGGCCGACTCCGAACGCGGAGTGAACCGGATCGACGCCGCGGACATACCGAAGCCGAGGACGGCCTCGCCTGCCCCGCCGTTGTTCATGTAGCGGCTGGAACGCATGTGCCACTCATGGCCGCCGGACTGCCAGTCCTGCAACCCCTTGACATAGGCGAGTACCGCGGTGGTCTCCGCCGGATCGAGCCCTTTCTCCGCGCACAGCGGCCCGAGTTCGGTGAGCGCGGTGTTCTCGAACTGCTGGAGCCGCGAGGTCAGCAGCTCGTTGACTGCCTCGGCCGCCTCCTGTGTGGAGCAGCCCAGGAACGTCTCCAGTACCAGCACCCCGTTGCTGTTCTCGCCCTCGTCCTCGACCTCCCGCTGATACGAGAAGAGGTCGTTGCGCAGATGTACTCCGTCGGAGAAGGCATCCCGCAGGACCCGCAGTGCCCGCTCGCCGGCCACCGACTCGGGCACCTCTGCGCCCGCCGCGTACTCCACCAGACCCGCAGACCATGGGGCTCCGCCCACCTTGCGACGCATCTCGATGTATTCGACGGGATTGGCGATGCGCCCCTCGTTGATATTGGCGAGCTCCCACAGCGACTCGTCGAGCAGATTCTTTGTCGCCTCCGCGAACCGGGCCCGCCAGGCGTCGGACATCGCCGGCACCGTCCGCGCCCACAGATCGGCCAGCCCCGCCTCGACCGGATTCGTCGGCTCTGGTGTCGGCGCCCCACGCTCCATGGGCATGAAGGCGGGCAGCCGGTCCAGATATTTCTTTCCGCCTTCCCGGTCCGGGTTGCGCTTGAAATGCTCCAGGAAGTGGTCGTCGAAGAAGAACACCCACACGTACCAGTCGGTGACCAGCGACAGGGCCTCCGCCGAGCAGTCGGGATGCGTGTACGCGCAGAGGAGCGCGTAGTCATGGGAGTCGAGGTCCTCCTCCTCCCAGATGCCGGAACCCTCCAGCATCCCTATGCTGCGCGCCCAGGTCCTGGTGTGCTGTCGGGCCTCCTCGACATGGGAGTTGAGCCGCGCCGGATACGGAACATAGAAGTCCGGCAGGGTGAAGGGCTGAGCCATGTGCGTCCGGCCTCTCCGGGGGTCTCCGCGCGGGGTCGCGCGTACCTGTCGTGTCCGCGCGAGCACTACCCCTGGGCCGTCCGGGGCACGCACATCCTGAATTAGTCACACAAAAGGTGCGTCCTGTCAGGAGATGCCGATGCATTCCGGCCCACGGCCACGGCTCCGTAAAACCCAGGTAACGGCCCACTGCCAGAAACCCGTTGCCTCTTTCCCGTCGCAGGTCAGAGACCCTGCCAGTGGTCTGGTCCAGTGGCTCAACCGGCAACCCTCCTTGCGCTCTTGACGCGCCATCACCTCAGGTCACAGAGTGTGCGCCCATGGCGGAACAGTGAGATCGGACCACGTACGACATTCCATGCGCACAGCTCCAAGAAGGGTTGTCATGACGTCCAAGCAGAGGACCAGGCTCACGCTCGCCCTGACCACCGTCGGCGCCCTGAGTCTCGCGCTGCTCACCCCCGCGGTGCAGGCCGGCGCGGACGGGGTGCGGCCCGAGTGTCCGCGCGGCCTCGACTGCGACTGGGTCCCGGCGGCCTACCGGCAGACCGGCGATCCGGCCGACAAGGAGACGTACGGCAACTACGACACCGCGGACCGGCCGCACAGCAACAAGATCAAATTCATTGTTCTGCATGACACCGAGGAGGACTTCGACACCACCCTGAGGATCTTCCAGAACCCGCTGAAGCAGACCTCCGCCCACTACGTGGTGCGCTCGGGCGACGGTCATGTCACCCAGATGGTCAAGAACAAGGACGTCGCCTGGCAGGCGGGCAACTGGTATGTCAACACCCACTCCATCGGCATCGAGCAGGAGGGGGTCGCCGTCGAGGGTGCGACGTGGTACACGCCCGAAATGTACAACTCGACGGCGAAGCTGGTGCGTTACCTCGCCGACAAGTACGACATCCCGCTCGACCGGCAGCACATCATCGGTCACGACGGCGTGCCGCCCACCAGTGCGGCCGGTACCAGGAACATGCACTGGGACCCGGGTCCCTACTGGGACTGGAACCGCTTCATGGCACTGCTCGGCAAGCCGACGACCGTTCCGAGCGCCCCGAAGAGCAGTCCGCTCGTCACCGTCAGCCCCCGGTTCAAGGACAACCAGCAGGCCTTCCGCGACTGCGAGAAGGGCGTCGACCTGCCGGTCCAGGGCAGCAGTGCCGTCCCGCTCCACACCGAACCCTCCATCGACGCACCGCTCTTCTCCGACCCCGGACTGCACGCCGACGGCTCGCCCGGCACGAACTGTGCGGCCGACTGGGGCAGCAAGATCAGCGCGACCCATCAGGCGGTCGTCGCGGACCATGCGCCCGGATGGACGGCGATCTGGTGGTACGGCAAGAAGGCCTGGTTCCAGACCCCGGCGCACACCCGGACCACCGTCCCGACCGCCGGCTACGTCGTACGCCCGAAGGAGGGCCGGACCGAGGTGCCGGTGTACGGGGTGGCCTACCCGGAGAAGTCCGAGTACCCCGCGGACTTCGCGGACAAGCGGGTCGGGACGGCGCTGCCGTACACGATCAAGGCCGGGCAGTCGTACCCCGGCGGCGGCGAGGCGCCGACCGGCTTCTTCTACGCCCCGACGATCGATGCGTCGTACCCGCTGGACCACTCCTACTTCCAGGGCCAGGAGAAGTATGTGACGGTGCAGATCGGGCATCGGGTGGCCTTCGTGAAGACCTCCGACGTGGATGTGGTACGGGTGCGGTGAGTGCCGAGGGCGGGGGCGGGAGTCCTGCGGGGCTCCGCTCCCGCACCCGCGCTCCTCATTCGCCGAATGGATGGGATTCTTCCGGTTCGGCTTGATTATCCGTCCGGGCGGAAAACCGATCCCGTCCTGCCATTGAGGAACGGCCCCGGGGGGCAGCGCCCCGGTTTCGGGCGGTGGCGGGTAGGGGAGTAAACCCCGCGCAGCGGGCCTCGCCTCCTACCTGCGTCTCCCCGCCACCTCCCGGTCCACCTGCTCCGGCGACAACGCGTGCTCGATCGCCAGGATCCCCGCCCCCACCGCCGCGGCATTCTCCCCCGTACGGCTCGGCTCGATCCGCAGCAACTGCGTGGCCAGGGGGTGTGAGCGCCGGTAAACGGCCTCCCGTACACCGGCCAGCAGTTGATCGTGCACGGCGGCCAGCGCACCGCCCATCACCACCGTGTCCGGGTTGAAGAAGTTCACCAGCGCCGCGAGTACCTCTCCGACAGCCCGGCCCGCCTCGCGCACCATCAGTACCGCCTCGCGGTTCCCGGACTTCACCAGGCGCACCACATCGCTGCCCGATGTCGCGTCCAGCCCAAGACCGGCCAGCTTCGCCGCCAGTGACGCACCCCCCGCCACCGCCTCCAGGCAGCCCGAATTGCCGCACCTGCATTGCTCGTCGAGTTCCGCGACGCGGATGTGGCCGATGTCGCCCGCGCAGCCCTGCGCCCCCCGGTGCAGCCGGCCGTCGGCCACGATCCCGCAGCCGATGCCCGTGCCGACCTTGATGTACAGCAGGTAGCGGCAGTCGGGGAAGGCGCGGCGCTGCTCCGCCAGGGCCATGACGTTCACATCGTTGTCGACGAGTGCCCGTACCCCGAACCGGGCGGCGAAGAACTCCGGGATCGGGTACTGGTGCCAGCCCGGCATGATCGGCGGATCGACCGGACGGCCGGTGGAGAACTCCACCGGGCCCGGAACCCCGACCCCGATGGCCTTGAGTGCCGCGGGCGTCCGGCCCGCTTCCTCGAGGAGTGCGTGCACGGTCCGTTCGACATGGCGCAGTACGGAGTCGGGGCCGTCCCCGATCGCCAGGGGATTCTCCCGCGTCGCGAGGGTCGCACCGCCGATGTCCAGCAGCGCCACCCTGCAGTGCGAGGCTCCCAGGTCCACCCCGGCCACCGCATGCTCACGGGTCCGCAGCGCGAGTCGGCGAGGAGGGCGCCCCCCGGTCGAGGCGCCGTCCGCGTCCTCGTCCACGAATCCGTGCGCGATGAGCGCGTCCACCCGCTGTGAGACCGTCGAACGCGCCAGCCCGGTGATCCGGGCGATGTCGGCGCGCGTTGCCACGGCCCCCGAACTGATCAGCGCGAGCACCTCGCCGGGCGAGTGCGAGGAGGTGGCGGACGGGCGATCCGACTGCAAAGACATGGCAGTCACCCTAAGGACGACTTCCGCTGCTCACAAGGCAGTTGGTGTTCGGTCATCGGCAAAAGTCTGCGCCAATTGGGCAAAGAGCAATGATGCATGAACCCTTGACAGTCCAAAGTCTCGTCACGACTCTGCTCAACAGACCACTGACCGAGGAGCCGGTGATGCTGACGATGCAGGGCGTGTCCAAGAGCTTTCTCGGGGTGCGTGTGCTCCACGACGTGGAGCTCAGCCTTGAAGCCGGAGAAGTGCACGCCCTGGTGGGTGAGAACGGAGCAGGGAAGTCGACCCTGATGAAGATCCTCGCGGGTGAGCACTTACCCGACGCCGGGACCCTCACGATCGACGGAACCGAGCACTCCTTCAGTCACCCGGCGCAGGCCCAAGCAGCCGGAATCGGCATCATCCACCAGGAGTTCGCGCTCCTGGCCCACCGCACCGTCGCCGAGAACGTCTTCCTCGGCCGGGAACCCACCCGGTACGGACTCGTCGACGGCCGGGCCATGGAACGGCGCACCGCCGAACTCCTCGACCGGATCGGCGCGACCGGCATCAGCCCGAGGACCCTCGTCCACGAGCTGTCGGTCGCCCGCCGGCAGACCGTCGAGATAGTCAAGGCACTCGCCTCCGAGGTCCGCATTCTGGTCATGGACGAACCCACCGCCCCGCTCGCCGACCACGAGGCCGGACAACTCGCCGCCCTGGTCCGCCGGCTGGCCGCCCGCGGGCTCGGCATCCTCTACATCTCGCACCGGCTCCGCGAGGTCTTCGAACTCTCGCAGCGCATTACCGTCCTCAAGGACGGCCGCCACGTCACCACCCTCACCACCCGCGACACGGACGCCGACACCGTCGTACGCGCCATGGTCGGCAGGGAACTGGGCGCCTACTACCCGCCCCGCGCCCGGCCCGAGGAACTGGGCGAGCAGCGGCTCACCGTACGCGGCGGCGGCAACGCCCGTATCTCCGGCATCGATCTGACGCTGCGGGCCGGCGAGGTTGTCGGCATCGCCGGGCTCCAGGGCTCCGGCCGCACCGCCCTCGCCCGCGCCCTGTTCGGCGCCGACCCTTTCACCACCGGCGCCATGACCGTCGGAGGCCGGCCCCTGCGCCCGGCCCGGCCGAGGGACGCCATTCGGGCCGGGATCGCCCTGGTCACCGAGGACCGCAAGACCGAGGGCCTGGCGCTGCGCCAGTCGGTGCGCGACAACGCCCTGCTCGTCACCCGGGCGGTGCCGGCCCGTTCCAGGCCGCCGACGGGCCGTGAGGTGACCGCTCTGCTGGAGCGCGTACGCCTGCGGGCCGACGGCGAGGACCAGCAGGCCCAATACCTCTCCGGCGGCAACCAGCAGAAGGTCGTCATCGCCAAGTGGCTCGCCGCCCGCCCCCAGGTCCTGCTGTTCGACGAACCCACCCGCGGTGTCGACGTCGGCGCCAAAGCGGCCATCCACACCCTGGTACGGGAACTGGCACGCGAGGGTCTCGCCGTACTGATCATCTCCTCCGAACTGCCCGAGCTGATCGGAATGAGCGACCGCATCCTCGTCATGTCCGAGGGGCGCCTCGCGGGCGAACTCCCCGCCGGAGCGACGGAGGAGACCATCATGCGGGTCGCCACCGGCGGCGCCGAAGCGCGGAAGGGGGCCGCATGACCGCCCTGCGCCCCGACGTCCGGGAAACCGTCTCCCGCCCGCGGAACCGGCGGCCGGCGGTGCCGCACTTCACCGGCCCCATCACCGGTGTCTGGCTCGCGGCGCTCGCCGTCACCGTCCTCGGCTGGATCGTCGTCGCCGCCCGCGGTGGGGACTTCCTCACCGTCACCACCGTCGTCGCGATTCTGCAGAACTGTGTTGCCCTCGGCCTCGTCGCCGCAGGACAGACCGTCGTCATCCTCACCGGATCACTCGATCTGTCTGTGGCGTATCTGATCAGCCTGGGCACGCTCGTGGCCGCCGAGACGATGGAGAGCGGCAGCGTCCTCCTCGCAGTCCTGGCCGTCCTCGCGCTCTCCGCCGCTGCCGGTCTTGTCAACGGCTTGATCATCACCGGTCTGAAGGTCAATGCCTTCATCGCCACCCTCGGAACCGCGTTCATCCTGCGCGGCTGGATCGAGGACAACTACACGGGCCCGGCGGGCAAGGTCCCCGCCTCCTTCCAGCACCTCGGCTACGACCGGATGGGCCCGGTCCCCGTCTCCGTCTTCCTGCTGCTGGCCGTCGCCGCCGTAGTCTGGCTGATCACCCGCCGCACCAGGCCCGGCCATCACATGTACGCGACCGGCGGCGACGAGCACGCGGCGCGCCTCTCCGGTGTCCGCACCCGGCGCACGGTCGTCCTCGCCCACATCCTCTGTTCCCTGTGCGTCGGCACCGCCGCCCTCTTCCTCGCCGCCCGGCTCGGCGCCGGCGCCCCGTGGGCCGGCACGGAGGCCCGCTACGACCTGGAGTCGATCGCCGCCGTCGTTCTCGGTGGCACCGCACTCGCCGGAGGCCGAGGGGGAGTGACCGGGACCCTCGGCGGAGTCCTCGTCCTGTCCGTACTCGACAACGTCTTCAACCAGCTCGGCGTCGACCCCTTCTTCAAGAACGTGGTCCGGGGCGTCGTCATCATCGCGGCCGTCGCCGTCTACGCCCGAGGCCGCCGCACCCCGCAGGGGAGGACCGCATGACCACCGCAACCGCCTCGCCCGGCCGCCGCACCGTCCGCTCCCTGGGCACTGGCGCCCCCGTCTACGCGCTGCTCCTCGTGCTCCTCGGCGCCCTCGCCCTGACCGACCCGGGCTTCTACGAACCCGACCGCCTGCTGGCCTTCGTCAGACGCGCAGCCCCCCTCGTCATCCTGGCCGCCGGCCAGTATCTGGTCATCGTCTGCGGCGAGTTCGACCTCTCCGTCGGGGCGATCGTCACCGCGGGGGTGGTCGTCGCCGCCGAGCTGTACGGCTCGTTCCCCGACGCCCCCTGGCTGCTCGTCACCGCCGTCCTGCTGCTCGCCGGAGCCCTTGCCGGTCTGGTCAGCGGACTGATCACCACGCTCCTGCGCGTGCCGTCGTTCATCGCCACGCTCGGCATGATGCTGATCCTCGAAGGCGCTGTCTTCTTCTGGACCGGCGGCTCCCCCCACGGCATGCTGCCCGCCGAGTTCCGCCGGCTCGGCCGCGCCGCCGTGTTCGGCTGGCTGCCCTGGGCCGTCCTCGCCTGTCTCGCCGCGGGAGCCCTCGCCGTACGGCTGATGTGTTCCGACTTCGGCCGTACGCTCCTCGCGACCGGCGACAGCGAACGCGCCGCCTCGCTCGCCGGAGTCCGGGTCGCCCGCGCCCGCATCATCGCCTTCGTCCTCTCCGGCACCGCGGCCGCGCTCGCCGCCGTCCTCGTCGGCGGCTTCTCCGGAGTTTCCGCGCAGGCGGGCCGCGGCTACGAGTTCGAGGCGATCACCGCGGTCGTCCTCGGCGGCGTCGTCCTCGGCGGCGGGCGTGGCTCCGTCATCGGCGCGATGGCCGGAGCGCTCTCACTCCAGGCGCTGTTCACCCTGCTCAACCTGCAGGGCGTTTCCGGAGCCCTGGAATCGACCGTGCAAGGGGTCGTCGTCATCGCCGCCGTCGCCCTCGGCGCCGCCGACTGGTCCCGGCTGCGCCGTCGCCGTACCCACCCCTCGGGAGTGAAACGATGATGAGTACCCGCATGGCACGACACGCACTCGTGCCCGTCACCGTTCTGTTAGGCGCGGCACTGCTCGCCGGCTGCACAAGCGATGCACCGCCGGGCGTACCCACCGCCTCCGGCAGCGCCGACGGCACCGGATCGGGCACCGGAAAGCAGTCGAAGTTCTTCGACCGGGCCGAGTACGAACGGCAGCTCGCCCTCGCCGACGAGACCCCGCAGGGCCCTGCGGACAAGCCGTGGGAGCAGATGCTCAGCCCGGAGCTCATCGACACGACGCAGTACAAGAAGAAGAGCCCCGGCTCCGTCCACCTCTGCTTCTCCAACGCAGGCGTCTTCAACCCCTGGCGCCAGGTCGGCCTGAAGAACATGCAGGCCGAGGCCGCGCTCCACAAGGAGATCAGCGAGTTCACCGTCCTGGACGCCCAGGGCAAGGACGACAAACAGATCTCCGACATCCAGGAACTCACCGGCAAGGGCTGCGACGCCCTGATCGTCTCCCCGAACACGACCGCCACCCTGACCCCTGCCGTCGAGCAGGCCTGCGCCAAGGTGCCCGTCATCGTCTTCGACCGGGGCGTCGAGACCGACTGCGCCGTCACGTTCATCAACCCCATCGGCGGTTACGGGTACGGCGCGGTCGCCGCCGACTTCCTCGTCGAGAAGGTCAAGCCGAAGGGGAAGATCCTCGCTCTGCGGATCTCGCCCGGCGTCGACGTTCTGGAGACCCGGTGGTCGGCCGCGAAGGTCGCCTTCGACAAGAGCGGACTGGACGTGGTGGACGTGAAGTTCACCGATGGCGACCCGGCCAGAACCAAGTCGATCGTCAGCGACGTACTGACCCGCAACGGCGACATCGACGGCGTGTGGATGGACTCCGGTGCGACGGCCGTCGCCGCCGTCGAGGCGTTCGAGGACGCGGGCAAGGACGTGCCGCCGATCACCGGCGAGGATCAGCAGGACTTCCTCCAGGCATGGAAGGAGAAGAAGCTCACGGCCATCGCCCCGTCGTACCCCACCTTCCAGTGGCGCACCCCTGTCATCGCGGCGCTGAGGATCCTCGGCGGACAGCAGGTCCCCAAGGAGTGGAAGCTCCCGCAGCCCACCGTCACCCAGGACACCCTCGACCAGTACCTCAAGCCCGGCATGCCGCCGCTGCACTACGCGATGTGCGGCTGCGAGAAGCTCCCCGGGTTCCCGAAGAAGTGGGGAGGCAAGGAGTGAGCGCCGTCCTGCCGCTCGGGGCCAACCCATGGATCTGGCACTCCCCGGTGACGTACGAAGCACTGGGCGCCGTCCTGCCGCTCCTCTCGGCGTGGGGCTTCGACTGCGTCGAGATCCCGATGGAGAACGAACGCGACTGGGAACCCGTGGCCGTCACCAAGCTCCTCGAGGCCTCGGGGCTTGCCCCCGCCGCGGTCGTCGCCGTCATGCCGCCGGACCGCAATCTGGTGCGTACCGACCCACAGACCGTCGCGGTCACCCAGGACTATCTGCGCCGTTGCGTCGACGCCGCCCATGCCCTGTCCGCCCCCACAGTGGCCGGCCCCGTCTATACCGCGGTCGGCCGCACCTGGCGGATGGACCGCATCGAACGGGCGGCGGCCTACGCGGAGTTGCGCGAGAACCTCGCCCCCGTCGTCGACCATGCGCGGGCCGCGGGCGTACGGATCGCGGTCGAGCCGCTCAACCGCTACGAGACCAGCCTCCTCAATACCGTCGGCCAGACCCTCGACGCTCTGACCGGACTCCCCGAGGACACCATCGGCCTCGCGCTCGACACCTACCACCAGAACATCGAGGAACGCTCCCTGCCCGATGCCGTACGCCGCGCCGCGGGGCGCATCGTCCACGTTCAGGTGTGCGCGAACGACCGTGGCACGCCCGGTGCCGACTCCCTCGACTGGCCCGGCTTTCTCACCGCACTCACCATGAGCGGCTATCGGGGGCCGCTCTGCATCGAGTCGTTCACCGCGCACAACGACGCCATCGCGATCGCCGCCTCCGTCTGGCGGCCGCTCGCCGACACGCAGGACGCCATCGCCACCGAGGGACTGGCCTTCCTGCGGCGAACCCTCGCAGCCACCCCCGTCCCCAACTGATTTTCCCTCAAGTCCCTTACGGATCCCCACCACAGAGAGGACACAATCCGTGAGCCGGTCCGTGACCTGTCATGCTCGTGACATGCGACGGGCGGTCATCGCATTAGTGAGCGCACTACTGCTCGCGCTGACCGCACTGCCCGCAACCGCCCAAGCCGCCACCACGGCCAAGGCCCCCGCCTTCCGCGTCCTGCTCTTCACCCGCGCGGTCGGCTATGTGCACGCCTCCATCCCGGCCGGCGTCAAGATGCTCAAGGAACAGGCCGCCGCCAACAACTTCGACCTCGTCGAGAGCGCCGACCCCGCGGTCTTCGACGACGCGAAGCTCAAAGACTTCGACGCGATCGTCATGCTGCAGAACTCCGGCATGGTCTGGGACACCGACGCCCAGCGCCAGGCGATGCAGACGTACGTGCGGGGTGGTGGCGGTGTCGTCGCCATCCACAACACCCTCGACATGGGAATCGAGACCGAATTCCCCTGGTGGGACCAGGCCATCAACGGCGGCGTCCACATGCCCGCCCACTCGCCCGGCGTCCTCCGGGGCACCGCCAAGGTCGCCGACCGCGTCCACCCCTCCACCGCAGGACTCCCGGAACGCTGGGAGCGCCCCGAGGAGTGGTACAACTTCGACAAGAACCCCCGGGGTGACGTCCACGTCCTCGTCACCGCCGACGAGACGACGTACAACCCCGGCGGTTCCGCCATGGGCGCCGACCACCCCATCTCCTGGTGCCGCAACACCGAGGGCGGCAAGGTCTGGGCCACAGCCATGGGCCACGACGCCCCCGCCTACAGCGAACCCGCGTTCCGCAGCCACGTCCTCGGCGGCATCGAATGGGCCGCGGGCCACAAGCCCGGCGACTGCGGCGGCACCGTCTGGAGCGGCTACGAGAAGGTCACCCTCGACGACAACACCGCCGACCCGATGGAGCTCGACGTCGCCAAGGACGGCCGTGTCTTCTACATCCAGCGCAGCGGCGAGGTGAAGATCTACGACCCGGCCACCCACGCCACCAGCACGGCCGGCAAGCTCGACGTCTACACCGGCGGTGAGGACGGTCTGGTCGGCATGGAGCTCGACCCGTCCTTCAAGGAAAACCACTGGATCTACCTCTACTACGCCCCCGCCGGCGCGTCCGACGACGTCAACCGGCTCTCCCGTTTCACGGTCAAAGGCAACACCCTCGACCTCGCCAGCGAGAAGAAGCTCCTCGACGTCCCCGCCTACCGCGACCGCACCTTCCCCGAACCCGGACACACCGGCGGCGCGGTCGAATTCGGCCCTAACCGCACCCTTTATCTCGGCGTCGGCGACGACACCCCGCCCAACCTGGACCCGAACTGGCAGGGGTACGCGCCACTCGACTGGCGCGAGGGCAAGCAGATGCTGGACGCCGCCCGGACCGCGGGCAACACCAACGACCTGCGCGGCAAGATCCTGCGGATCAAACCGAAGGACTCCGGCGGCTACACCATCCCGAAGGGCAACCTCTTCGCCGAGGGGACCGCGAAGACCCGCCCCGAGATCTACGCCATGGGCTTCCGCAATCCGTTCCGCTTCACCGTCGACCCGAAGACCGGCTACGTCCATGCCTCCGACTACGGGCCCGACCGCGGTCTGCCAACCACCGACCGCGGACCCGAGGGCCTCGTCGAGTACAACGTGATCAAGAAGGCCGGGAACTTCGGCTGGCCGTTCTGTCACGGCAACAACCAGGCGTACGCCCCGTACAACCCGGACACCAAGGAGGTCGGCGCCAAGTTCGACTGCACCGCACCAGTCAACCCCTCGCCGAACAACACCGGTCTGACCGAACTCCCGCCGATCCAGCAGCCGGAGATCTGGTACGGCTACGGAGCGTCGAAGGAGTTCCCCGAGGTCGGCAGCGGCGGCTCGGCCCCGATGAGCGGGCCCGTCTACCACTACGACAGCAAGAACCCGTCCACCACGAAGTTTCCCGCCTACTTCGAGGGCGCGAGCTTCTTCTACGAGTGGTCGCGCAACTTCGTCAAGGAAGTCCGCTTCGACCAGGACCAGAAGCTCCTGAAGATCAATGACTTCCTGTCCTCGCAGAAATTCAACAAGCCGATGGACATGACGTTCGGCCCGGACGGATCGCTGTACGTCCTCGAATGGGGAAGCTCCTTCGGCGGCGGCAACAACGACTCCGGGCTCTACCGGATCGACTACGCGCAGGGGAAGCGCATCCCGGTCGCCAAGGCCACCGCCTCGGCCACCGACGGCCCCGTCCCGCTGAAGGTCGACTTCTCCAGCAAGGGCAGCAACGACCCCGACGGTGACGCACTCAGCTACGCCTGGGACTTCGACGGCGACGGCACGTACGACTCCACCGAAGCCGACCCCAGCCACACCTACACGGCCAAGGGCGACTTCGTCGCCCAGCTCAAGGTCACCGACTCCACCGGCAAGTCCGGCTACGCCAACATCCCTGTCACCGCCGGGAACACCGCCCCCAAGGTGACCATTGACTTCCCGGTCAACGGCAAACTCATCGAGTTCGGCGACAAGATCCCGTACAAGGTCACCGTCACGGATCCCGAAGACGGCCAGGTCGACTGTTCCAAGGTCACCGTCAACCCGGCCCTGGGACACGACGACCACGAGCATCCCACCACCGACCTCCCCGGCTGCGAAGGCACCGTGGACACCGGCGACCTGGGCGGCCACCCGGAGGGCGCCGACCTCACCTACGTGCTCAACGCCAAATACACCGACCGGGGCGGCGACGGCGTCTCAGCCCTCACCGGCTACGGTCGCGCCGTGCTCCAGCCCAAGCACAAGCAGGCGGAGTACTACGACGCCCAGTCCGGCACCCGGATCGTCTCCCAGGCAGGCGCCGAGAACGGCAAACGCATCGGGGACATCTCCCACGGCGACTGGATCGCTTTCGACCCGATGAGCGTCGAGGGCATCGGCTCCGTCAGCTATCAGTTGTCCTCACCGTACGGGGTCGGCGCGATCGAACTGCGCGCGGACGCTCCCGACGGCACGCTGCTCGCCACCACTCCGGTCCCCAATACCGGCGGCTGGGACACCTATCGGCCCACCCAGGCCGTACCCGTCCAGGAACTGAAGGGCACCCACAAGCTGTACCTCGTCTTCACCTCGCCGCAGAACAACTCCTTCGACGTGGACGCGGTCGACTTCAGGAGCCCCTGACCCTCCGCCCCGTCCGACAGAGCGCAGCATGCACAAAGCCTGCCGCGGGCCCGGTGTGTCGGCACCGGACCCGCGGCAGGTACTTTTTTGCAGAGCGCAGCGTCAGCGAGTGCCGACCGCGGCACGCACCGCCCGTCGGGCCATCGCACAGTCGTCATGCAGCCGGCGCAGCAGCAGCCGCTGCTCCTCGCCCGACGACAGCGCACCCGGCCGGTCCTGACCCCCGCCCGTGGGCACGCCTCCCCGCATGGCCCGCTGCACCGCCGTCTCGTACGTACGGATCTCCCGTGTCAGTACAAGCATCAGGTTCACCAGGAACGCATCCCGCGCCGCAGGCCCTGCCGCCTGCGCCAGCTGACTGATCTGCCGCCGCGCCACCGGCGCGTCACCCAGCACCGTCCACAGCGTTGCCAGGTCGTACCCCGGCAGGTACCAGCCTGCGTGTTCCCAGTCCACCAGCACCGGACCCGTGGGCGACAGCAGGATGTTGGAGAGCAGGGCGTCGCCGTGGCAGAACTGCCCCATGCCCTGGCGGCCGCCGGCATGCGCCAGACCGTGCAGCAGCTTCTGCAGGTCACCCAGATCACGGTCGGTGAAGAGCCCCAGCTCGTGGTACCGGGCAATGCGGGATGCGTAGTCCATCGGGGAGTCGAAGAGCCCAGCGGGTGGTCGCCACGCGTTGACCCGGCTGATCGCGCCGAGCGCGGCCCGCACATCGGCGCGGGGCGGAGCCTCCGAAGCGTGCCTCGTCAGCGCCGCCACCCGTCCGGGCATTCGCTCGATGACCAGGGTGCAGTTCTCGGGATCCGCCGCGATCAGCCGCGGTACCCGGACCGGCGGGCGGTGCCGGACGAACGCCCGGTATGCCGCTATCTCGTGGCGGAACCGCTCGGCCCATGCCAGGGAGTGGTCCAGTAAACACTTGGCGACCGCCGTCGTGCGCCCGGTTGTGCCGACGACGAGCACCGAACGCCCGCTGCGCCGCAGAACCTGGACCGGATTGAACTCCGGGCAGATCCGGTGCACGGAGGCGATCGCCATCCTCAGCTGTGCACCCTGCGGGCCGGACAGGTCCAGCCGCCCGCTGAGCGGGCCGGCGCCCGGTCCGGCCGGCCGCCGGGGCCGGACCGTGCCGGGAGCCGGCGGTGCGGTGCGGGGGGCGAGGTACGGTCCGCCGCCCGCCCCGAGGGGACGCAGCGGTCGGGGCGGGGCGGACACGGAGGACGATGCTGTGTACATGGGCGAGACAGATCCCTTCGTGCGCCGACAAGTAGCGTGCACCGCCCCGGCCGGCGGCCGTTCGGCACCCTGGGGAGTACCTAGGGCTGCCGGACGGGGTGGCGCTTTCCTACCTGACACCGGACCGCGTGTTGCGGACCATCTGGCGGACCCTGGCGAACCCTGGCGAATAGTCCCAACGCATCTGACAGGGGGCTACTGTCAACACAGCCGAGAACCTGGGGGCTTGACGTGACCGGAGAACCCAACACCCGCCTGTCTGACCTGTTCGGCCTTGCCGGCTGGTCCAAGGGCGAACTCGCGAGAATGGTGAACCGGCAGGCGGCGGCCATGGGCCACCCGCAGCTGGCCACCGACACCTCGCGGGTGAGGCGTTGGATCGACATGGGGGAGTCCCCACGCGATCCCGTGCCCGAAGTGCTGGCTGCCCTGTTCACCGAGCGGCTCGGTCGTGTCGTGACCATCGAGGACCTCGGGTTCGGCCGGCGCGGGCGTGTGGGGAAGCGGCGAGAGGTCGGGGCGCAGGACAATCCCGACGAATTGCCGTGGGCGCCCGAACGGACGGCAGCGGTCCTCACCGAATTCACGGGAATGGACCTCATGCTCAACCGACGCGGCTTGGTGAGCGCGGGCGCCGCGCTCGCCGCAGGATCGACCATCACCGGCCCCATGCACAACTGGCTGCACACCGACCCCGTTCTGGCGGCCGACGCTCCACGGACCGGTGATCCCCTCTACGCGGAACAGGCCGGTTTCGACCGGTACGAGGCCGCCCCCATCGGATCGGAGGAGATCGAGGCACTGGAGCGGTCCGTCGAGGTGTTCCGCGCCTGGGACGCCTCCCGGGGCGGCGGACTGCAGCGCAAGGCTGTCGTGGGCCAGCTCAACGAGGTGGGGGGGATGCTCGCCTACCGCCACCCCGACCATCTGCAGCGCCGCCTCTGGGGCGTCGCCGCCAACCTCGCCGTTCTCGCGGGATGGATGTCCCACGACATCGGTCTGGAACCCACCGCCCAGAAGTACTTCGTCATCGCCGCCCATGCGGCGCGCGAGGGGGGCGACCGTCCCCGCGCGGGCGAGGCACTCTCCCGGGCCGCCCGTCAGATGGTCCACCTGGGCCGTCCCGACGACGCCCTGGACCTGATGAAGCTGGCCAAGTCCGGCTCAGGAGAAACGGTGCTGCCACGCACCCAGGCGATGCTGCACACCATCGAGGCATGGGCACAGGCATCCATGGGCCGAGGGCAGGCCATGCGCCGTACGCTCGGCAGGGCCGAGGAACTCTTCGTGTCCGACAAGGGTGATGTGCCGCCGCCCAGTTGGATGCAGATGTTCGACGAGGCGGATCTGCACGGCATGCAGGCCCTGGCGTTCCGCACGCTCGCCGAGCACGAACCGGCGGCGGCGCTCATCGCCCAGCGTCATGCCAAGCAGGCTCTGGAGCTGCGCGTCAACGGGCGCCAGCGCTCCAAGATCTTCGACTACATCTCGCTCGCCTCGGCGTGCTTCATCGCCGACGACCCGGAGCAGGCCGACCGTTACGCACGGCTCGCCCTGGTGGCGATGGGGGAGACCTCCTCGCACCGGACCTGGGACCGGCTGCGCGAAATGTACCGGCTCACCGGTCAGTTCGCGGGATACGCGAAGATCCAGGACCTGCGCGAGGAGATCGAGCTCGCCATGCCGTCGAGCTCGGTCATCAAGCGGCCCAGGCGTTCGGAGATCTGATCGGCCGACGCCGCGAAGAAGAGGAGCGCCGACAACCCACCGCCCGCGCACCGCACACGTAGAGGTCTCGTCCGTCTGCGTTCCTGTACCGTGCCGTGATTCGCTCTGCGGCTCGTGCCCCTGCGGCCTACCGGGCTCTCACGCCCCGATACGGGCGACCAGCACGCATGCGTCGTCCAGGCGCTCGGTTCCACCGAACTCCTCGACGACGGTACGTACGCACTCCTGTGCCGTACGGGCCTCGGCGAAGCGCGGTGCGAGATCGAGCAGTGCCTCCGGGCCCACTCCCCGGTCACTGCGGCGGGTCAGTCCGTCGGTGTGCAGAACCAGCACATCGCCGGGCAGCAGGTGCACTTCGTCCTGCTCGTACGCGACCCCTGACGCGGCCCCGAGCAGGACCCCGTCCGGCGGGGGCAGCGGGCGTCCCGCTCCGTTGCGGAAGAGCAGTGGCGCGGGGTGGCCGGCCTGCGACCATGCGAGAGTGCCGGTCGCCGGGTCGAAACGGCAGCACACCGCGCTGCCGAGAGCGGGCTGGGCAGGCGATTGGAGTAACTGGTTGAGATGGCCCATCAGAGCGCCCGGCTCGATGGCGGCGACGGCCATGCCGCGCAGTGCGCCCAGCAGCATCGCCATGGCCGTGGTGGCGGGGATGCCATGACCGGTTAGGTCGCCGACCGTGAGGAGTGTCCTGCCGTCGGGCAGTTCCAGCGCGTCGTACCAGTCGCCGCCGATCAAGGCGCTGGAATCCGACGGCAGATAGTGCGCCGCGACATCCAGTGCGCCGGGGCCCTGGTGCGGGAGGCGAAGCGAGCCGCGCCACGGGGGCAGCACGGTCTCCTGCAGCTCGACCGCCATCCGCCGTTCGGTCTGCGCCATGTGCTGCTGACGCCGGATCGATTCACGGGTCCGGCTCACCGCGCGCTGGTTGCGGCGTAGTTCGCTCACATCGCGCAGGACCGCCCACATGGAGGCGGTGCAGCCGTCCGCATCGAGGACGGGCTCGCCCATCATGTGCAGGGTGCGCATCCGGCCGTCGGCCCGCAGAATGCGGAACTCGCCGTCTATCGTCTTCCCGTCGACCAGGCAGGCCGTCACCAGAGAGGTGAGCAACGGCTGATCCTCGGGGAACAGTACGGACGGAAGCTCGTCCAGCGACAGAGGTCCCGCCTGTGCGGACCGGCCGAAGATCTGGAAGAGCTCCTCCGACCAGCTGACCTCGTCGGTCAGCAGATTCCATTCGGCGCTGCCCACACGGCTGAGCAGTGAACCGGGCCGCGGCTCGTCGAACGGTTTCCCCTGGGCCGGTTCCGGCTCCTCGGTGAGCTGCTCCGCGTCCTCCGACGGCAGGCCTTCCTTCAGTTGTCCCAAATGCGTGCCGAGATCATCGAGATGATGGACCGCCAGTTCGCAGAGCGCACGCTGCCAGCGCAGCTGCAGATCGTCCTCGTCGACCAGGACGGCATCGCGCCGCACCGCGTCCACGTCTCCGCGCAGCCGCAGGGTCCGGTCGATCAGCACATCGACGGCACCGCGCTCGGGCGGCTGTGGGGCAGGGCGGTCCCCAAACAGATGAGGCGGCATCTCGTACTCCGATACAGGAACGGCACAACCAGGTCTGAGGGGGGTGACCGATGACGACTGTGGCACAGGCCGAGGAGGCCCGTCAGTGATTTGGCAACACTCGATGCGTTGTTGCATCTGGCATATGTCATCGGCCGCTCGGGCTGCGTGATTCTCGAACGGCCGTGCTGTTGACGTGTGTTGATGCAAGTCATCCGGTATGCGCGACGCCGCGTGCGCCGGAGTGCGCCTCTCCCGCGGGCCGCGTCGCACTCGATCGGGGCATATGCGAGAGCCCCCGCGGACGCGCAGGGGCTCCGGCAGACGGGAGTTTCGAAACACGCCCTAGCAGACGGCGATGCGCCCGTACGAGCCGACCTTCCACTTCCATTTCAGGGTCTCGCCCGGGACCGTGGTCCAGCACTGCATGTCCGGACCGTTGTTGATGACCAGTTTGATGTGCATGTTCTTGCCGCAGTGGTTGGTCGTCCAAGCGGTTTTGTTCTGCTTGACGACCTCACGCGCGATACAGGCGGGCGCGGTGCCACCCGCGGCGGCCGCCGGGCCCGCCGCGGTCAGCGTGGCCGCGGCGATCAACGCCGTGGCGGCTGCGGTCGTCAGGGTGTTCTTCAAGCGCATGGCTGTCGTTCCTCCGGCAGTCGTCGATGTGCTGGGCACAGCGATCAACGAGCGTCGTCGCTCTTCGTGGCGCCGTTCGCGAAAAGCGACGGATGGTCGCCCGCCGCCTCCGGCAGCTCCTGCACCTGCGCCTCCGGCGCGAGGTTTGCGAGATTGAGATCCCAGTGGATCTCGTCGGCCCCGAGCGACAAGGTCCGTTCGATCTCGGCGGGCATTCCGGCGAGGGACGTTTCCATGGGATCGGGGGTGCCCTCCCGTACGTTCATCGCCTGAAGCACCAGCGGACCCGTCCCGCCCGCGTCCCGGTACCAGTCGACGGCGGTGCGGGCCACGCTCCGGTCCAGCACCGCACCGCGCGCCCGGTGTCCGGGGCGGGAATGCCACCGGACCCACCCGTGTTACAGCACCAGAACGAAAACGACACCCATTCCCAGAAGCTTGAATGGGGTCGCTGGAAGCGACCGGAGGTGCCCATGGCACGCAGTGAAGCCCGCCCCGTCGTCACTCTGAGGTCGACGGCCGGTACTGGAGAGACCTATGTGACTCGCAAGAGCCGCCGCAACAACCCCGACCGGCTGGTGCTGCGCAAGTACGACCCCGCCGCGGGGAAGCACGTCCTCTTCCGCGAGGAACGCTGACCCGTCGGGTCCCACCGGCACGCAAGCTCGCCGCGTTGTCGGGCTCGCTCCGATACGCCCAGTGTCGGGGCGAGCCTCCGCCTTGCGATCGCACGCACCGGACGCCGCCCCGGCCCGCTCTGCGGGCGGACGACGCTCCTTTTGAAACACGCCCCAGCAGGCCCTCCCCTCAGCAGCAAGGAAGGAACGCGCATGAAGCCCCGCATCCATCCCGTCTCCCGTCCGGTCGTCTTCCGCGACCGCGCCGCGGGGGTCGCCTTCCTGACCCGCTCGACTGCCGACTCCGACCGGCGCGTGGAGTGGGAGGACGGCGCCAGCTACCCGGTCATCGATGTGGAGACCTCCTCGGCGAGCCACCCCTTCTATACCGGTACCCATCGGGTGCTGGACACGGCGGGCCGGATCGAGCAGTTCCGGCGCCGCTACGGGACCACGGCGCCCGTCGGGCGCTGAGGCTCGTGTGTCGCGTCACAGTGGGCGGTCCGGATTCGAGGGAACGGAACCCAATGGTTTACCGTTCACCTATATGTGGATGACGCGCACAGCGCCCACCCCCTGACAGCCCCGGCTGGATTCCCCCGATCCGGCCGGGGCTTCTCTCTGCTTGCCTGCCCCTCACCTCCGTGACGTCAACGCGGTGACCGCCGCACCCCGCCACGGCCCGGTCCCTGTCGGACGTGACCAGGTCGACCCGTGCGCCGCCGAGGGGGACGACCGATGGCCGGGTCCTGCCCGGTCCGGCGCGGCCCGTCAGGACACCCGATCGGCCCGTGGTCGATTGCGGGCCCGTATCGGCGGGCCGAGCGTGGGGTGACGTCGTAGGTGCCGATGGCGTACGCATCACCCGCCGAGGAGGAGCGACATGGCTGACGCCCAGTGGACGGGCCCCAGGGGACCGGACGTGGGGGAGTGGCTCCCTGTGCTGGACCTCGTCGAGCCGGCGAGCCAGCGCCGGCTCACGGTGCTGGTGCGGCTGCTCCTGCTGATCCCGCACTTCATCGTGTTGTTCTTCCTCTACATCGTGGCCTTCTTCACCGCCATCGCGGGCTGGTTCGCCGCCTTGGTCCTGGGGCGGCTGCCCGAACCGGTTTTCCGCTTTCTCGCCGGATATCTCGGCTACCGCACGCGGGTCGGCGCGAGCGCAATGCTGCTGATCGACCGCTATCCGCCGTTCGCCCTGACTCCGCCGCCGGACTTTCCGGTCCAGATCGAGCTCCGGCCGACGGAACTCAACCGGCTGGCCGTCTTCTTCCGCCTGATCCTGATGATTCCGGCAGCGGTGGTGCAGGGACTCGCCACCTCCGGCTGGTGGGTACTGTCCTTCATCTGGTGGCTGATCACACTGATTTTGGGACGCATGCCCCAGCCCCTCTTCGAGGCCTCAGCCGCGACACTCCGTTACGAAATGCGCTTCTACGCCTACTTCATGATGCTCACCCCGGCCTACCCCAAGGGGCTTTTCGGCGAAGAAGCACTTTCCGTACCCGACCGGCAGCCCCGCTCCGCCACCCGGCCGCTGATCATGAGCGGAGCGGGGAAGGCTCTGCTGATCCTCTTCCTGGTGGTGGGCGTGGTCGCGGACATCACCGCCTCCGCGACGACCGACTGGTCCTCGGACAGCACTGACAGGTGGTGAAAGGCCTGGCAGTATCCGGGGGCCGACCGGCATGATCTGGCGATGACATGGACAGCGCCAGACGCAACACGCACGCCCGGATCCCTCGTCGCCGGTGAGCGGGAGATGCTCACCGGATATCTCGCTTGGTTCCGCAGCACCCTGCTGCATAAGTGCGCCGGTCTGACCGGGGAGCAGCTTGCCGAACAGACCGTACCGCCGTCCAACCTCACCCTTCTCGGGCTGCTCCGTCATATGGCGAAGGTCGAACGCACCTGGTTCCGGGAGCGTTTCGCAGGCCAGTCGCTTGACCCGATGTACGACCCCGCCGGGGGCAAGGACGCGGACTTCGAGGACCTGGACCCGGCGTGCGCCGCCGACGACTACGCGCGCCTGGTCGAGGAGTGCCGGCTGGCGGACGCAGCCATCGCCGACGCATCGCTCGACGACACTTTTGTCCACGGCGGCGAGGTCTTCTCGCTGCGCCTCGTGCACATCCACATGATCGGGGAGTACGCGCGCCACATCGGCCACGCCGATCTGGTGCGGGAGCGGCTGGACGGGGTGACGGGGGCCTGAGGCGGCGCCGAGGCGGGCGGCTCACCGTCCACGGCGCGACCCGGCCGCTCACCCTGGCGTGCGGTTGTACGGGGGTGTCGTCGGCCCGGCGGATCACCGGCGGAGTAACCTTTTCGGGGTGCGCGGAGTCCACCAATCGTGAGTCCGCCACTCGAAGTTGCTCAAACGGCCGTTCTGCGTCCGCACCCGGGAACCTCGGCGGACACCGCTGACTGCGACGGTACTGGCGACGCCCGAACCCGCCAGCACTGGAGGTTCCCTTGACCGCGCGATCTCTGTCCCGGAGGCATCTGCTCGGCTTCGGCGGCGCCGGAGCGGCCGCTCTGGCGCTGGGGACCGGGCTCTGGCAGGCCGATCTGGCGTATGCCGCCCCGCCGCTGAGCGGCAACCCCTTCACCCTGGGCGTGGCCTCGGGAGACCCTCGGTCCGATGGCGTCGTGCTGTGGACCCGCCTCGCCCCCGATCCGTTCGCCGCCGACGGGCTGGGCGGCATGCCGGGCCGCGCGGTCCGGGTGCAGTACGAGGTGGCCGTGGACGAACGCTTCCGCCACCCCGTGCAGAGGGGCAGCGTGATCGCCTTCCCCGAACTCGCGCACTCGGTGCACCCCGAGATCCACGGCCTGCATCCGAACCGTGAGTACTACTACCGCTTCCGGGTGGGCGGCTACGTGTCCCGGGCGGGCCGTACCCGTACCACCCCTGCCATCTGGGCTTCTCCTCGCGAGCTGAACTTCGCCTTCGCCTCCTGTCAGAGGTGGCAGGACGGCTACTTCACGGCCTACCAGCACCTGGCGGAGGAGGATCTGGATCTGGTCGTTCATCTCGGCGACTACCTCTACGAGTCCGGTGTCGGCACCAACAAGCGCGGAGTGACGACCGACGCGAAGTTCCACACCGAGGCGAAGGATCTCGTTCGCTACCGCCTCCAGTACGGCCTCTACAAGTCGGAGGAACCGCTGCAGCTGGCCCACGCACGATTCCCCTGGATCATGGTCTTCGACGACCACGAGGTGGAGAACAACTGGGCCGACGAGACATCGGAGAACGACGACGACCCGGCGTACTTCCTGGCCCGGCGCCGGCAGGCGTTCCAGGCCATGTACGAGCACGGTCCGTTCCGTCGCGGCCAGCTCCCCTCCGGCCCCGACGTGCAGATGTACCGTCGGCTGAACTACGGACAGCTCGCCGACTTCACGATGCTCGACACCCGTCAGTACCGCGACGACCAGCCCTGCGGCGACGGCTCCTCGGCCACCTGCACCGAGCGCTTCGATCCCGACCGTACGCTGATGGGAGCCAGGCAGCGGGACTGGGTGCTCCAGGGCTTCGGGTGCTCGCGGTCCCGCTGGCAGATCCTGGGCAACCAGGCACCGATGGGACAGACCGACCAGGACGCGGGCCAGGCTGTCAAGGTCTTCCTCGATCCCTGGGACGGCTACGTCGCCGAGCGCAACACTCTCCTGGCCGCAGCCCAGGACCGCGGGGTCCGCAACCTGGTGGTGATCACCGGCGATCGTCACCAGAACTATGCCTGGGATCTCAAGCGTGATTACGCGGATCCTGACTCGCCCACCGTGGCCAGTGAGTTCGTCGGCACCTCCATCACCAGCGGCGCCGACGGTGCGGACATGACCACCAAGGGCAGGACGCTCCTGGCAGCCAACCCGCACATGAAGTTCTTCAACAGTCAGCGCGGCTACGTCCGCTGCAACGTCAACAGGGACCGCTGGCGGAGCGATTTCCGCGTGCTCCCGTACGTGACCCGCCCGGGAGCACCGATCAGCACACGGGCCTCCGTGGTCGTCGAGGACGGCCGTCCGGGAGTGCAGGTCTGACCGCCGACCGCAGCCTCGCGCCGGCGGGAGGGGCCGGCAGTCCCGAAGCCTCGCGAAGCGTGTGAGCTGCCTCCGCGGCGACACGACTTCTGCGGCTGCCTCACATGTCCGCAGTCCCGGGGTTGCCGAGAAAACCGGGGTCGCCGGATCCGAGCTGGAGAGCGAATTGCCTAATGAGGCCGAGCAACTCGGACAGCGGCATCGGCTTGCGGTGGGTTGCCGCGAGATCGTTCTGTGCGTCAGCCGACCAGCGGAACGGTAGACCGCGATGCTCACGGCCGAGCGGACGAGCACCCTCATCGGCCCCGTCGCGCCCCGGGCCACCGCCTCTACGCGGACCGGCATCCGTCGATCCACCCCGTGCGTCAGATACGCACGCAGTGCAGAAAGAGGTGCGGCTCGGGTACCGCCTCAGGGTGGGACGGGGTGAACACACTGTTCTGCTCCCACTGGACCGCCAGACCTGCCCCAGTCACCATCGAAGTGAACTCTTCGGCGCCGAAGCTGGTCACGTGCACCTTCTGGCCCATGAATACGGCGCCGACATCCTCCACGTCCAGCGGCACCGTCGCAACGACCAGGTGCCCTCCCCGCCTCAGCGACCGCCCGAGCCGCTGCAGCAGCCGTGACTGTTCGTCCCGCGACATCTGCAGGAGCGAGAAGTACACACAGACAGCGTCGAAACTCTCGTCCTCCAGCTCCAGTTCACGGACGTCGGCACACTGGAAGGCCGCCCCGGATACCTGCCGGGCCGCGAGGTCCACCATCACCGGCGAGACATCGACCCCCAACACGTCATGACCGGCGTCGGCCAGGCTCTGTGCGGTCGGCCGGCCGGTTCCGCTGCCTACGTCCAGGACCCGGCTGTGCGGGGGGAGTCGGGTCAGCAGGCGTTGCAGGGAGGCGTGGTGCGCTGCCGAGCCGGCGAAGGCTCGCTCGTAGTCGGCGCCGAGAGCGTCGAAGACTGTCGCGGCCGTGGGGCGGAGCTCGTCATCCATCGAGGCGTTTCCTCCAAGGGCGGGCGAAGGGTTCCCCGGAATCGTTGCACCGTTCACGACAACCTTCAATGCTCCCAGTCCCCGGCCCGCCCGCACAGCGCTCTGCGCAATGTGCTGTGTCACCGGTGGTCTCCGCCGAGGGGACCACCGGCGACGCAGTCGTGCGGTCAGGCGCCGGACGCGTCCAGCATGGCGCGGCGCTCCACGACCTTGATGCGCTCACGGCCCTGTTCCGCACCGAGAGCCTGCTCGTGTGCGTCCAGACGGTGCCAGCCTTCACGCGTGGTGTAGCGGACACCGCGCGCCTGGAGGAAGGCGACGACCGCGTCCGGCTCAGGCTGCGCCGGGGTCGGCAACAGGCCCGCGGCCCGGTCCTCCAGCAAACAGGCGACCGTTTCGTTGGCGTCGCCCTTTGTGTGGCCGATCAGGCCGACCGGTCCCCGCTTGATCCACCCGGTGACGTACACCGAGGGCATCGGCTCCGCACCCTCGACAACCCGTCCGGCGACGTGAGGGACAGTGCCGGAGACGGGGTCGAACGGAAGCTTCGGCAGTTCATCCGAGTAGTACCCGACCGCCCGGTAGACGCTCTGGACGTTCCAGTCGGTGAAGCGCCCCGTGCCCCGGACGTTGCCGGTGCCGTCCAGCTCCGTCCGCTCCGTACGCAGGCCGACCACGCTGCCGTCGTCCCCGAGAACCTCGACCGGGGATTCGAAGAAGTGCAGGAACAGCTTGTGCGGCCGGTCGCCCACGTCCCGGATGGCCCAGTTCTCCAGGGTGGAGGCGACCATGTTCGCCTGCTTGTTCCCCCGCCGGGTCTCGATCGAACCCGCGTCGTACTCGATGTCCTCGGGGTTGACGATGACCTCGATGTTGGGGGAGTGGTCCAGCTCCCGCAGCTCCATCGGGGAGAACTTGGCCTGCGCCGGCCCGCGCCGCCCGAAGACGTGCACCTCCAGCGCCTTGTTCGCCTTGAGACCTTCGTACACGTTCGCCGGGATCTCTGTGGGCAGCAGCTCGTCCGCGGTCTTGGCGAGCATGCGCGCCACGTCCAGGGCCACATTGCCCACACCGAGAACGGCGACCTTCTCGGCCGTCAGCGGCCAGGTCCGCGGCACCTCGGGGTGCCCGTCGTACCAGGAGACGAAGTCGGCCGCACCGTAGGAGCCGTCGAGGTCGATCCCCGGTATGTCGAGGGGGCGGTCCGCTTCGGCGCCGGTGGAGAAGATCACCGCGTCGTAGAAGGAGCGCAGTTCGTCGAGGCCGATGTCATGGGGGTAGTCGACGTTGCCGAACAGCCGCAGCTGCGGCTTGTCCAGCACCTGGTGCAGCGCGGTGACGATGCCCTTGATCCGGGGGTGGTCAGGAGCCACTCCGTAACGGATCAGGCCGAAGGGGGCGGGCATGCGCTCGAACAGGTCGATCGATACACCCGGGTCCAGTGCGCACTCGGATTTCAGCAGCGCGTCGGCTGCGTAGATACCGGCGGGGCCGGCTCCGACAATGGCGACGCGGACAGGGCGTGTCATGGGGTTGTTGTTCCTTCGTTCCATGGGGCGGTTGAGCGCGGGCGGAGAGCAGCGGAAGAAAGGCTTGGCCTGGACGAGCTCACAAAATGGGCGTCCGAGCAGGTTGCGGCGTCTGGTGCGTGCGATCGCCAGGCGCCGGAAAAGCCTCGTAGCGGAGCTACTAGGGCGTTTCGGCAACGCAGCGAGCGTGCGACCAGACGCCGCGAGCCGGGCGCCCATTCTGTGAGCTCACTCTTAGTGATCTCCACCGCACACGCTATGTCCTGCCTCCACCGGCCCTCCGACCGGGGGGCCATCCGTGAGGTGACAGCCCTGCTTGCCCCCTCCGTGCCGTCCGCTCCGCAGAGCCCGACATGCAGCGCGGCGTTCCCCATTGTGACCGCGCAGCGGCTTCGTCTTCAACGAGATGACCGGTGTGAGAGCCGGCCGCGGCCGTGGCCTTTCGGTCGCGATGAAGGCGTTCGGTCTGGGCTTCGCGGAGCTGTGCGGCGTGACCGAAGCCCGCACTTTCCATCACCCCGCGAACGCGAATGCCATCGCTGTGAACCGGACGATGGGCCATGCCGACGCGGAGTCGGAGCTGTGACCGGGGCCGGACAGCTTCGCATCCGGTGAGTGTTCCTTTCCGTCGA
The DNA here is from genome assembly GCF_048270745.1 of Streptomyces sp. NPDC056231. Classification (NCBI taxonomy): domain Bacteria; kingdom Bacillati; phylum Actinomycetota; class Actinomycetes; order Kitasatosporales; family Streptomycetaceae; genus Streptomyces; species Streptomyces sp. NPDC056231. The sequence goes on along the minus strand of NZ_JBLVKW010000092.1, from coordinate 111 downwards.
CAGCGGCAACCATCGGCTAGAAGATTCATGAAGATCTTGGGGTTCTGGCCCCGCCGCGTGAGCGGCGGGGCCAGACTCGTTTTCGTGGTGATGGGGGAATGGGTCGGGGAG
>NZ_JBLVKW010000091.1:0-27573 GCF_048270745.1 Streptomyces sp. NPDC056231 | reverse complement strand
CATCCGGCCCACCCCCCTTCGGCTGTCGTGATCAACATAGTGCAGGCCACTGACAACGCAGCGAACTTTGGCGCTTCGCGCCTCCGGGCCGAGGACGCGTTTCCCTCCCCGGCTGAAGCCGGGGATACCCACGCAAGATCACGGATGGTCGACCTTCACCGCCCCGGGTCCGGCCCTGCTCAGCCCTGCTGCTGCGCGGTGGCCTTCTTCACCTGCTCGGTGACATCACCGGTCTGTGCGGCGGGCGGGGCCTTGATCGCGGCCGTGGCGCCGAACTTCTCGAAGTCCATCGTCACTGTCAAACTGCCGAACCGCTGCTTCATACGGACCGGGAGGTCCTTGGCACCGACCCAGATGTCCATGGTGATCGAGTCACTGCCGCCGGTCACCGAGCCGAAGAGGTTGTTCTGATTGCCGTAGGCCTTCTTGAACTTGCCCATGTGCTCCTTGTCGACCACGGCCCGGTAGTGGGTCGCACTCTGACCGTCGACGGTCTCCTTGCCGAGGTCGTCGACGTTGTTGGCGTACTTCAGGCCCTTCATGGCGGCCGCTGGGCTGCCCGCGCCGGAGCTCGGCTGGAACGCCTCGGCGCCCTTGTCGCCGAACACCACAGACGCGTCGATCTTCATCCACTCCTTGCCCTTGAGCGGGCCGGAAGGCTGCGGGTCGATCTCGTAGTAGTAGGCGCCGTCCACGTACACACCTCGGGTCTTGGCGGCGGCGTGCAGCTGCTGCATCTGGGCGGCCTTGGTGTCCATCAAGACGTCGAACGCGAAGCCATGGCCCCAGGAGTACGTGCCGTCCATGGTGACCGGGCTGGTCGTCGACGTCTCGGTCGTCATCCTGACCTGCGCGGACCCCAGGTTCTCCGTCTGGTCAGTCGCCCGCGCCAGCGCCGCCATGATCACGTCGGTTTTGTCGACGGCCTTGGCGGCCGTCTTCGCGCCGTCCGTGCCGCACGCGGACGTCACCATCAGCGCCGCCGCCGTGACCCCTACGCAGGCCGCGGTGTACCGCAGTCTCATCTGTCCCACCCCACTGCTGTGATTCTGTTGTGGATGCCGACTCTAGCGGGGCCCAGTGACACCCCTCCTGGTATTTCCGGGGTAGCTCACGCGGCCGGCACCGCCCGCAATCGGCTCCTCGGCGACCTCGAAATTTGAACCTGTGGCCTCATCCTTATCAGGTTGATCACTGGGCGCAGGCAACGTCGATGAACCCTCGTTGTCCCTCGGCTGGCTAGTACTCCAGCCGGACTTCTTCATTAGCGCTGGTCAACGGCTTGGGTGTGGGGAGTGTAGCGGGCTGGAATGGGGGTGGCGCGGTCTTTGCCGGGCCGTCCCACGAACGTGTGGCCGCGGTGCTTGTAGTGGCAGCGGCGAGCGCGCGCGTGGTGGCGGCGACGCCAGTGGGACCACGTCATCGCGTGGTCGCGGTCCTGAGGGCGGCGGCGGGGTCCAACTGCCAGCAGACGTCGAATCTCAGCCAGTGTGAGGTCCACGAGGTCGGGTGTGTCCCGCTCGATGCCCCCCTTTCCCGTTCCTGGCTGGCCAGGACGGCGAGGAAGGCATGCGCGAGCATGGCGAGTGTGATGTGCCGGTACCAGCCCACGTAGCGGCGGACTTCGTACTGGTCCAGGCCGCATTCGTTCTTCGCGCTCTGGAAGCATTCCTCGACCTTCCAGCGGCAGCCGGCGATGCGTACGAGGTCGGCGACGGTGGCTTCCAGGGGTGCGCTGGCGAAGTAGTAGGCGATCTCGGCGGGCTTGGCGATGCTGCGGCGGGCCAGCATCCAGCGCTGCCGGGTGGGCTCGTCGCCGTCGAACTCCCACACGGCCGACAGGCGGGCTGCGGCCCAGTCGTAGAAACGCTCGCCCTTCGCGCCGCCTCCTGCGGACAGCCGCTGCCAGGCTTCGGGCGGGGCCTGGCCGATGAGAAAGTCGATGCGCGGGCCGTGGACCTGCTGGGACTTCGGGACGGCCACGACGTAGGAAAGCAACCGCCCTCATCGCCGACGAATTCGCTCTGCTCCTCGATCTGCAAGACGTCTACTGGGCCAAGCAAGGTCGCCTCAGCGTGGATGTCTCCCTCGGCATCCTTTCCGTGCTCGGCGCGTACCTGACCGCCACACCGTTCTGGCACGAGTGCGCTCGTGCGACCCATCACCACGTCGTCTCCGTCGCCAAGCAACACCTGACACACGCCAAGTAGGCACCGACGACCAGCACCTACAAGACGTCATCGACAGGGCGTAAGCGTTCGTGGGTGTTGTGGCGGTTTCGCCAGAGGATGTAGCGGCGGATCATGCTGCCCTGCTCCTTGTGGCTGGCGTGGTCGGTGCCGTCCAGAGCGAAGTAGCGCAGGGCGGTGAACTGGGCTTCGATGCGGTTCAGCCAGGAGCTGTTGGTCGGCGTGTAGGCGAACTCGACGTTGTTGGCTGTGGCCCAGTCGCCGACGCGGGTGTCCTTCTTCGTGGTCAGGTGCGGGGAGAAGTTGTCGAGCACGATCGCTATACGGATCTCCGGCGGGTGAAGGCTGCGGAGGTAGCGGCAGAACTCCAGGAACCTCGTGCGGTTCTTCTTCGGCTTGATGTGCCCGTAGAGCTTGTCTTTGCCCAGGTTGTAGGCGGCGAACAGGTGCCGGACCCCGTGCGGGCGGGTGTAGGTCGCCCGGCGTCGGGGCCGGGGCTCCCTGCCGGGGTCCTTGTGCTGTCCGCCACGCTCGGCCCACTGCCGTCCGGAGTGGGGCTGGAGGTTGAGCGGGCCGAACTCGTCCAGGCAGAAGACGACGTCGTGCTCGCCTTGCTCGGATATGACCTCGCCGTCGGCGATCGCGTAGAGGTGCTCGACGCGGGCCTTCTTGGTCGCGTAGTCGGGGTCGCGGGAGGTCTTCCAGGTCTTTATGCCTTGAAAGGACACGCCCTCCTCGCGGAGCAGGACCCGAAGGCCCTCGTGGCTGATGTCGTCGACCACCCCCTCGGCGACCAGGAAATCGGCCAGCTTGGCCAGGCTCCAGGTCGAGAACGGCAGGCCGTGCTCAGCCGGCTTGGACTTGGCGGTCTTCTTCATCTCGCGGCGTTCCGGGAGGGTGAAGGTTTTTGGACGGCCGCCCTTGTACTTCGGGTACAGCGAGGCGAAGCCATCGGCGTTGAAGTTGTGGATCAGGTCGCGGACCCAGTCGGCGCTGGTGAACGTGACCTCGGCGATCTTCACCACGTCCATGCGCTGCGCGGATAGCAGCACCATCTGGGCCCGGCGCCAGGTCACCACCGACCCGGTGCCTCTGCGGATGATCCGCAGCAGCCGCTGCCCCTCGTCGTCATCGACCTCGCGCACGCGCACACGTTCAGCCACTCGGGCACCCTGGCACGGCGCGCCGCCCGGCACAGGACCCGGCGGCGCGTCACTCACATTAGGACGGGCGTGACTTGATCTGACGTCATACGCCAGTGGTGCCGTCGATGCGTTCCCGGACCAGGTCGGCGTGGCCGTTGTGGCGGGCGTACTCCTCGATCATGTGGACGTAGATCCAGCGGAGGCTGACGTCCTGCTCCATGAAGCGGCCTGCGTCGGTCAGAGCACGGTCGACGCAGAGCTCGCGGGCGCGGGCGATCTCCGCCTGCCAGGTGGCGAGGGCGTCGTGCAGTGTGGCGTCCTCGGCCAGTTCGAATCCGCCGTCGGGAGCAGACGGGTCGGCCTGCGGGTCGAAGATGGGCGGGGCCTGTTCTCCGGCGAACACTCGGCGGAACCAGTTCCGCTCGACCTCTGCCATGTGCTGGACGAGGCCGGTCAAGGTGAAGTCGGACGGTGGCACGGACGCGACGGCGGCCTGCCCGTCGTCCAGGCCTTCGCACTTCATGGCGAGGGTGGCGCGGTGAAAGTCAAGCCAGCTTTCGAGCGTGGTGCGCTCGTCGGCGTTCAGGGGCGGCAAAGGGCGTTCGATGGCGCTCATCGGTCGATTATCGCCAGCAGCCGAAGCCGTCGACAGGCAGGGCCTCCGACAGGGCGAACGTTGCCTGATGCGGCACTAGTTCTCCGACCGGGCGCCCTGCAAGTCCAAGGTCCGCCACCCGCCCAGCGACGCAGCGCTGGCCGAGGCCGGCCGGCTGCGTGAGAGCCAGGCGACCGGGTCGACCGCCGAACGGGTCGTGATCGACCTGTCCCACTATGCCGCCGTGGCCGAACGGCTGCGGCACGTTCCCCAGCCGAAAGAGGAGGAAAACACGGAGTGAGTACGGCGCCGATGCAGATGAGCGAAGGACGCCGCTATCAGCAGCTGCGGGCCCACCTGTCCTACCTGAAACTGAACGACGCCGCCGAGGCGCTCAACCGGGTCCTAAACCAGTCCAGAACCGAGCGGATGACGCTGACTGCAGCCCTGGAACGCCTGCTGAAGATCGAGGTCGAGGCCACCGAGGCCCGCCGGCTCGCCGCCCGGCTGAGGTTCGCCTGCCTGCCCGAGCCCTGGACCCTCAACGACTTCGCCTTCGCCGCCCAGCCCGGCGTCGACGAGAAACTCATCCGGGACCTGGCCACCCTGCGGTTCCTCGACGACGCCTCCAATGTGCTGTTCGTCGGCCCGCCCGGAGTCGGACTGGGCCGGCGCCTTTGGTGACGCCACCGTCGCCGCTGCGATGCTCGACCGGCTCCTGCACCGGGCCGCGGTCGTCGGCATCGACGGCCCCTCCTACCGGCTCCGCGGCCACCAGCAGCAGGCTGAGGTCCTGCGGCAGGGAGTGAACGCCCGTGTCTCCTGACCAATCCCTCAACACCCCAGACCCGAAACCGACCATGAGTTGGCGCGGCGCTGCCCTGTCTGCCAGACCACCTTTACCGCCGACAGTCCCACTAGCCGTCAGGTCTACTGCTCTCCCACCTGCCGCGACGCCAACCGCCAGCACATCCCCGCCCGCGGACCTGCCCCATCTGTCGGAGCGCGTTCACCACCGACGTCAGCCCCCGGCGTGTCTACTGCTCGTCCGCATGCCGCACCACGGCCCGCACCAGCAAGGATCACCTGGAAGAGCGGGTCTGTCCCACCTGCGACGACACCTTCGAAGCCGCCCGAACCGTCCGGCAGGTCTACTGCTCTCCCACCTGCCGCCGTGACGCCAACCGCCGCCGCGGCCAGGAACGCGACGCGGAGCGAGCCCGTCGACTCGGCGAGAGTCCGCCCAAACCGCTGCCGGCGCTTCCCGAACTGCCACCGCCGCCCAAACCGGCTCACCGCTCCGGAGGATCCCGCCAAGTGACCCCCGAACGCGACCCGCTGGAGCCAGCCGCGACACGGAACTGCCCCCACTGCCAGCAACCCGTCACCATCGTCGCCCTGCTGGCCACCCCAGAAACCGGCCGGAGCTCGTTGGGCGTCGGCCACCGGATCTCACGTCCTGCTCATTTTCGGAGTGCGAAGGACGCTCGCTCTTGCCACGCCGTGCCGTCGTGGACCACCAGTTCGACTGACGAGACATGCGCCGTGATGGGGAGCTTGCTGAGGAGGTCGGTCTCGACCTCCTCCAGAACGGCGGCTTCTTGACACTGGGCGACAGTGAGATGGGGGATGATGTCGGTGAACCGGCCACCGTATGGCGGAGTCTCCGGCCACCGATCAGCAATTGCTTGGGTGAGCTGCCGCAACTGAGTGTCCGGTTCAGGGACGAGATACAGGACCTCGGGGAGATGCCCGCTTCGCTCGAATCGCAGGTCAAAGGCCCGGTGGCTGTTGAGGGTGTCGGCGATGGCCGAGTGGACGAGAGCGTCTGTTCGGCTCTCTTCGAGGAACGGGAAGAGCACAGTCACGTGTGCTGGCACGCCGGCTTGGGCTGAAGGGTCGAGCCGTTCACGCCATGCGCGGACAGCAGGTTCAACCTCGGGGATCTTCACTATGAGTCCCGTTTGGCCTGCCTGAAAGGTGCTGGAGCTGTCATCTGCCATGACACGGCATGGTGCCACCCAAGACTCGACTACCCATCAGATTATTGAGCCGGACTGGATCTTGGGAGCAGCCGACCGTCACCGATCACCAGGGGCTGCCGACCTGACGGTCGGCAGCCCCTCAAACATGCTCATACTCCCCGCTCTCCCCGTATAGGCCAAACCGAGAACCAAATGAGGAAGAGAAACAGCTCTGGCCGCTTTCAAGGAGTCTCATCACCGCCACCTTGATCTGCTATCGCAGGCTTGCGAAGGCCATCAACTCGACCTGATCCGTAAAGTACGGCTCTATACGCCGCCGACCCAACGCGAGGGACCGCGCCGGACGCACATCCTCGAGGAACTCATGACTGACTACCTGGCCGCCGCCATGGCGATGCTCGGCCCGGCCCAGAACCGACATGCGGACCCGGCTGCCTGGGACCGTCTCCACGCAGAGCTCGGCATACAACTGCCTCCCGATTACAGGATTGTTGTGGACGCGTTCGCCCCCATTCAGATCAACGGGCACCTGTATCTCTGCCACCCCGCGACCAAGCAATGGAACCTGGGCCAAGACATCCGGGGCCAGATCGAGGCGTGGTCCGAGGTGCCGTGGGACGACCTAGACCTCGACGCGGATGAGGACCCCCGCCAGCTCTTCGGACTCGACGAGCTGAGCTTTGGCACCCGCAACGGGCTGTGGCCGATCGCGAGCACCGACCGAGGAGAGACCATCTTCCTGCACGCTGCCACCGATGGCCCAAGGCTCCTGGTGAACTATGACGAAACCTGGGCAGAGCACCGCATGAGCTTCGCGGAATGGCTCTACCGCTACCTCATCGGCGAAGACATGACCGGACCCAACAGCGCAGCCTTTTACCCCGGCCCCGTGCAGTTGCGGCGCCTGCCGATGTCCGCCGACGAGCGCCCCGAGCCTTGGTACGGCCCAGACCGCGGCATGTGAGAGACCACCGGTCCGGTCGCAGCGGCAGCCCTTAATGAGATCACCTCTTATCCGGACTCGCCGGTGAGGCAGGCGTGACACAGGCATCCGTCCGGGTGCGGACTGTACGGCGCCGTCTCGGCGCGGTACTGACGCGCATACCGTTCCAGCGTCGCGGAGACGTCCGCTGCGTAGTCCGCGCCGAGCCCGCGTTCGTGTCCTAACGCACGCAGCCGCTCCAAGACACGCGGCGTGTGGACGAGCTTCGGTCGGAAGCCGTGGAGGTGGCGCGTCGCCGTATCGATAACGATCCATCGGCTGGTGTGCCGTTCACGTCCGACCACCGTAACCCGATCGCCTCCTGGACCCCAGTACACGTGGGCCACGTACACCTTCGCCCCGCCCTTGAAGCACTTCGTCCCCGGGCGCAGTTCCTGGCCGCCGACTCCGCATCGACGCCAGGCCACAACGTTCGCCGCTACCAACCAGACTGGTTCCTGCTGCGGGTCATCGGACTCGTTCACGCGCCCCCTCCTCGCGAACGGCCTGCCGGATCCACAGATGCCCATCGTAATCCGGATGGCACAAGTGCTCCGTCGAGCCCGGCTGTCATCCTCATCCGCGCTCGAATGACCAAAGAGACAGAACCTAGGCGAACGAACCGCGCGTGCGGGCGACTACGCCCACTGGCATGAGGTGAGGGCTACCTCTCGGCCGTACCGGGTTCCCTGCTGATGGACTCCTGGTAGACGTCCGCAAAGGTGCGTGAGTCCTTGACCAGGTCATCGCAGAACGCGGCGACGTCGTTGCCGATGAGTTCCAAGACCCCCTTGCCCGCGGCGACGCCTTCCTCGAAGAAGTCAACGATCTCGGGGAGTAGAGGCCCGTCAGGCAGGTCGATCGGTCCGACCTTGAACAGATACTTCTGCATCTCCTTGTAGACGATCCGGTAGTCCGGCGGGAGCGCCTTGACCCGAGCCATGTGCGCCCGCCACTGCTTCTTGCCCTCGATGATGTCCTGGATGCCCACGTCAGCCTCCCAGCCGGCTCAATTTCCTTGCGACGTTCCTGTTCAACTGCTCGCGCCACCGGTCGCGATAGGTTCGAGCCCCTTCTCCACCGGCCAGCGCCGCGCAAAAGCCTCGGATGTCGTCGCCGAGGACCTCGTGGACGCTCTGCCCGTCCGCCGCTGTTTCTTCGAGCAACCCCAGGGCGGCGTCGAGGATCGGCATCAGGTTGCGGCCGGTGAAGTCCCCATGAGGAAAGAGGTGGCCCTTGATCTGTTCCCACGCCGCCCGGTAGTCGTCCGGCAAGGCCTCGGCCCGGGCTTCGAACGCCTTCCATTCCCTGGTGAGATCGCTGCCTGTGATGGTCTCCCAGAAGTTCATCTCCCGCCCTTCTTGAGCCTGTCGATGCGTGATGAGACGTACTGCCACTTCGTCCAGAACTTCGCGAGTTCCTCGCGTCCGGCGTCGTTGAGTGCGTAGAACTTGCGCGGCGGACCGACCCCGGATGGCCGTTTCGTCACCTGGACGAGTTTGTTCCTCTCCAGTCGCAGCAAGATGGTGTATACGGTCCCCTCGACGACGTCGGCGAAGCCAAGCTCGTTCAGCTGACGAGTGATGGCATAGCCGTATGTTTCCTCGCTGCCGATGATTTCGAGCACGCACCCTTCGAGCGTGCCCTTCAGCATCTCCGTCAGGTCGTCCATCGCGAGTCCTCCTCGGCCCTAGCGGTACTGCGTAGTACCGAGTACCACTACACGGTATCACTGAGTAGTGGGGGATGTCAGCGTGGCAGTCTTGACCTTCTGCAGGCTTGAGGCTTCCCCTGACCGGGAAACTCAAGGCCCGGCTGGTGTCGATGGCCGCCGAACAGGGCCTGAGCACTGTCGCGGTCGATCCCGCCCACACCTCCCTGTGGGGCGGCATGCCGGAAATGAGCTGGCGGAATCGTTTCCTGCGGCCGCGCTTCTCCCGGGTCTTCTCGGTGGTGAAGTCGAGGTCTTCGATGCCGATCGCGGCGACACCGGCCTGCCTGGCCCAGTTGATCAGGCGCGTCAGCGCGTGGCGGATCTGTGCATCGCGACCGGCGGTGCCGGACAGGTCGTAGAAGAACCGCCGGGGCCCGCCGACGGGATTGCCGTGCCGGTCGAGTTGGTAGGCGGCGAAGTGGTCGGCGTTGGTATCGACACCGATCATGCCCCGGGCGCGGGCGGTGCTCACCGACCCAGCGGAGGACTTCCTCGTCCCGGAAAGGGACTCACGGCCGACGCCACGGTGCTCGCCGGCAGCGAGGGCTGCCCAGGCAGATCGTGGCCTACGACAGATTCCTGTACGGGTTCCAATGCCACATGGAGTTCGACCGCGACATCATCGAGGGGCTCATCGCGTCCACGGGGAGGGAGCTCGCCGCACTCGGCCGACCACCGTTTCGTCCAGCAGTTCGAGGATCTGGGGCGCCACGACCACCGCTTCGTCCAGCAGTCCAAGGATCTGGGGCGCGACGACCACCGCGCGATGAACCAGCGGCTCGAACTGTTCCTGGACCGGCTGGTCGCCGATTACGTCACGGCCTGCCCGGCGGCAGGTAACCGGTCGCACATGCGCAAGACGCACGACCCACGCCCCACTTCCTGGGACGTGTGTTCAGTCGGTCAGACGGTTCAGGGCCACGGTCGCGAGGCGGAGCGCGGCGTGCAGTTCGGTCACCTCGGCGACGGTGGGGCGGACGACGCCGCACCAACCGCTGCGCAGGCCCGGCCAGAACGCCAGCAGGACCTGGGTGCCCGCGAGCCCCAGGTGGGCCGTGACGTCCGTCCGGTCATCGGCCGCGGGCGTCCAGGAGAGCAGTACGCGGCCCTGCGGGAGGCGGGACGGGCCGCTCAACGGCATCCAGGTGGCCAGGAGCCTGCCGCCCACCGCCGTCACGATCGCACCCCGGACGTCGGCCGGCATGGGGTCCCGTGTCAGCGTGGACAGTTCGACAGGTGTCCGGCGGGCGTCGGAGCCCTCGGAAGAACCCTGGATCAGAGTGAGAACGGGCCTGTCCCCGCCGCCGACTGCCCTGGGCCGCCGCCTGGACGGAGACTGCCTGGCCCGCAAACGGTCGCAGCACGGCCGGCCACATCTGTCGTACCTCGTCACGCTCTCCCTCTCTGCGCTCTATGTGTGTGAACCTCGTGGCCGTCAGTCTTCCGGAGGCGGGGGCCCGTGCACATCGGTCATCTGACTGCCCTGAGCCAGGGCCGGATCGTTCAGCACAGGTCGTGGGAGACCGCGGAGTCGTCGGACCGCCGCCTCTCGTCTGCCTCTCCGTCAGAGCTTGTCGCCGCCCACGGACACGCCCTGTGCTGACCGCTCCAGCAGCCGCAGGGCGGCGGACAGTGCGGGCTGGGCAGCCGGCGCCGGGTGCTCGGTCACCTCACACAACTGGGCGAGGAGGCGGACCAGCCGTCCGTCGCCCGCGTAGGTCAGCGCGACGCTGCCCTCCCACATGGTCTCCCGCAGGCGGACGCCGGTGAACTGCCCGTCCCCGGCACAGGACGTGAGCAGGCGAGACACCAGGGATCGTTCCAGCGGCCCCGGAACCCAGACGCCCTGGTCCAGGTCCTCGGCGAGAGCGTCTGTCAGGAAGGTGAGCTGCCGTGCGGCCTGCGTGTGCGGGTCGAGAACGGTGAGAGGGGCGACTGTGTGCTGGGACATGGGTATCGCGGGTCCTTCTGCTCGACACGGACGGTGAGTGGCTGCCCCGCCCGGCAACGCGTCCGGCAGCACGCTGCCCCGGGACGGCAGGTTCTTGCGATACTGCCTCAGCAGCAGCGCGGCGGCGAGGAGTCCGGCGGTGGTGACGATGCCGCACGACGCGGCCGTACCGTGCCGGACGAGAGGCAGCGCCGTCCATGACAGGACTGCCGCGGGGGCCGTGACGCCGAGCGCCGCCGCCGGATGGACGCCGCCGGCCCGCGCCCGTGCGGGCGTCGGCCGGCCGGACTGCGCTGTCCAGTGGCTCAGGCTGCCTGGACGGTGTCCTTGGCGACGGGGGCGATGTCCTCGGCGGTGTCGCCGGTCCTGCGGGACGGCTTGAGGAAGAAAGCGAGGAGAAGGCCGACGGCGAGGGTCGGGGCGATCCAGAGATAGCCGGTGGCCGTGGCGTGGGCGAAGGCGTCCAGCGCGGTGTCGCGCAAGGCCGCGGGCAGCCGGCCGATGGTGTCGGGGCGGGCAGCGTCGAAACCGCCGGCGGTCGGCAGTACCCCGGTGGCTGTGGGCAGCGCCCTCGCGGCGATCACCAGGGCGATGGCACCTACGGGCAGGTTGATCAGGAAGGCCCACCGCCAGGAGAGCTGGTCGGTGAAGACACCGCCGAGCAGCGGGCCGACGATGCTGGCTACGCCGTAGACCGATCCGAACATGCCCTGGTACCGGCCGCGCGCGCTCGGGGCGACGATGTCACCGACCAGGGCGAAGGTCAGCACGATCATGCCTCCGCCGCCCACGCCCTGGAGCACCCGGGCGCCGATCAGCTCGGGCAGGTTCTGCGCCAGACCGCAGGCGACCGAGGCGATCAGGAAGATCGTGGTCGAGGTCAGGTAGAGCCGCTTGCGGCCGAACATGTCACCGAGCTTGCCCCACAGCGGCGTCACCGCCGTCGATGCGAGCAGGTACGCGGCGCTGACCCAGGCGATGTCGTCGAACCCGTTGAGGTCCTCCGCTATCCGGGGCAGCGCGGTCGAGACGATCGTCTGGTCCAGGGCTGCGAGCAGGACCGCAAGGATCAGCGCGCTCATGGCGGCGACACCACCCACCCGGGGTGATGAGGACTGTGTCGGAGATGGGCACGGTGACTTCGGCATCGGAATCTTCGACATCGGAACTCGCCTTTCTCCAAAAGGGGCGGCGGGAGCGCTGCGCCTGCCGCCCGTCAGCACGGTGGCGCCTCACTCAATTGGCAGTACCTGACACATCTGTCACAGCAATGCAGCGCTTAATCTTCGACTCTTCACGCCTACGAGGTGCTAGGTGTCTCAGGCTCCACAACGCGCGGCTAGACTCGTTGCTGTGAGAGCCGATGCAGCGCGCAATCTGGAAGCCGTCCTGACCACCGGGGCCCGCATGCTCGCCGCCGACCCGGGCGCGAGCATCGCGAGCATCGCCACCGAAGCGGGCGTGGACCGGCGCACCGTTTACCGCCGCTTCGCCTCCCGCGAGGAACTCCTCGCCGCGATCTACGAATCCCGCGTGACCGCCATCGAAGAAGCCATCGCGGACGCACGCCTGCGCGAAGCACCCGTCACCGTCGCCCTGCACCGCTACGTCGAAAACATCATCACCGTCAACCGCACCTGGCCCGTCGACCTCACCCGCATGCTCGCCCACGACACCGTCCGCAACCGCCGCGACGCATGCATCACAGAAGTCGACACCTTCCTCCAACGCGCCACCGACGAAGGCCTCCTACGCCCCAACCTTCCCCACGGCTGGGCAGGCGCCCTGCTCCCCCAGCTCATGCACCTCGTCTCCCGGCAGCTGCCCGAACTGAGCGCCGCACAGGCGGCGGACGTCGTCGTCGACACCCTGCTGCGCGGACTCGGAGCGTCCTGACACGACGAAGGCCCCTTGGAACACATGTGTTCCAAGGGGCCTTCATGTGCGTCCACGGCGTGCGCCTGCGCCGACGCTCAGCTCATTCCGCCGCCTCCGGGCCGTCGCCAGTACCGGAGGCTTCCTGGCCCTCCTCCTCGCGCGGGCACCGGGAGACCGCCGGAGGAATCGGCACAGTTCCGGGGACGCGGACGCGATCACCCGTCCACAGGGAGTCGTATCCCATCTCCTGCGCGGAACGGCAGACACGGAGGATGCCTTCCGGCTGGGCGTCGGGGCCGAAGGTCGGAAGTGCCAGACTCATAAGTTTCTCCTCATGCGATGCCCCGGTCTGGGCCCTTGCCGCTCAGCGGGACGCCGAGCAGGCTCTCCAGTACGGTGACCGTGCGGGCAGGGTCCACGGCGTGGACGGTGGCGAATCCCAGTTCCGCCGCGGGCGGCAGGTACTGCTCGGTGTCATCGACGAACACGCAGTCCTCGGCCTTCAGGTCCAGTGCGTCGAGCACCAGCCGGTACATCTCCGGCTCGGGCTTGCGCGTCCCGTGGACCTCCGACACCACCACGGCGTCGTAGAGCTCCTCCAGCTCGTATCCGTCGTACAGGTTCCACGGGGCCAGGCCGACGGAGTTCGAGAGGATGCCGACCTTCACTCCGGCCCGGCGCGCGGCAGCCGCCGCAGCGATCACCGTGGTCTCGGGGCGCAGGTCGGCGAAGACGCGGCCCATCAGGTTCTCCGGCCGGACACCGAGGAGCCGGCCGGCCGCCTCGTTCCAATGCGTCTGGGTGAGCGTGCCGCGTTCCAGTCTCTCGGTGAGCCGGATTCCCTCGGGGTCCAGGTAGAGGCTGGTGAGCAGAGTCCCCGCGGCCAGTCCCTCGCGCCTCTCGAAAGCGAGTGCGGCGGGCAGCAGAGGGGTCGTCAGCACACCACCGAAATCAAGGACGAGGCCCTTGCGGTACTGAGTCATGTTCACACCTTAGAAGGCGTGCGACACCTGCCTCGCACCAGGTCGCCATATCTCCTGCGATGGGGACACATGTAGGACGGTCGCGTGCGGTCGCAAATCGTCGGCCGGTCGGCCATGCCCGGCTGAGGGGTTCTTCCCGCCCACCGCACCGCATCTCCGCACGGGCGCCCGGTCAGCCCTTCAGCCGGCGCGGATGCGCGGGGTACCCCAGGAGGCGGACCTCGGAGGAGAAGAACCGCAGCTCAGACACGTAACCTTGACTCACACGTATGATCTCGAGTTCCCGGCCGGTCCGCGCGGCCTGACGGTCCACGTGACCACCGGCCGAGCTGCGGCACCCTTGAACGAACCCGCCGAACCCAGAGAAGGCTGAGCAGCAAGAACCTTTTCGGCCATACTAAGTGACTAAATACCTCAGGGAATCTAATCTTCTGTTCGGATGTGGTGCGAGTGGCGGGTGCGGCCGCTGCTCAGCACCCCACATGTGACAAGTCGGCCACCGGCTCAGAGGTTGCACGCGCAGCGGATCGCCGGACGCATTCGGGGAGCCAGTTCTGTCGAGGTGAGCCGGAGGACGGGGACTCAACGGTGCGGCAGAGCAACAACGTACCCTCGCCGTGAGCCTGGCGGTCCGCGTGCAGGGGGCGACAACCACCAGGCCAGGCGCTGGTTCAGCGGTGAAGAGAGTGGGGGGATGATGGAATCGATCGGCAGGACCATGGTCGGCCGCGAACGCGAACGGGAGGTGCTGTCCGACTTCGTGACGGCCTCGGGGGGCCGGGCTCTGGTGCTGCGGGGTGACACGGGTGTGGGCAAGAGCGCTCTGCTGGAACACGTGGCCGACCTCGCGGCGGCCGAGAAGCACAGGGTGATCCGGGCGGCCGGGGTCGAGGCCGAGTCGGAGTTGCCCTTCGCGGGTCTGCACCAGTTCCTGTATCCGCTGCTGTCCCACATCGACCGGCTGGACGATGTCCACCGCAGGGTCTTCGACGTCATCTTCGGCAGGACCGAGGGCACACCCCCCTCGGTCATGACCCTCGGTATCGCCGTCCTCGACCTGCTCTCGCTCGCGGCCTCGCAGAACCCCCTTCTGCTGGTGCTCGACGACGGCCAGTGGCTGGACGCCTCCAGCATCCAGGTGTGCGGGTTCGTGGGCCGTCGGCTCACCGGCAGTTCGGTGAAGCTGGTCGTCGTGCTGCGCTCCGATCTGCCCTCGGGCTTCGACACCGCCGCGCTCCCTGAACTGCCTGTGACAACACTGTCGGAGAGCGCCTCCGAGCGGCTGCTGGACATGCACCACCCGGGGCTGGACCAACGGATCCGCCGTCTCGTCCTGGACGAGGCGCACGGAAATCCGCTGGCTCTGCTGGAACTGCCGCCGTACGTGCGCGGCAACCGGGCCGCACGCACTGCCGAGGAACTGTTCGGGTACACCGGCATCCCGCTCCCTCTGCGTCTGCAGCAGGTGTACGGCGCCCGTATCGCGGCCCTCGGCGACGCCGTCCGCGCGGAGCTGCTGCGCGGCGCCCTTGACGGTGTCGGTGCCGGTACGGCGGCCGACCGCCCGGGCAGCACGCACTACCGCATGATGGAGGCCGACGAGGCCGCGGACTGCGGCCTGCTGGACATCGACCCGCTCACCGGCAACTTCGTCTTCCGGCATCCCCTGGTGCGGTCGACCGCTGTCCAGTTGGCGACCCCCAACGAGCGGCGCGCGGCGCACGCCGTACTCGCTCAGGTGCACCATGACGATCTGGAACGGCGGGCCACGCACCTGGCGGCCTCGGTGGTCGACCCCGACGAGGAGGTCGCCGCGATGCTGGAGGCAGCCGCGAACTCCGCCGTCCCGCGGGGCGGCGCGATGGCCGCCGTGGCCTGGCTGACCCGGGCCGCGGAGCTGAGTGAGAGCCACGAGGAACGGTCCAGGAGGCTGGGCAGCGCGGCGTACATCGCCGGGCACTCGGGCCAACTGGACCAGGCCCAGCGGCTGGTCCGCGCGGGCACCGGGGCCGGCAGCAACGACTCCCCGGCATCGGTGGTCGCGTCGGCCTACGTCGCGCTCTTCGAGGACGGGGACGTGCGGTCCTCGCAGCGCCAGGTCTTCGCGGCGATCGAGAGCATGCTCGACAGTGGGGTGCGGGAACCGGACGAGTTGCTCACGCGCCTGGTCGACCTGCTGCTGGCGATCAATCAGTACGCGAGTGACAAGACCGCGTGGGAGCGGTCTCATGAGCTTCTGGACCCCTTGGGCGACCTGGTGTCCACGTATTCACGCATCTACCAGGATGCCTGGGGCGACGTGGTGCGCCGCGGCGCCGGTGTGCACGAGCGGGTGGAACGCGCCTTCGCCGGAGTCCACGAGATGGAGCCGTGGGACGCCACCAGGCTGGGGGTCGCCGCCTACCACGTGGACACGCTCAGCCAGTACCGGCCAGCTCTCCAGCGCACCGTGGACCGCGAGGTGGAGACGGGGGCACTGGCCGACGCCATGACCATGCTGCATCTGATCATGCTGGACCAGATCGCGGTGGGTGAGTGGGACGAGGCGGAACGGACCGGACAGCGCTGCCTGGAGCTGACGACGACGCACCGGCACGCGCTGTTCGTCCATCACACCCAGGCGTATCTGGGTCTGCTGGCCGCTCTGCGCGGCGAGGCGGACCGGGCACGGGAACTGCAGGCCATGGTCGATGCCTGGGCCCGCCCCCGCGGCGTCGGCTTCCTCACTCAGATCACCGACACCATCGGCACCACCGCCGCCCTCACCGAAGGCGACTACGAAGCCGCCTACCTCCACGCCATCGGCATCACACCCCCCGGCACCTTCGAACCCTACGCCCACCAAGCCCCCCGCACCCTCCTCGACCTCGTCGAAGCAGCCCTTCACACCGGCCGCACCGAACAAGCCCGCACCCATGCCCTCGCCGCCCGCGACGCAGGCCTCCCCGACCTCTCCCCCCGCCTCGCCCTCACCACCTACGGCGCCCTCGCCATGACCGCCACCGACCCCACCGAAGCCGACCAGATGTACCACCAAGCAGAAACCCACCCCGCCGCCACCCGCTTCCCCTACGAACTAGCCCGCATCCACCTCGCCCACGGCATCCGCCTCCGACACACCCACGGCCCCAAAGCAGCACGACACCCCCTCACCCTCGCCGCCGACACCTTCCAACGACTCGGCGCACCCACCTGGGCCGAACGCGCCCGAGCCGAACTCAGAACCGCCGGTGCGTCCCCCCTCGCGTCGTCGGCGCACCTCGCAGCGCTGACCTGGCAGGAGCGCCGCATCGCCGATCTCGCCGCCGGCGGCCTGACCAACAAGGAGATCGGAGAGCGGATGCACCTGTCGCCGCGCACCGTCAGCTCCCACCTCTACCGGGTCTTCCCCAAACTCGGCATCACCTCCCGCGCCGCACTGCGCGACGCGCTGGGCAGGCTTTCCAGTGATCAGAACGTGTGAGCCCCCGGCACGGGACCACGGTGGCCGACGGGCCGGGACCGCAGGTCCCGACCGTCGGCCGCGGTGCGTTCAGCCCTCCTCCGGGAGGGCGCGGACGCCGCGCTCGTCGAGCCAGCCGAGCACGTAGTCGGCGACGAAGCGCCATCCGCTGTCGATGACCAGGGAGTGGCCTCGGTCCGCGAACTGCTTCAGGTCGGTCACGGCCGTGGAGTCGCCATACTCCTTGTAGACCGCGCGGCTGACGGAGTCGGGCACCAGCCGGTCCTCCTGCCCCGAGATCAACAGGAGCGGTCCACGGTCCGTGTTGCCGATGTCCGCCATGGCGAGCGGGCTGCGCACCGCACCTGCGCATCCGAGATCGCCGAGCAGGCGGAGCGGCGCCGGCACCGCGTAGCGCTCATGGAGCCGGTCGGACTCCTCCGGAGCGACGGTGTTCGCGAAGACGTGGTGGAACTGCTCCGACGACAGGGACACCAGCCCGTCGGCGCCGTCGGCACCGCCGGGCGTCCACAACGGGACCGGCAATCCGGGCAGGGGGACCGCGTTGATCGGGGCGGGTGCGATGGCCACGGCGGCCCGGCCCATTCTCGCGCCGATGAGGTGCTGTGCGATGAGCCCGCCGACGGAGTGGCCGACGATCACCGGCGAGATGTCGAACGAGCGCACGATCCCGGCGTAGTGGTCGGTCAGCGCGGCCAGACCGAGGCCGCCGAGCGGACCGGGCGACCTGCGCACCTCCTGAGCGGCGTTGGCCTCCCCGGGCCAGCCGGGGGCGAAGGCGAGGAACCCTCGACTGGCGAAGCGTTCCGCCCATGACTCCCAGGACAGCGCGTGCAGCCACGCACCATGGATGAAGACGACGGGAGTTCGGTTCACGGCTGGTACCTCCGAGCACGACGATCACCCGGCATCGGCACACGAGCGACTGCTCCAGGATCGTCCAGGCATCGGCCCGGGGCGACAGTCGAATGACTTAATGCCGACGCCCGGCGGCGGCACGCGGGCTCCGGCCCCGCGTGAAGGCACCCGGAATTCCAGGCACCGCAAGGCGGACAAGCATTCATATACCGACGGCCCGCCACGAAGATCACCGTCGACCCGGTGGGGCGGCACGGTCAATGTACCTATGTACGACGCCACCCCGGCGGCCAAAGTAGATCAGGCCAGCCTCCGCCCCAGGGAAGGATCCACCCGTCATGAGCGGCAACCAACCAGGTGTCCATGCCTCGCGAACGGCGCCGCACGGCGGTCCAGAACTGGTCCTGAACATCGAACGCGTTCTGCACGTCTCCGCCCGTCAGGCGATCAGGGCGGCATTCCGGTTCACCCCGGAGTCTCCGTTGGCCGTGTCCGCGGAGTTCCTCGTAGAGGGCGGCCCCCGCGTCCTGTGGCGTATCGGACGGGACCTCCTCCAACAGGGGCTGTACTCGATGAGCGGCCTCGGCGACGTTCAGATGTGGCCGTCGAACCTGGAGGAGCGTGCGACCGCCTGGCTTCAGCTGACCTCCGGTGACATGGCGGCTCTGTTCGAGTTGCCTGTGGCACCGCTGGCGAAGTGGCTGGAGTACACCTACGAACTCGTTCCCGCGGGTCATGAGCTCGCCGGGGTCGACTGGGACGTCGCCACCGCGGACATCCTCCCCGCTCGTGAAGCGCAGTCCGACTGATCGCGCGTCACGTCCCGCCGCTCTCCGGCGGCAGGTGACGCCCGGCCGGTGCCGCAGCCCCGTGTCGGAGGAGGGCGGTGCGGACATGAGGTCCCCGAGGCAGCGTGTGCCGACACATGTATCACTGCCCTCCGCACACATCCTGCCACAAGCAAGGTGTGTTGTCCGCATGTGGAAAGCAACTTCCTCGACGGTCGGCCGCCAGCCGGCGTGCTCCCGATGGAGCCCGGGGGCTGCCCGTGATACCACGACACACCCCGTGGGACGGCGGACCTGCGGGCCCGCCAAACCCCGTTCGGACCGACACCTGATACTCGTCGAGGGTTAGGCTCGGGAAGACAGGTGTCGCGACTGGAGGGGCAAAGTATGAACGGGGTACCGGCGACCACCGGGCTGGGAGAGGACGCGCCACTGACCCGAGCCGCGCAGGCAGGCGACGTTTCGGCCCTGGCCCTGCTCCTGGAGCGGCACCGGCCCGGGATGCGAGCCGTGGCGCTCAGCCTGCTGAAACCGGGCCCGGACGTGGACGACGTCATGCAGGAAGCGGCGCTGGTAGCGCTGCGGCGGATCGTGGACGTCCGTGATCCGCAGGCCGTGGGGCCGTGGCTGCGGATGGTGGTGCGCAACAACTGCCGGACCCTGCTGCGCGCCTCCCGGCGGGTCGAGCCCTTGGAGGAGGTGCCGCTGCCGCCGGACGGCGTCACACCCGAGCAGGTGCTGCAGAGCCACGCGCTGCGGGACTGGATCTGGGAGGCCATCGAGACGCTGTCACCTGCCCTGCGGCTGCCGGTCGTCCTGCGGTACTTCTCCACCGGAATCACCTCGTACCGGCAGATCGCCGAAGCCTGCGCCGTGCCCGTCGGCACCGTGCGCAGTCGGCTCAGCCAGGCCCGCGCCGCGTTGGCCCAGGCCGTGACCGCCACGGCGGCCACGGCACACGAGGACGTGACGCGCCGTACGGAGGCCAGCTGGCTCGAGGCACAGGAAACACTCGCGGCCGCCGAGCGCGGCGAGTTCGGCAAGGTGGTCAAGGACCGCTACTCCCCCGATGTGTCGCTCCTGGCCGGCGGTGAACTGCTCGGCGGTGCCGGAGTCCTGCTCGCGGGCATGGACGGCGACCTCTCGGCGGGCGTTCGCCAGCGGCCCGTCCACATCGTGGCGGGCCGGTCCCTGGTCGTGTGGGAGATGGAACTGATCAGCCCGGCTGACGATCCGGAGCACTGTCCCCCAGGGGTCGCCTGGATCATGACGCTGGACGGCGGTCGCATCGACCGGGTCTCCCTCTTCCACGCTGCCCGCCCGATGGAGCCCGCGTCTCCCGTGGCCTGAGCCAAACGCCCCTCCCCCAGCCGCTGTGCGCCAGATCACATCGCGGCGACCGAACTTGTCGGCCTCCGGAGCGTCGTGCCGGTGTCATGGAAAACCAGCACATCACGGAGGACTCGATGGTCTCGTCACCCGCGCACAACCACGCCTCGGCGCCCGACACCGCCCCCCTCTCCCCCGGTACCCACACGTACCGGCTGGGCGGGCTGGTGCAGCGCTATCACGTTCACGGCAGCGGCCCGGTGTGCGTGGCCCACTCCGGCGGTCCCGGAATCTTCTGGGAGTACATGCGCATGCCCGCCCTCGAAGAACACCTCACCATGGTCTACGTCGAGCCCATAGGCACCACGACGGACAGCCGCCTGCCCTCGCACCCGCACGGATACACGCGGGAGCGCTACAGCAGCTTCCTGGAGGTTCTGATCAACCGGCTCGGGGTGCCGAAGGTGCACCTGTTGGGGCACTCGCACGGCGCGTTCGTGGCCGCCTATCACGCCCTGTACCGCCCCGGGCGGCTGGCAGGAGTCATTCTGTACGAGGGCGCCCCTGTCACCGGCCCTGAGCACGGCGCGGAGGCGGCTCGGATGGTGGAGGCGTTCGCCGCGAAACATGCCGGCCACCCCGGGCTGCCCGGGGTGATGGCCGCATTCGGTGCGATGGGGAGCATGTCCACCGACGAACAGACCGCGGCGGTCGCCCGGGGTGTGCTGCCGTCATACTTCGCCGACTACTGGGCGGATGAGGAGCGGCTGGCCCCGTTCCGGGCGGCCGTACGGGCCACGTACATCTCGGGCCTGGACGAGGATCTCGTCCCTGACGCCATCGACGACCGCGCAGCGCTCAAGGAGCTGGCGGTACCGGCACTGGTCGTCGTGGGCAAGCACGACGTGATCTGCGGAATGCGCTGGGGTCTCGAACTCGACGAGCTGATCCCGCAGTCGCGGCTGCTGGTGCTGGAGGACAGCGGTCACATGGGACATGTGGAGGAACCCGAGCTGTTCGCGGCCTCGGTCCGTGGCTTCGTCATGGAGACCGCAAGCGCGGGCTGACCGAAGAGGCCGCCATCGTCTCGATCGGCCAGGTCTGCCGCCTGCTGCGACTGTTCTCCATCCGGGAGCAGTTACCGGACCTGGCCGACGGCGCTGCGAGGCGGTGCGGCACATGTGACTCGCTGCCGGCGGCAAGGCTCGGGCATGTCGCAGAAGAGGCGCGGGGGCGTGTGCGGCACGCAGGCAACGTGTGCCACGGAAGCGCTTGCGGCACGGAGCGCGCGACACGTGTCGGAGGCGGGCACAAGCAGGCATTAGTCACCGCCTTGACGGGTGACGAAGAAACCTGCCATGATTGCGTCACCTCCTCGACCAGTGACGAGAAAGCGTCCTGGTCAGGGAATGATCCAAGACCTCTAGACCCAGATGGGGAGCACCAGTCATGGCAGTCACCTACACCGCCGTTGTCGACGTCGACGGAGAGGGCCGGAACGGTGGTCACGTCCGCTCCTCCGACGGCCTGCTGGAGACCAGCCTCGCTGTCCCCAAGGAACTCGGCGGCTCCGGCACCGCGACCAACCCCGAGCAGCTCCTGGCCGCAGGCTGGGCCGCCTGCTTCCTCGGCGCACTGCGTCACGCCGCCAGCCTGCGCAAGGTCCGGCTGACCAGCACCACCATCACGGCCGAGATCACTCTCACCCACGGCGACGACGGCGAGTTCTCCCTCTCCGCAGTCCTCACCCCCGTCCTCGGCGGTGTGGACCAGGCCACGGCCGAGGAGCTCGCACACGCCGCCCACCGGATCTGCCCGTACTCCAAGGCCACGCGCGACAACATCCCCGTCACCATCAACGCCGGCGCCGCCGCCTGACCCGTTCCTTCCTCTGACCGCGGGTCCCGTGCCCCCTTCCCCCCGGCACGGGACCCGCTTTCCTTCTCCCACATACTCACACCGGCTACCGAAGAGCGAGGGCGGGACATGGCTCCCACGACCCACACACATGTAGGGCGTGCCAGGCTTCCTCGGCCCGCTCCCGACGATGTCACCACCGTCACCGTCCCCGGCGATCCGCCGTCCACGAGCGCGGCAGGCTCCGAACAGCCTGCATGGCCCACCGACACACAGGTGTGGAGCTGGGCGCAGAGCGTGACACTCATGGGATACGGCCCACCGCCGTCCAGTTTTCTGTGACGCACAGAACCGCATGGGGCCACCGGCCAGGGCGGGCCGGCAATAGCGTCCAGGCAACCGCATGCCACGTCCGGTCGACGCCGTGGGCTACCGTGCGGGCGCATCTGGTGGAAGGCCGAGCGCCCACCATTCACACGTATGAAGCCAGCCAGGTGCCGCTGGCCGCGGTGACGAATTGGGCACCGCCGCCGGCGAAGCGGGCCGGCGAGCCCCTCAAAGGGCCGCATGAATCAAGGGACTTCGGCCGAGGTTTCCGGAGCACACCATCAGGTGACTGCTGCGGCACACGTCGCTCGCGGCCGGCAGTGAGAGCACGTTGCCCACCGACATGGACGTGAGCGCCGTCGGCGGGTGTGGTCCAGACGTTCATGGCGAGTCCCACGCACGCCAGGTGATTCCTCGCACCGCATGTGAGTCCTCGATGGCACCGCCCACCGAGCTCCCCCTTACCGAATTATCCGAACCATCGAAAGCGGGATGACAGCAGTGGACATGAAGCTCGAAGTCGTCGTTATGCCGGTGTCCGACGTGGACCGTGCCAAGCGCTTCTACGCGGAACAGCTCGGATGGCGTCTCGACGCCGACTTCCCGATCGACGAGGGGTACCGGATCGTGCAGGTCACCCCGCCCGGCTCCGAGTGCTCCGTCATCTTCGGCAAGGGCCTCACCCAGCAGGAGGCGGGCACCCTCCACGGCCTCCAACTGACTGTCACCGACATCGTCGAGGCCCAGAAGGAACTGGAATCCCGCGGTGTGCAGGTCTCCGGCCCGTTCCGCGACGAGACCGGCGTCTTCCACCACGCCGGTGACTCCCACCGGGTTCCCGGCCTGCACCCCGAGCGGGCCAGCTACGGCACCTTCGCCGCCTTCGCCGACCCCGACGGCAACGAGTGGTTCCTCCAGGAGGTCACCCGGCGCGCCCCCGGCCGCTGAGACCCGGCCCCGTTCTGCCGGACCCATCCCCCCGGCCCCGTCCATCTACCGGAGGACACATGTCGACCGAGAACATCCGCACGTACGACGTCATCGTGATCGGCGCAGGGCCGGTAGGTGAGAACGTCGCGGACCGCACCACCGCCGCGGGCCTGAGCACCGTCATCGTGGAGAGCGAACTGGCCGGCGGCGAGTGCTCGTACTGGGCCTGTGAGCCCAGCAAGGCATTGCTGCGCCCGGTGCTGCTCCGCGCCGACGCCGTACACGTTCCCGGCATCCACCCCGCCGTCAAGGAACCGTTGGACATCGAGGCCGTCCTCGCACATCGCAATCGCATGTCCGCCGACTGGAAGGACGACGACCAGGCCGAGTGGATCAAGTCAGTCGGCATCGACCTTCTGCGCGGTCACGGACGCCTGGCCGGGGAGCGCGAGGTGTCGGTGGAGACCCCGGACGGCAGCACTGTCCGGCTGCGTGCCCGGCATGCTGTCGCCGTGTGCACCGGCAGCCGCGCGGCTCTGCCCCCGCTGCCCGGGATCGAGAGCCTCAGGCCCTGGACCAGCCGGGAGGCGACCAGCGCCCGGAGACCGCCTGGTCGCCTGGTGGTTGTCGGAGCAGGTGTGGTGGGCGTCGAGATGGCCACCGCCTGGCAGGCACTGGGCAGCCGGGTCACCCTGCTCGCCCGTGAGGACGGGCTGCTGCCCCGCATGGAGCCCTTCGCCGGGGAGCTGGTCGCCGATCGGCTGCGGGAAGCCGGCGCGGACGTCCGGTTCAACGTCTCGGCAGCCGCAGCGGAGCGGACGCAGGACGGGGAGGTTCGGGTCACCCTGACAGACGGGTGTGAACTGACCGCCGACGAGATCCTGTTCGCCATCGGCCGCACTCCGCGATCGGAGGACATCGGGCTCGACACCGTGGGACTGGTCCCGGGCGACTGGCTCGACACCGACGACAGCCTGACGGTCACCGCCGTCCCCGGGAACTGGCTGTACGCCGTCGGAGACGTCAACCATCGGGCACTCTTCACCCACCAGGGCAAGTACCAGGCCCGCATCGCGGGTGCAGTGATCGGTGCCCGGGCCCGTGGTGAGCAGTTGGACACCTCCCGCTGGGCACCGCACAGCGGGACGGCCGACACCGAGGCGGTCCCAGGCGTCGTGTTCACCGACCCCGAGGTCGCCTCCGTGGGCCTGACCGTCCGCGAGGCCGAGCTCGCCGGTCGCGCCGTAGAGGTCGTCGACCACGAGATCGGCCACGTCGCCGGAGCCCTCCAGTACCGCCCCGACTACCGGGGCAAGGCACGTATCCTCATCGATCGCGACCGTCAGGTCGTGGTCGGCGCCACCTTCGCCGGGCCGGGCGTCGGTGAACTGCTGTACTCGGCCACCGTCGCCATCAGCGCAGAGGTGCCCGTCGACCGCCTCTGGCACGCCGTACCCGCCTTCCCCACGATCAGCGAGGTGTGGCTGCGTCTGCTGGAGACCAGGAGGGACTCATGACCACCGCACGCGATCTGGCGCTCGTCACCCTGGGTCTGCCGCCGGACCGGTCCGTGGAACAGGGTGACCTCTCCCTGGTCCTGGCGGCCGCCGAGGCGATCGACCTGCTGGAGAGCGGCGCGCTGACCCTCGACGGCGACCGTGTGGTACCCGGTCCGCGGGTGACGACGGGCGACCGCCTGCTGGACCAGGCGCTCGCCTCGCTCGTCCGCCGGGAACCATACGAGACCGTCGGGGACTGGCTGTGGCGCCGCGGCGCCCGACTCGCCGCGGCCTACGCCGAGGACCTGGAACGGGCCGGAGTCGTCGTCCCCCCGCGGGGTATCGGGCTTCGGTCACGGTTCACGCGAACCGCTCCGGCCGACTCGCCGGAGCGCCGCCGCGCAGAGGAGCGACGGGCATCGGGCGAGCCCGTTCTCGCCGCTCTGACTGCCGTCCTGCGGACCGGGGACACCCAGGTGGACGACTGCCGAAGCGCCGACGGGGATGCGGCGAACGCGGTACTGGCCGCGGTCGGGGACGCGGTGACGGAGCTGGAGGCCGCACGGCTGCGCCGGGACGTCGAGGGCAACGCGTTCGACAACATATGGCGCGGTTAGGGACCTCTCGGCGCAACACCTGAGGCGACGTGACACCTGTGCGTGCCCTGGGACGATTCCCGCCCGCCGGCCTCGTCGTGAGAGGTCTTTCCACGACCTCGGCGCCGACGGACTCGTGCTCGACCCGGCCGTCGACGAGGTCGATCAGGTGCGACGACTGGCGGATACCGTCCTGCAGGAGGACCCCCGATCATGCCCGGAGCCCCGCGGCGGGACAAGGTCGCACGGAGCGCACACATGCGTCCGGCTCCGTGAGCCCCCGCGCGCGGGACACACAAACATGTCAGTCGGTCGCGTCCTGCTCCACCAGGGTGTACATGACGGAACGCTGCTGCTTGTGACGCTGGATGCGTCCCTTGGCGACCAGCGATTCGAGGGTGTTCCGTACCACCTGCGGAGTCGGGTTCCGGTCCGGGTGCTTCTCCAGAAGCTCGTCCCGCAGTTCCTTCGCCAGGCGAGGCCCGTCGTGCTTACCGAGCAGGTCCAGCAGCATGTCACCGAGCAGCGGCTGGCGCGACTTCCCCTTCGCGCCGACCGCTGCGTCACCTGCCCCACGGCTGATCCCGGCCGAGCGTCGCGAAGCGGCTGCGGCGGGCGCTCGCTTCACCTTTGCGACGGCGGGCTCGTTCTGCAACTGCTCGGGCAGACGCGACGGATCGGCGAAACCCTCGTACCGCTCGGCGAGCTTCAGAATGTCGGTCAGGAGGGCCTCCTCCTGCTTCAAGACCATGATCGTCTCCGTCAGCTCCTGCTGCCGACGGTGGTTCTCCTCCAGATCCGACGCGGCTTGTTCTACCAACCGCGATCGGAACGTGGCGGCTGACTGGCTGGTCACAACCGTTCACTCCCTCGCTATGAATGATGTTGCGCATGGTACCCACGCCGAGGGCCCCGTGCAGATAAGTGTCGGCGCCAGGCGATACGCCGGGCATACCCTTCACGATAGGCGCCGATGTACTCGCGCATATAGTTGGCGCCGACATTTCTTCGACCGCCAAGGGCGCGTGGCAGCCACCCGCATCAGGCGCACTTCGTACAGAGTGCCCGGCAGGTGTGCCGTCGAACCGCCCGCGGAGACCCAATGTGGACCGCTGTGAGTTGCAGCCGTGGGCCCACCGGTGGGCCCACGGTCCGGGACAGCGGCAGCGTGCCCCGGCGCGCGCCACGAGGCCGGGATCCGTCACCTGACCGCATGTTCGCGGGCTGCCAGAGCAGCTTCCTCGGCTGAACCATGGTGCACGGGTCCATGGCCGGGAAGCAGCACGTCCGCGTCCACGTTCTCGATCAGGGGTACATACGCGTCTCTCTCGACTCACATCGTCGAGCAGAGGTCGAGGCGGCTCGACACACGTGACATATATCCCATAAGCTTTACCCGTCTGCATCGCACCGACAGAGAGCCACATATACCTCTGCGACTGCAGCATCACGTGTCATGGGGACGTCACCCGGGACTACCGTGGGCTTCCGTCACGGGAAGCGACGGACCTCTCCTGACACATGTCTCCTCGGAGCGCCCCTGGACCGTGAGTCCCGCGCCCGCCGGGACCGCGCGCCGCCGCCCAGGTCAGGGCGTCATCCCACAGGCGCGGAGGAAGCGGTCTTCTTGCGTGCCCGGTAGGCGGCGGCCTTGTACTTGTTGCCGCAGGACTCCATGCCGCACCACTGACGCCGCATGCCCCGGGACCGGTCGATGTAGACGCGCGTGCACTCCGGGTTGCCGCACTCCTTCATCAGGGGTACGTCCGGACCGCTGAGCAGTTCGACGGCCTGCCGGGCGACGGTGGCCAGGGCCTGCTCGGGGGTCGCCTCAGTGTGCCGGCCCTTCACGGTGAGCTGCGGCGTCACGGGGGTCTTGCGCGCGGCGCCGTTGACCACAGCAAGCGCCTCGCGGTCGAACTCCTCACCGAGACGGCGGTTGGTGACGAGCCGGTAGATGGCCTCGCGCACCCTGATCGCCTCGCGGACGTCGTCGTCCTCACCGGGCGTGATCGTGTCCACGAGTCCGGACTCCAGGTACCAGGCGTTCAGCCGCTCCGGCGTCACGAACATCTCGAACCGGGTCGAGCGCCGGGCTCGGAGGGTGGCCGCGAAGTCGAGGGCCGGCTGCCCGCAGACGAAGACATGGTCAAGGTTCACATCACCATCTTGACAGGTGACTCCCGTCGAACGCAAGGTTCGCCAAGGTCACGGTCCGCGCCCCTCGCGACCGTACGATACTCCGTGCGATGCCTGCAGGTCAGGCTCAGAAACCGGCCGGTTCGGCCTCCTTCCACGGGCCGCGCCCCGGCTCCAGCCGGATCTCCCGGCCCTGCCACCGCCGGCGCAGCCACCGGTCGTGGCTGGCTACCACGATGGCATCGGGGCTGGTGCCCAGCGCCTCCTCCAACGTCGGCGGGTCACACCGTGGGGGCTCCCGTCTCCTTGAGCGTTCCGTCGGCCAGCCGCAGCCAGCGGTTCACGCCGATCGCGGCGAGGAACCG